>NZ_CP133784.1:4600182-4928129 GCF_034353875.1 Pseudomonas sp. MH9.2
TGTCCAGCCACTGGTTGTTGGCCTGGCTAATATTCAGGGTCTGGCCGTTGTCGAGGGTGAGTTCGTAGCGGGTGGCGCTGCCTTGATATTGAATATCGTGCAGCAGGCCGCTGACCTGGATCTCGTGACTGCCAACCTGGCCTTCGGCAAAGCGGATGTGTTCCGGGCGAATCGAAAACGGTTGAGCGATGCCGCTCAATTGCAGGGCCAGCTCGCCGTGCAATACGTTGGAGGTGCCAACGAACTCGGCGACAAAGGTGGTGGCCGGCTTCATGTACAGATTACGTGGGGTATCGACCTGCTCGATGCGCCCTTTGTTGAACACCGCCACGCGGTCGGACATGGACAGGGCTTCGGTCTGATCGTGAGTGACGAAAATAAAGGTGATGCCGAGTTGGCGCTGGAGCTTCTTCAGCTCGCCTTGCATCTGTTCGCGCAGCTTCAAATCGAGGGCGCCCAGCGGCTCATCGAGCAGCAGCACGCGGGGCCGATTGACCAAGGCGCGTGCCAGTGCAACACGTTGACGCTGGCCGCCGGAGAGTTGCACCGGTTTGCGGTCGCCGTAGCCATTGAGCGCGACCATGGCCAAGGCTTCCTCGGCACGCTTGAGACGTTCGGCTTTACCGACGCCCTTGACCTTCAAGCCATAGGCAACGTTGTCCCGCACGTTCATGTGCGGGAACAACGCATAGTCCTGGAACACGGTGTTCACATCACGCTGATAGGGCGGCAGGCCTGCCGCCTCTTCGCCATGAATGCGGATTGAGCCTGCGCTCGGCTGCTCGAAACCGGCAATCAAGCGCAGACAGGTAGTTTTGCCCGAGCCCGACGGGCCCAGCATGGAAAAGAACTCACCGTCCTGAATATCAATGGAAACCCGGTCAACGGCTTTCACTTCGCCGAACTGACGGGAAACGTGGGTGAACTGGACTGCAAGCGTCATGGTGTGTAGCTCCGAAAATGCGGGTGAATCATTTGCGACTGCTTTGCAGTCGCTCGCGGGCAAGCCCGCTCCTACAGGGACAGCGCAGATTTTGTAGGAGCATGGTTTGCCTGCGGTAAGGTCCGCAGGACCTTCAGACGGACTCAGCGACCGCCCATGATCGCGATGTAATCCTGGGTCCAGCGGCTGTACGGCACGAACTTGCCGCCTTCAGCTTGCGGGGTTTTCCAGAAAGCGATCTTGTCGAACTGGTCGAAACCATTGGTCGCGCACCCTTCGGCACCCAGCAGTTCGCTGGCCTTGCACGCTGCGGGTACTGCTGGCAATGAACCGAACCAGGCGGCAACGTCGCCCTGGACTTTAGGTTGCAGCGACCAGTCCATCCACTTGTAGGCACAGTTCGGGTGCTTAGCGTCGGCGTGGAGCATGGTGGTGTCAGCCCAGCCGGTAGCGCCTTCTTTTGGAATGGTCGAGGCCACAGGCTGTTTGTCAGCCTTGAGGCCGTTGACCATGTAGCCCCATGAGCTGGAGGCCGCGACGCCTTCGTTCTTGACGTCACTCATCTGGACGGTGGCGTCGTGCCAATAACGGTGGATCAACGGCTGTTGTTTGCGCAGTAGGTCGAGGACCGCCTTGTACTGGGTTTCGTTGAGTTCATACGGGTTTTTAATCCCCAGTTCAGGCTGGGTCGACTTCAGGTACAGCGCGGCATCTGCGATATAGATCGGGCCGTCATAAGCCTGCACACGGCCTTTGTTGGGTTTGCCGTCTGGCAGGTTTTGCGCTTCGAATACCACGCTCCAGCTGACGGGCGCGACCTTGAACACAGTGGTGTTGTACATCAGCACGTTCGGGCCCCACTGATAAGGCGTGCCGTAGGTTTGTTTGTTGACCACGTACCAAGGACCGTTCGCCAGGCGCGGGTCGATGTTCTTCCAGTTCGGAATCAGCGCGGTGTTGATGGGCTGGACCCGCTTGCCGACGATCAGTCGCAGCGACGCATCGCCTGATGCCGTCACCAGGTCATAACCGCCCTTGGCCATCAAGCTGACCATCTCATCGGAGGTGGCGGCAGTTTTGACGCTGACCTTGCAGCCGGTCTCTTGCTCGAAGCCGGTTACCCAATCGTATGCCTTGTCGCTTTCACCCCGTTCGATGTAGCCCGGCCACGCGACAATATCGAGCTGGCCCTCGCCGTCGCCTACGGTTTTGAGCATCTCTGCCGCGGAGACACCGCAGCTGGTGAACATACCGGTGACTACAGCGCTGAGTACTGCGGTCTTGAGCACTGACATGGGATTCCCTCTTCTTTAATTATGGTCGGGGCAGTTTTGAACGGGTACGACATGCCCTTTTCGGGCTGATTATTAGAGTGCTGTAAAGCGTAGTGCAGTCATTCGTCTTGAGCGTTGTTCAGCTCAAGTCTTGCCCGTGACGCGCCATGATGTGGCGCACCACGCTGTAATCCTGCAACGAGTCGCTGGATAAATCCTTGCCATAACCCGAGCGCTTGAGGCCGCCGTGGGGCATTTCGCTGACCAGCATGAAATGGCTATTGATCCAGGTGCATCCGTACTGCAAGCGCGCGGCGACTTGCATGGCCTTGTCCAGATTCTGGGTCCAGATCGACGACGCCAGGCCGTATTCCGAGTCGTTGGCCCAGTCCACCGCTTGCTCAAGCTGATCGAAGCGGGTCACGGTGACGACCGGACCGAACACCTCGCGCTGGACGATCTCGTCGGTTTGTTTGCAGCCGGCGAGCAGGGTCGGCTGATAGTAGAAGCCTGCCCCGGAATGCACCGCTGCGCCCGTAATGCGCTCGATGTGTGGCTGGCCCAATGCACGCTCGACGAAGCTGGCGACCCGATCACGCTGGCGGGTGCTGATCAGCGGACCGATTTCATTGTCGGCGTCACGTTTGCCGGCAAAGCGCAGGCTGCTGACCGCCGCGCCGAGTTCGGCCACCAAGCGATCATGAATGCCTGTCTGTGCGTAGATTCGGCACGCGGCCGTGCAATCCTGCCCCGCGTTGTAGTAGCCGTAGGTGCGCACGCCCTCAACCACCGCCTGAATGTCAGCGTCGTTGCAGACGATGACCGGGGCTTTGCCGCCCAGTTCCAGGTGCGTGCGTTTGAGGGTTTTGGCGGCTGCCTGAAGGATTTTTTGTCCGGTAACGATGTCACCGGTCAGCGATACCATGCGTACTTTCGGGTGGCTGACTAAATGGCTACCGACACCTTCACCGCCGCCGCAGATGATATTGATGACCCCGCGCGGCAACAGCTCAGCCAGCGCCGGGGCCAGCGCCAGGATCGACAGTGGTGTGTGTTCGGACGGTTTGAACACCAACGTGTTGCCCGCCGCCAGTGCCGGGGCGATTTTCCAGGCGGCCATCATGATCGGGTAATTCCACGGCGCGATGGACGCCACCACGCCAATCGGGTCACGCCGAACCATGCTGGTGTAGCCTGGCAGGTATTCGCCGGAGAGTTGTCCTGTCTGGCAGCGCACGGCGCCAGCGAAAAAACGGAACACGTCGACCGTCGCGCTTAAGTCATCCTGGCGCGCCAGGTGCAGGGGCTTGCCGCAGTTCAGCGATTCCAGGCGGGCGAGCTGATCGGCTTGTTTTTCAATGACGTTGGCAATGGACAGCAGGATGTTCGAGCGTTGTTGCGGTGTGGTTCGAGACCAGCTGGCAAAGGCGCGGTGGGCGGCGAGGATTGCGGATTCGACTTGTTCAATGCTGGCTTCGGCAATATGAGTCAGTACTTCGCCGGTGGCTGGATTGAGGATCGGTTCGACGAAACCTTGGCCTGCGACCAGTTCACCGTCGATTAACAGTGCCGTGAACAATGGGGGCGGGTGCGCGCCGGGCATGTTGGGTGCTCTCTTTTTTTTTGTGGCCGTGGGGTCCATGGGCTTGCTCCTTGGCGCGCCCGGCCATCTATAGCCACAGAGACTAGTGCGCGGGCGAGAGGTCGACAAATGCTAAATACTGAAAGCTGCGTTCGATTAAATAGATAGCCTGCGCCCGGTATGAGGTTGCTCGCGGGCGACGCTCAAAAAGGGGTCGACCAACGCGGGTCGTGCCGTGCCTCGGCGCCATGCCAGGCCTACGTCCAGGGTCTGGCTGAGGTCCGCCAAGGGGCGCGCTTCGATGATGTCGCCCTCCAGCGACCAGGGCCGATAGGTCATGTCTGGCTGGATGGAAACCCCGAGTCCGGCTGCCACCAGGCTCCGGACGGCTTCGGTCGAAGCTGTGCGCAGTGTGATGTGCGGTTGCAGGCCGGCTCGCGACCACATGCGCTGGGCATTCATGTCCATTTCATCGACATTGAGCTGAATTAACGGCTCGCGAGCGACGTCTGCCAGGTTAATGCTGTCGTGTTCCAGCAGGGGGTGCTGCGCAGGCAGCCAGACCCGGTGCGGTGAGTGGGTGAGTACTTCGGTTTGCAGGGCGTAGCGGTCTTCGAGGTTGGACAGGATCAACACCCCGACATCAATCTCGCCGCTGACCAGCAAATGCTCGATATACGGGCGCTCGTCTTCCATTACGCGGATGTCGACGTTGGGGTAAGCACGCTGAAAACGAGTCAACAAGTCCGCCAGGTAATAGCCCGCCACCAGGCTGGTCACGCCGACAATCAACTGGCCTGCTACCTGGTCGGTGCTTTGTTGCAGGCTGCGCTTGGCGTTGTCCACCGTGGCCAGGATCAAGTGCGCCTGGCGCAGGAACTGGTGGCCCTGATGGGTCAGGCTCATGCCCTTGGCATGGCGGTTGAACAGCGTGACGCCGATTTCCTGTTCCAGTTGCTGGATCGCCAACGTCAGCGTGGACTGGGAAATGTACACCGCCTGTGCGGCGGCCGAGATCGAACCGGTTTCCGCGACCGCGATGAAGTGACGGATCTGGCGCAACGTCATCATGAGAGGGCAGCTCTGGCGAGGTTGTTGATTGGTTTTTTAGATGTTTCAGAGTGTATATCTTTTTAAACGATAGTTGAGCGAGTGACGCTGCCTGGAGGGCCATGCAACATTTCGAAGCACTCCTCAAACCTGCCCGGACACACTTCGTTCTACTCTGCTTGCCACGAAACGACTGACAAGTTCTGGAGGCTTTCCCATGAATACGCGTGGCTTACTCGATCAACTGCTTAAGTCCGGGCAGGACCTGCTACAGAACAAAACTGGCGTGCGAACGGGCAATCATTCCGATAACAGCGCCCCCGCTGCGGGCGGTTCAGGGGGGTTAGGCGGTTTGCTCGGTGGGGCGGGCGGAGGGTTGGGTGGGTTCCTGTCCGGTGCGGGCGGCGGAGCATTGGCGGCTGGTGCGATGGGTTTGCTGATGGGTAATAAAACCGCACGCAAGGTGGGCGGCAAGGCGCTGACCTACGGTGGTCTCGCGGCGCTGGGGGTTTTGGCCTACAAAGCCTATGGCAATTGGCAAGCCAATCAAGGCACAGCCCCACACTCCGAGCCACAAACTATTGACCGGCTGCCAGCGCCGCAGGTCGAAGAGCACAGTCAGGCGATTCTCAGGGCACTGGTGGCTGCGGCCAAGGCGGACGGCCATGTTGATGACCGTGAGCGTCAGTTGATAGAGGGTGAATTCACCAAGCTGACCAACGATCAGGAGCTGCGGCATTGGTTGCAGGCCGAACTCAACAAACCTCTCGATCCGGCAGAAGTCGCTCGAGCGGCGAACACGCCGGAAATGGCCGCCGAAATGTACATTGCCAGCGTGATGTTGGTGGATGAGGAGCACTTTATGGAGCGCGCCTATCTTGACGAACTTGCTCGCCAACTCAGGTTGGACCCTGCACTCAAGGTAGAGCTTGAGGCGCAGGTGCGGCAGGCTTCTGATAAAGGGTGAGCAACCAGCTGAAAGTATGTCGGAAACACCCGTATTAGCCTTAAGGGGGCTGGGCTATACTCAGCCTGCTTTGGGCCGTCTGTTGGTCCACTTCTTGAACTCGGCGGATGCTGCCGGTGTTGAACTCTTGAGGGCTGACTGTGAAGAACTGGACGTTGCGCCAACGGATTCTGGCGAGTTTCGCTGTGATCATCGCCATCATGTTGTTGATGGTTGTCGTGTCGTACTCCCGACTGCTTTCTATTCAGTCCAGCGAGGAGCAGGTCCGCACTGATGCTCTGCCGGGCCTTTATTACAGCACCACCATCCGCAATGCATGGGGCACTAGTTACGTTGTCACCTTGAAGCTGCTCGGCGAAGACGAAGGTCGGCCGCTTACGACGGCTGAACTTGAGCAGTTCAAGGCTAACGAAGCCATCCTCGAAAACGAAGTGAGCAACTATAAGAAAACCATTTTCAGCTCAGATGACCAGGTCCGCTTCGATGCATTTGAGAGGCAACATGAGGTTTATCGGAAAGCCCTCGATGACGTTCTCGCGCTTTATCAAGCCAATGATTTTATCAAGGCCCGCAGTGCGCTCAACACGCAGCTGTCCCCTGTCTGGAATCTGGGTCGCGATCTTATCAATACGTTGATCACCGAAAACAAGAAACTGGCTGACCATGCGGCCGAATCAATTAGCGTCTCGGTGACTGACGCGAAAATCAGCATGGGTATTTCCCTGCTGATCGCCCTGGCTGCTGCCGCGAGCTGTGGCTTGCTGTTAATGCGCGCAATCATGGCGCCGATGCAGCGCATCGTGCAGATTCTCGAGGTCATGCGCACCGGTGACTTGAGCAAGCGCCTGGACCTGGACCGCAAAGATGAGTTCGGTGCAGTCGAAACTGGCTTCAACGACATGATGACCGAGTTGACGGGCCTGGTTTCACAGGCCCAGCGTTCGTCGGTACAGGTCACCACCTCGGTGACCGAGATCGCCGCGACCTCCAGACAGCAACAGGCCACGGCCACCGAAACGGCTGCCACCACCACGGAAATCGGTGCGACCTCCAGAGAAATCGCCGCCACGTCCCGTGATCTGGTGCGCACTATGACCGAGGTCACCTCCGCCGCGGATCAGGCTTCGATCCTTGCAGGCTCCGGCCAGCAAGGCCTGGCGCGTATGGAAGAGACCATGCATCAGGTCATGGGGGCTGCCGATCTGGTCAACGCCAAGTTGGCGATCCTCAATGAGAAGGCCGGCAACATCAATCAGGTGGTAGTGACCATCGTCAAAGTGGCCGACCAGACCAACCTCTTGTCGCTCAACGCGGCCATCGAAGCGGAAAAAGCGGGTGAGTATGGGCGCGGTTTTGCCGTGGTTGCGACTGAAGTACGTCGCTTGGCCGATCAGACCGCCGTGGCGACGTACGACATCGAGCAGATGGTTCGTGAGATTCAGTCGGCCGTGTCCGCAGGCGTGATGGGCATGGACAAGTTCTCCGAAGAAGTCCGTCGTGGCATGTTCGAAGTGACGCAGGTCGGCGAGCAGCTTTCGCAGATCATCTATCAGGTGCAGGCCTTGGCGCCGCGAGTCCTGATGGTTAACGAAGGCATGCAGGCGCAAGCCACCGGTGCCGAACAGATCAATCAGGCGCTGGTGCAACTGGGTGATGCCAGCAGCCAGACAGTTGAGTCGTTGCGTCAGGCCAGTTTCGCCATTGATGAGCTGAGCCAGGTGGCGGTGGGGCTGCGCAGCGGCGTCTCGCGTTTCAAAGTCTGAGACCGGACGATGATCGAGCACTCAGCCAAGCGTGGCGCCCCGGCGTTACCGCAGAACAAGCTGTTTTTGTTGTTTCACATAGGTGACGAGCGTTACGCCCTGGAGGCGGTCGAAATCGCCGAAGTACTCCCACGTTTGCATCTCAGACCCATCCCCCAGGCGCCACATTGGGTGGCCGGGGTGTTTGCGTACCGGGGCATGGTGGTGCCGGTGATTGATCTCAGTGCGCTCACCTTTGGCCGCCCGGCACAGACTCGAACCAGTACCCGTCTGGTCCTGGTTCACTATCGCCCGGACGCTGACCGATCCGGCCAGTTGCTCGGCCTGATTCTGGAACAGGCCACCGATACCCTGCGTTGCCCGCCTCGCGAGTTCAAGGAATACGGTCTGGATAATCGACTGTCACCCTACCTCGGCCCGGTACGCGAGGACAAACAAGGGTTGCTGCAATGGATTCGGGTCCAGGACCTGCTCAGTGATTCGGTGCGCGAGCTGCTTTATCCTGCCCAACCCTTGAATATCGAGCTGTTCGAGGAGGCGCCATGAGCAATGACGCGCGTTTCTTTTCCTTCCTCAAGGACCGCATCGGTCTGGACGTTGCCTCGGTCGGTGAAGCGATCATCGAGCGCGCCGTGCGCCAGCGTTGCGCCGCATCGAGCGCGCAGGACAGTGACGGCTATTGGCAGTTGTTGCAGACGTCGGCCAGCGAGCAGCAAGCGCTGATCGAAGCGGTGATTGTCCCCGAGACCTGGTTCTTTCGTTACCCGGAATCGTTTTCGACCCTGGGCAAGCTGGCGCAGACGCGACTGGCGGAACTGATGGGCTCGCGACCGCTGCGTATCCTCAGCCTGCCCTGTTCCACGGGCGAAGAACCCTATTCGATTGCCATGGCCCTGTTCGATGCCGGGATTTGCCCGCAACAGTTTCAGGTCGATGGCATCGATATCAGTCCCTTGTCCATCGAGCGGGCAACGCGGGCGATTTATGGCAGAAACTCGTTTCGCGGTGAGCAAATAACCTTTCGTGACCAGTATTTCAGTGCTGAGGTCGATGGTTTTTTACTCAATGAACGGGTGTGTAACCAGGTCAACTTTCAGACGGGTAACGTGCTTGATCCGACGTTGTTGGCGGCGAGACCCGCTTATGACTTCGTGTTCTGCCGCAATCTGTTGATCTATTTCGATCTGGCGACCCAACAACGCGTTTTCGAGGTGCTCAAGCGCATGACCCGCGAAGAAGGCGTGTTGTTTATCGGTCCGGCCGAGGGCAGTCTGCTGGCGCGTTTGGGCATGCGTTCAATCGGTATTGCGCAGTCGTTTGCTTTTAGCCGCTGCGCGGAAAAAGCCGAAGTGCCGCCTGCTGCTGTTGTGCCCCTGTCGCTTCCAACCCCGGTGCCAGCGACCTTTACTCGTTCGCGGGCCAGTCTGCCGTTGCGGGCGAGCCCCCGATCGTTTGCGTCAAGCCCGCCGGTCCTTGCAAGCGCCAGAGCTGTACCCACTCCGGCAGGGGGCCTCGACAATGAAGCCGCCAGCTTGCTGGCAAACATCGCAAGCCTGGCCAACGAGGGTAAAAGTGCCGAGGCGCGCGCGGCCTGCGAGCGCTACCTGAAACTATATGAGCCGGTAGCCCAAGTGTTTTATTGGCTGGGACTGCTCAGCGATCTCGGCGGCCAGACGGCGGAGGCGCAGGGTTTGTATCGCAAAGCGTTGTACCTGCAGCCACAACATCCCGAGGCATTGGCGCAGTTGGCGACTCTGCTGGCCTCTCAAGGCGATACCGAAGGTGCCCGCCGTTTGCAGGACCGGGCTGCCCGTGGCCTGAGTAAGGAAGGACGTAATCGATGAGCGGCCAGCTGAGCGAACCAAGCCTGACCCAGCAAGACCTCCAGGCAATCGACGATTGCTGGAACCGTATTGGTATACACGGCGAACGTTCTTGCCCATTGCTGGCCGAGCATATTCATTGCCGTAACTGTTCGGTGTATTCCGCTGCCGCCACGCGCCTGCTGGATCGCTATTCCCTGGCCCAGGAACATCGGGTGCAGGGCCATACCCTTGAGGCGCACAGCGAGATCAAGACCCGCTCGATCCTGGTGTTTCGTCTGGGCGAAGAATGGCTCGGGTTGCCCACCCGCTGTCTGGTCGAGGTGGCGCCGTTGCAGGCCATTCATTCTCTGCCGCATCAACGCTCGCGGGCGTTGCTTGGCGTCGTCAATGTACGGGGCGCGCTGGTGGCCTGCCTGTCGCTGGTTGAGTTGCTGGGCCTGGACAGCTCGCCCGCGGTGACACACTCGGTGCGGATCGTGCCGCGCATGCTGATCGTCGCTGCACAGGGTGGCCCGGTCGTGGTGCCGGTGGACGAGGTCGATGGCATCCATGCCATGGATGAGCGTGCTCTGGACTCGGCGTCCGGCGCGGGTCATCAGACCCATGCCAGATTTACCCGGGGCGTTCTGCAGTGGAAAGCGCGCAGTTTGCGCCTGCTCGATGAAGATCAACTGCTGTCGGCCGTGAACCGGAGCCTCACATGACCCCAGAACAAATGCGCGATGCGTCGCTGTTTGAGTTGTTTGCGCTGGAAGCCGAAGCACAAACCCAGGTCCTCAGCGCTGGCTTGTTGGCGCTGGAGCGTAACCCCACGCAGGCAGAGCACCTGGAAGCCTGCATGCGCGCCGCCCATTCGCTCAAGGGCGCGGCGCGGATTGTCGGGGTCGATGCCGGGGTCAGCGTGGCCCATGTGATGGAAGATTGTCTGGTCAGCGCCCAAGAATTCAGGTTGCACCTGCGGCCCGAGCATATCGATGCCTTGCTGCTGGGTACCGACTTACTGATGCGCATCGCCACGCCAGGCAGTACGGGCGTTAGCCCTGCGGATATCGACGCGTATGTGCTGCAAATGAACGCGTTGCTGGCGCCAGGTGCCGCCACCGGCGATTCAGCGTCGGCAACGTCTGCACAGCCGTCGCTTGAATCGCTTCTGTCCATGCCCGAGATGACCACTGTCGATTTATTGGCCGCTGCACTGCGCCTTGATACTCCTGCGCCGTACACCGAGCCGGACCCGGTTTCTGTCCTTGCTTCTGTCGTGGCTGAGGCGCCCCGTCAAAACCAACGGATCGCTGAAGGCGGTGAGCGCGTCTTGCGGGTGACGGCCGATCGCCTGAACAGCTTGCTCGACTTGTCGAGTAAGTCGCTGGTCGAAACTCAGCGGATCAAGCCGTATCTGGCGACAATGCAGCGGGTCAAGCGTCTGCAAAATAAAAGCGCGAGGACCCTCGACAGTCTGGATGTGAGCCTCAAAGAGTCCGGCGCAAGCGTCGAGGCCCTGGAAATACTCGAAGAAGCCCGGCGTTTGCTGTCCGAAGCCCAGGCGATGCTGACCCAGCAGACCTCTCAGTTGGATGAGTTCGGTTGGCAGGCCAGCCAGCGTGCGCAGTTGATGTACGACACTGCACTGGCCTGTCGGATGCGCCCCTTTGCCGATGTGCTGGTCGGTCAGGCGCGCATGGTCCGCGACCTGGGCCGCGAGTTGGGTAAGCCTGTGCGCCTGGAAATCGAAGGCGAAAAGACCCAGGTCGACCGTGACGTGCTGGAAAAGCTCGAAGCGCCCTTGACCCATTTGCTGCGCAACGCGGTGGATCATGGCATCGAATTGCCCGAGCAGCGGCTGCTGGCAGGTAAACCTGCAGAAGGCGTCATCCGGCTCAGGGCGTCCCATCAGGCCGGCCTGTTGGTGGTGGAAGTCAGTGACGACGGCGCGGGTGTCGATCTCGATCAACTGCGTCGCAGCATCATCAAGCGCCAGTTGTCGCCCGCTGAAACCGCTGAGCAACTGAGTGAAGATGAGCTGCTGAGCTTTTTGTTCCTGCCCGGCTTCAGTCTGCGCGACAAGGTCACCGAAGTGTCCGGGCGTGGCGTTGGCCTGGACGCGGTGCAGCATATGGTCCGCCAACTTCGTGGGGCGATCGAAGTCGAACAGGGTGCAGGGCAGGGCTGCCGCTTCCAACTGACAGTGCCACTGACCCTGTCGGTGGTCCGCAGTCTGGTGGTCGACGTCGGTGGGGAGGCGTATGCATTCCCCTTGGCGCACATCGAACGCATGCGTGATGTGCAGGCCAGTGAAGTCGTGCAGTTGGAGGGGCGTCAGCATTTCTGGTACGACGAGCGCCCCGTAGGACTGGTGGCCGCCAGCCAGTTGCTTCAGCGCCCGCAAAGCCAGCCTGTCGGTGACGTGCTCAAGGTCGTGATCATTCGTGAGCGGGATGCCGTATATGGCGTGGCGGTCGAGCGTTTTATCGGTGAGCGCACGCTGGTGGTGCTGCCCCTCGATCCGCGACTGGGCAAGGTCCAGGATATTTCAGCCGGGGCCTTGCTCGACGATGGCTCGGCGGTATTGATCATTGATGTGGACGATATGCTGCGTTCGGTGGAGAAACTGCTCAACACCGGACGTCTGGAGCGCATCGGCCGGGGCGGCCAGCAAGCCGATGCCGTAGCGCGCAAGCGGGTGTTGGTGGTCGATGACTCGCTGACGGTGCGTGAGCTGGAGCGCAAGTTGCTGCTCAATCGTGGGTATGAAGTGGTGGTGGCGGTGGATGGCATGGACGGCTGGAATGCCTTGCGTGCCGAAGACTTTGACTTGCTGATCACCGATATAGACATGCCGCGCATGGACGGTATCGAGCTGGTTACCCTGTTGCGTCGGGACAGTCGTTTGCAGTCCCTGCCGGTGATGGTGGTGTCATACAAGGACCGAGAAGAAGATCGCCGTCGAGGTCTGGATGCCGGTGCGGATTATTACTTGGCTAAAGCCAGCTTTCATGACGACGCTTTGCTCGATGCCGTGATGGAGTTGATCGGAGGTGCGCAGGGATGAAGATCGCTATCGTCAACGATATGCCCATGGCCGTGGAGGCCCTGCGCCGGGCCATCGCTTTCGAGCCCGCGCATCAGGTGGTCTGGGTCGCGGCCAATGGCGCCGAAGCCGTCGAGCGCTGTGCGCAGCTGACGCCGGACCTTATCCTGATGGACCTGATCATGCCGGTCATGGATGGCGTCGAAGCGACCCGACAGATCATGGCCGCTACACCGTGCGCCATCGTCATTGTTACCGTGGACCGACAGCAGAATGTCCATCGGGTGTTCGAAGCCATGGGGTACGGCGCGCTGGATGTGGTCGATACGCCCGCCCTGGGCGCAGGGAATCCCAAGGACGCAGCGGCCCCGCTATTGCGCAAGATCCTCAATATTGACTGGTTGATCGGTCAGCGCGACAGTCGCGTGCGCACGGTCGCCACGCCTTTGCGTGCGAGCGTACAGCGCCAGGGTCTGGTGGCTATCGGCTCTTCCGCGGGCGGCCCGGCAGCGCTGGAAGTTCTCCTGAAGGGCCTGCCCGCGTCATTTCCTGCGGCTGTTGTGCTGGTTCAGCATGTGGATCAGGTTTTTGCCGCCGGGATGGCTGAGTGGCTGGCCAGTGCGTCTGGTTTGCCCGTGCGTCTGGCCCGTGACGGCGAGCCGCCAGAGCGGGGAACAGTCTTGCTGGCGGGCACCAATCACCATATTCGCTTATTGAAAAACGGTAGTCTGGCGTACACCGCCGAGCCCGTAAACGAAATTTATCGGCCCTCGATCGACGTTTTTTTCGAGAGTGTGGCCAGCTATTGGAGTGGAGATGCGGTGGGTGTGTTGCTAACGGGGATGGGGCGCGATGGTGCTCAAGGGCTTAAGTTGATGCGACAGCAGGGGTTTTTGACCATCGCTCAGGATCAACACAGCTGTGCTGTGTATGGCATGCCCAAGGCGGCTGCCGCGATCGATGCAGCTGTCGAAATTCGGCCACTGGAAAAAATTGCGCCCAGATTGATCGAGGTGTTCGGCTAATGACTTTTCAGGCGTGTTCACGACCAGTCAGAGAGCAGGAGCCCCGGCATGCATGATTTGCAAATAGATGGTTTCAAGAAGACCGACGAGAACTCGGCGATGGTGCTGTTGGTCGACGATCAGGCAATGATTGGTGAAGCGGTGCGCCGTGGGCTGGCCAACGAAGATAACATCGATTTCCACTTCTGTGCCGACCCGCATCAGGCGATTGCCCAGGCTATTTTGATCAGGCCGACGGTGATTTTGCAGGATCTGGTCATGCCGGGCCTCGATGGTCTGACCCTGGTGCGTGAGTACCGCAACAACCCGCTGACCCGCGATATTCCGATCATCGTACTCTCGACCAAGGAAGACCCGCTGATCAAAAGCGCGGCCTTCGCGGCCGGTGCCAACGATTATCTGGTCAAGCTGCCGGACACCATCGAGTTGGTGGCGCGCATTCGTTACCACTCTCGCTCGTACATGACTCTGTTGCAGCGTGATGAAGCCTATAGAGCCTTGCGCGTCAGTCAGCAGCAGTTGCTCGATACCAATCTGGTGTTACAGCGCTTGATGAACTCGGACGGCTTGACTGGCCTGTCCAATCGTCGGCACTTCGACGAGTACCTGGAGCTGGAGTGGCGCCGGGCACTGCGTGAGCAAAGCCAGATCTCGTTGTTGATGATTGATGTGGACTACTTCAAGGCCTTCAATGACAACTTTGGCCATCTTGAAGGTGACGAAGCACTGCGTCAGGTCTCCAGTGCGATTCGCGAGAGTTGCGGTCGATCTTCCGATCTGCCAGCGCGTTACGGTGGGGAAGAGTTTGCCCTGGTGCTGCCAACCACCTCACCAGGCGGTGCGCGGCTGCTGGCCGAAAAGCTGCGCCAGACCGTGGAGGGCCTCAATATCCCGCACATTTTCTCTTTGCCGGGCTCGATCCTGACTATCAGCATCGGCTTAGCCACCATGATCCCGCAACCGGGCTCCAACAGTCGCCAACTGATCATGGACGCCGACAAGGGTTTATATTCCGCGAAGAACAATGGACGCAATCAGGTGGTGGTGGGGGTTAGCTGATCCGTTGCGGCATCGGCGGTGGAATCGTGCAGCGCAGAAACTCCCGTAAGGCCTGCCCAATGGACTGCCTTAGCGGTCGGTGGTGAGTTATACTCGTCGGCTTTCAAAAGTTCGCCTACGAGTGCTGCCCACCATGGAAATCAACCCGATCCTAAACAGCATCAAGGACCTGTCCGAGCGTTCTGAAACCATTCGGGGGTATCTTTGACTACGATCAAAAGCATGAGCGTCTGACTGAAGTCAATCGCGAGCTTGAAGATCCTGCTGTCTGGAACAACCCCGAGTACGCACAGAACCTGGGCCGCGAGCGTTCCTTGCTGGCGCAGATCGTCGACACCCTGGACGAAATGTCCTCTGGCCTGGTCGACGCCAAAGACCTGCTGTTGATGTCCGCCGAAGAAGAAGATCAGGCTGCCGTGGACGACGTGGCTGCTGAAGTCGAGCGCTTGCGCGAGTCGCTGGAGAAGCTGGAATTCCGTCGGATGTTCAGCGGCGAGATGGACGCCAACAACGCTTATCTGGATATTCAGGCCGGCTCTGGCGGTACAGAGGCTCAGGACTGGGCCAACATCCTGCTGCGCATGTACCTGCGCTGGGCGGATAAACGCGGTTTCGACGCCACCATCATGGAATTGTCCGCGGGTGAAGTCGCCGGGATCAAAGGCGCGACTCTGCACATCAAGGGTGAATACGCCTTTGGTTGGTTGCGCACCGAGATCGGTGTGCACCGCCTGGTGCGCAAGAGCCCGTTCGACTCGGGCAACCGTCGCCACACCTCGTTCTCGGCCGTGTTCGTGTCGCCGGAAATCGATGACAACATCGAAATCGACATCAACCCGTCGGACTTGCGAATCGACACCTACCGTTCCTCCGGTGCCGGTGGTCAGCACGTTAACACCACCGACTCGGCGGTACGGATTACGCACATACCGTCCAACACGGTGGTCTGCTGCCAGAACGAACGTTCCCAGCACGCGAACAAAGACACCGCGATGAAAATGTTGCGGGCACGCTTGTATGAGCAGGAAGTGCAGAAGCGCAATGCCGCTTCGCAGGCCCTGGAAGACACCAAGTCGGATATCGGCTGGGGTCATCAGATTCGCTCGTATGTGCTCGACCAGTCGCGGATCAAGGATCTGCGTACCGGTATCGAAAGAAGCGACTGCGTCAACGTGCTCGACGGCGATATCGATGAGTACCTTGTGGCCAGCCTCAAGCAAGGGCTGTAATCCCAAGCCCTGATACAGCAGCCCCGATTCAAGTCCCTCGTCCTGATGGCGAGGGCAACGAACCTGCGATGGAAAATTTAAGACATGAGCGACCAACAACTCGACCCGCAAGACCTGCAACAGGAAGAAAACAGCCTGATCGCCCTGCGCAAGGAAAAGCTTGCTGCCGAGCGCGCCAAGGGCCAGGCCTTCCCCAACGACTTCCGCCGCGACAGCTACTGCAATGATTTGCAGAAGCAGTATGTCGACAAGACCAAGGAAGAGCTGTTGGCTGCAGCGATTCCGGTCAAGGTCGCGGGTCGCCTCATGCTCAACCGTGGCTCGTTCATGGTGATTCAGGACATGACGGGTCGCATCCAGGTCTATGTCAACCGCAAGACGTTGCCAGAAGAAACCCTGGCGGCGGTCAAAACCTGGGACCTTGGTGACATCATCGCCGCCGAAGGCACCCTGGCGCGTTCCGGCAAGGGCGACCTGTATGTCGAAATGACCAACGTGCGGCTGCTGACCAAGTCCCTGCGCCCGCTGCCGGACAAGCACCATGGCCTGACCGATACCGAAACCCGCTATCGTCAGCGCTACGTTGACTTGATCGTCAACGAAGAAGTACGCCACACCTTCCGCGTTCGTTCGCAAGTCATTGCGCACATTCGCAGCTTCTTTATGCAGCGCGATTTCCTTGAAGTGGAAACGCCGATGTTGCAGACCATCCCGGGTGGTGCTGCGGCCAAGCCTTTCGAAACGCATCACAATGCACTCGACCTGGACATGTTCCTGCGTATCGCGCCAGAGCTGTTCCTCAAACGTCTGGTGGTGGGCGGGTTCGAGCGTGTATTCGAGATCAACCGCAACTTCCGTAACGAAGGCGTTTCGACTCGGCACAACCCCGAATTCACCATGCTTGAGTTCTATCAGGCATACGCTGATTACGAAGACAACATGGACCTCACCGAGGAGTTGTTCCGCGAGCTGGCACAGCTGGTTCTGAACAGTACCGACGTGCCTTATCAGGGCAAAGTGTTCCATTTCGGCGAACCGTTCCAGCGTATTTCGGTGTTCGCGTCGATCCTCAAGTACAACCCGGACATCACTGCGGCCGACCTTGAAGACATCGACAAGGCGCGTGCTATCGCCAAGAAAGCCGGTGCTGCCGTTAAAGGCTTCGAAGGTCTGGGCAAGTTGCAGACCATGATTTTCGAAGAGCTGGTCGAGCACCAACTGGAACAACCGACCTTCATCACCGAATACCCGTTCGAAGTGTCGCCGCTGGCACGTCGCAACAATAACAACCCGAACGTCACCGACCGCTTTGAGCTGTTCATCGGTGGCCGCGAAATCGCCAACGCCTACTCCGAGTTGAATGACGCGGAAGACCAGGCCGAGCGCTTCCAGGCTCAGGTTCGCGACAAGGATTCAGGGGACGATGAGGCCATGCATTACGATGCTGACTTCGTGCGTGCGCTGGAGTACGGCATGCCGCCAACGGCCGGTGAAGGTATCGGCATCGACCGGCTGGTGATGCTACTCACCGATGCACCGTCGATTCGTGACGTGATTCTGTTCCCGCACATGCGCCCACAAGCGTAAAAATGTGAAGAAGCCGCCTCGCAAGGGCGGCTTTTTTGTATTCGTCAGACAACCCGCGTGAAGCCATTCGCAGCGGGACGCGTAATGGCAAGCTTGCTCCCACAGTAGACCGCAGTATCTCTGTAGGAGCGGACGTGTCCGCGAAGGCGTCCGTCCAGGCTACAACCAAAAAGGAAAACCTGTTGTGAACCGTGCGATCGCTCAAAAGGGGGCTGCTGGCGTTGCCACAGCCGTAGCGCAGAGTGTTCAGTATCAAGGTCGCAAGGCCATTCGACAGGGCAGTGAGCAGCGCCGACAGGAGATCCTCGACGCGGTCATGCGCATTGTCGTTCGCGATGGCGTGCGAGCCGTGCGTCATCGTGCGGTGGCCGCCGAAGCCAGCGTGCCCCTGTCAGCCACGACCTATTACTTCAAAGACATCGATGACCTGCTCACCGATGCTTTTGCCCAATACGTCGAGCGCAGCGCGGCCTACATGGCCAAGCTGTGGGAAAACACCGAAGTGATCCTGCGTGAAATGGTTGCCCGAAGCGATGGCAGCCCTGGCGCTCGAGCCCGCCTGGCCGATGAAATCGCCCTGATGACCATGGAGTACGTGCGTCGCCAATTGATGACGCGCCGCGAGCATCTGATCGCCGAGCACGCCTTCCACCATGAGGCCTTGCTCAACCCGAGACTGGCCCTGCTGGTCAGTGCACATCAGGAGATTTTGCTGCAAGGTACAGGTCAATTCTTCCAGGTGATGGGGTCTTCGCAACCGCATCAGGATGCACAAGTGTTGACGGGGATAATCAGCCGGATGGAATATCAGGGCCTGCTCCACGGCCCGCAGCCTCACGCAGACGAAGAAATGCTCGGCATCCTCACCCGCCACCTGCATCTGGTGTTGGGGACCACGACACCTGTTTGCGAGTGAATATGCGTATGTTCAGGAAAACCCGATGAAAGCTTGGCGCGTGGCCATTGCCTTGTCGTTCGTGTTATTGAGCGGCTGCCTGGTGACCTTCAAGGACCCGATACCCGCCAACGATGCGGCACCCAAAGCCATGCTTGGCAAATGGGCCAGCAAAAACGCCTGGGGTGAAGCGCTCGAACTTGAAGTCACGCGCACGGGCGTCCATCAGTACCAGGCCGTCAGCTACCGCACGGGTGATCGCAAACACCGCGATGAATACGCATTCACCGTGTCTCGGCATGGCAGTCGCTGGTACCTGTCGGCGGGTTTGCCGCAGAAATACGGTGCTAATTTCGTCATTGCAGGTTTCGAGTTGACCGAAAACCATGAACTGGTGGTCTACAACCTCGATGTCGATCGGGTCAATCAGCTGATCGAACAGAAAACCCTGGCTGGCGAAACGCTGGAAACCGAGAAGGGCGATGGCGTGCTGATCACCAGCCCTCTCGATCAGGTATTTGCCTATCTCGACGATCCGGCCAACTCCGATGTTTTTCTCGAAGTGGCGCGGTATCAGCGCTTGCCCAAGTAGGGCGACACGCCTAACCAAACAAGGAGTTCAGGGTGGACGATTACCAGCAGATTATTCGTGCCTTGTCAGACCGCATTGTCGTGGCTCAGACACCGATTCGTGTCCTTGACGCGGTGAAGTGGGACGACAGTATTCGCAAAGGTTTTCTCGAGGCCAAGGGCAAGAAAATGCCCGCCGTGGATCGCGCTTATTATGACAACCGGCCACTGGCGTTCGACTCCAACGCGGTGAAGCTGGAATTCCAGAACATCGAGCGTGACATCACCCGCCAGTTGGGTCAGTTCAACCCGGTCGGGCAGATCATGCGGCGCATGTGCAAGGAGTACCGGATGGTCATCCGTATGCTTGAAGCGCGTGGCACAGCGGATTTCGGCCTGATTTCCCAAGAGCTTTATGGCGCTGCGTCGGATGCCTTCCATGCGGGCGACCCGACGCTCGCGGATCTGGGCCTGATGCTCTCCGATTACCTGAATAATATCGCCGGGCGCGGGGACCTTAAGGACGAGCCGAAAACGCTCACCGCCAAAGATGCGGTGAGTATGCTGCAAACCCGTTTGAACAAGGTGTTTGGTGAAGCGGAGGAGACCATTCGTGTGTTCGAATCCGATGGCATCGTCGCCGACGCGGCGGCCGGTGCCGATTACATCAAGATCCGCTCCGATGCGATGTTTAACGAGCGAGACGTGCGGGCGCTGGAAGTGCACGAAGGGCTGGTGCATGTCGGCACGACCCTCAATGGCCAGAATCAGCCGATCTGCACGTTCCTGTCCAAGGGGCCGCCGTCGTCCACGGTGACCCAGGAAGGCCTGGCGATTCTGATGGAAGTGATTGCTTTCGCCTCATACCCAAGCCGCTTGCGTAAGCTGACTAACCGCACTCGCGCCATCCACATGGCCGAGGAGGGCGCTGATTTCTTGCAGGTTTTCGAGTTCTATCGTGAGCAAGGCTTTGGCATGTCCGAAAGCTACGGCAACGCTAGTCGCGTATTCCGTGGTTCGGTGCCCGATGGTCTGCCATTTACGAAAGACTTGTCCTACCTCAAGGGCTTCATCATGGTTTACAACTACATTCAGTTGGCCGTGCGCAAAGGCAAGCTTGAGCAGATACCGTTGTTATTCTGTGGCAAAACCACCCTGGAAGACATGCGCGCCTTGCGCCAGTTGGTCGATGAAGGGTTGGTGACGCCGCCGAAATACCTGCCTGAACAGTTCCGGGACATGAACGCCTTGTCCGCATGGATGTGCTTCTCCAACTTCCTCAACCATTTGAGCCTGGACCGGATTGAGGCTGACTACTCGAACATCCTGTAGGCCTCATGGCGAGCAAGTCAACCACATCAAAAGGGAATTGAAGCGTGAAGTTATTGGGCATCCTCACATTGCTCCTGACCCTCACCGGCTGCAGTTCCTTACTGTTCTACCCTGAGCCGGGCCAGCCGTTTACTCCTGATAGAGCCCACCTGGCCTATCGCGACGTGACCCTGACGGCGGCTGACGGTACCCGGTTGCATGGCTGGTGGCTGCCGGCCAAGGCCGGGGTTCCGGTCAAGGGCACGGTGCTGCACTTGCATGGCAATGGCGGCAATCTGGCCTGGCACCTGGGTGGCAGTTGGTGGCTGCCGGAGGAGGGCTATCAGGTGCTGCTGCTGGACTACCGCGGTTACGGCATGTCGCAAGGCGAGCCGAGCCTGCAGGGGATCTATCAGGATGTCGACGCCGCGTTTTCCTGGTTGAACCGCGCGCCCGAGGTGCAAGGCAAGCCTCTGGTGGTGCTCGGGCAAAGTCTCGGTGGTGCGATAGCGGTGCACTATCTGGCTGAACATCCGCAACAGCGCGCTCGGGTCAAGGCGCTGATACTTGACGGAACACCGGCCAGCTACCGCGATGTTGCCCGGTATACCCTCAGCACCTCATGGTTGACCTGGCCGTTGCAAACACCGCTGTCGTGGCTGATTCCTGACGCAGACAGCGCGATCAGGGGCCTGCCACTGCTGAGCGGAACGCCGCTGCTGATTTTCCAGAGCCTGGATGATTCGATGGTGCCCCTTTCCAACGGCATCAGTCTGTATCAAGCTGCGCCCCCTCCACGAGTCCTGCAGTTGACGCGTGGCGGGCATGTGCAGACATTCTCTGACCCTACGTGGCGTCAGGTGATGGTGCGCTACCTAGAGGATCCGCAGCACTTCAATGGCCTGCGGCGTCTAGCCGAAGTTCCGAATTACCCCAGCCACTCGGGTGCGCTGCGTGCACAACAGAATTCAGAAATTGAACATTCAGAGAGTCCGCAATGAGCGAAGAACGTAACGCAATTCCCATGGTCATCACCGGTATCTGCACCATTCTGGGCACTGTCGGTGTCCTCTGGTACTACGGCTACCTGCATTTCGCCAAGCCTGAGGACGCGCTGTTGCTCAGCGAGTTCACCATGCTCAAGACCATCCCCGGGGAGGATTACAAAATTGCTCTGGAGCCTGCTGCCGAAGTGGCGCAGTGCATTGACGGCGTTCTGGTGCTGTTCAACACCGAGCAGAAAGGCCTAAGCGGCGTGCTGATCAACAGTAAGAAACAAGCTGTGCGCTGCGCTGGCGAAGAAACACCGCAGCAGTTGCAGCCATAACGCCGTCGCCCGACCGACACGTACAGATCGAGCTTTACCGCTGAATCGGGTAAGGCACTAAAAAGCCCCGCCTGCGGAATGAACGCAGGCAGGGCTTTTTAGGTTACGTCAGTCGATTAATGCATCGAAGAACGCGGAGCTACAGGCTGGTTATCGTTGGAAATGGTGACTTCCACACGCCGGTTCTGTGCGCGACCCGAGTTGCTGGTGTTATCGGCAACCGGGTATTCCTTGCCATAACCCTGGGCCACGATGCGCTCAGGGCTGACACCCATTTTCACCAGAGCCATTCTTACCGAATTGGCACGGCGCTCGGACAAAGACTGGTTATACGCCGCCGAACCGCTGCTGTCGGTGTAGCCTTCGACAATCACTTTGCGGTCCGGATTTTCCTGAAGGAATTGGACAAGCTTGTTGATGTCGACCAGACCGCTGGATTTCAAATCAGCCTTGTTGAAGTCGAACAGCACATCGCCGAATGTCACCACGGTCCCGCGCTCGGTTTGCTTCGCGTTCAGGCTGGCTTGCAGTTGCTTGATCTGGGCATCGCGCGCATCCAGACGCGCTTGGGCACGTTGTCCGGCAGCGTTTTTCAGATCGCCTTCGGCGGTGCGCAGGTTAATGGTTTGCTTGGCGACTTCGACCCGCTGATTGGTCAGGTAAGCCAGTTGATCGACCCTCTTCTGGTCTTCTTTGCTCTGGTAGGCCTTGTCAGCCTTATCCAGCCAATCGCTGGCGTCCTTGGTTTCCAGCGCAGCCACTTTGCTGGCTTGCGGGTTGGCTTGCAGGGCCGAGAAGTTGGTCCGTGCTTGCTCAAGATTCACGTTTGGCTGTGAAGAGCAGGCTGCCAGGCCAACGCTGAGCGCCAGAAGGGCAGGGATCATCAGTTGTTTATGCGTCATTTTTTTCGTCCTTTAAATCAATTGCGAAGCACGTGATTACGAATGCACGAGGGAGTGGGCGAGGCCGCGCTTATTGCGAGGTACGCATGCCTTCCTCTCGTAATTCATCAACGCCTTGATGGGCATCCTTGACCGCTCTCTCGGCTTTAGCCGCTTGAGCCTTGCGTTCAGCTACGCGGGCGTCCCATTCAGCCTGTTCGGCCAAACGTTTGGCTTCGTCGTATTTTTTGTCGTGCATGGCCATTTCTGCTTGCTTGAGCTTGTCCTGCGCCGATTTCATTTCCACGGCGGCAAACTCGGGTCCGCCAGCACTTACGGCGCTGTTCACGGCCGATTGAGTCACGGCGTACTGCTCGGTCGGTGGATTGCCAGCACAACCGGCCAGTACCAAGCTGCTGCCGAGGGCCAGCGCAGCAAGTTTCAACCCGCGCAGGTTGCTAAACGAGGTGTAGGCAGTGCTGATCTTCATGGTGTTCAACTCCATTGGGTAACTCCTGAGAACGCTTGATTTTCCATGACAGTCATGTGCCTGACGCGTGTGCAATAACAGTGTCCATGCCAACTGCTACCAGGGCTTTTCCTGTGATGGCTATTGGCTGTGACCTATTCGTTTTTTGAATAGTTCAGTCAGGTTTTTAAATGGATGATGTTTTTGGATCCATTCTGCGGAGGCTCTAGCGTGAGACTCATGGGGGCGCGCGCAGGCACGCCGGCCGCAAAAGGCAGCCGGTATGTGAGGGTCAGGAAGGGATGGGAGCTATGTTTCGATCAGTGATTTTGCGTGTCGGCCTGTTCGGTCAGATCATGCAGATAACGTCGCGACAGCGCGAGAAAGCGCGGGGTAGGACCAATGTCTTCGTAGAGTGGATCACCCTCTTCATCGGTGGCCACGACATGGTTGCCTTTCACGTAGGGGAAGCTGGTTTCGAGCTCTTCGAGTGCAGCACCAATCAGTTCGCCGAGCAACTCTTCGGGAAGGCGTTTGGGGTACATCTCGGAAATAGCAGCCAAGCGAGCGGCTGATTCGACGTCCAAATGAATCGCATAGCCGGTATTGGTCAGGCGTCCCTTTGCATTCTGTTCCCAGTGTTGTGCGAGTTCACGGATTTTCATATGGACCTCAGGGTTATTAACCCACTTGTGGCGGGTGCAATCGGGGCAGTAAGCCGTTGTGTGGCTCATTCTTGAGATTAGCTCTATCTGCGTAGAATGTTAGCCACAGAACAACAGCATACGGTTGCGCGCTTGTCAGAGCTTGCTGCTCTGTGCACTCTTGCTAGATCAGATTTTTGCGCGCTTGTTCAGTCTGATTTCTGTCACGACTGAGCAGTACCGGTCCAGAAACGCTGGAGAGAAGGGCTTATGGCTGATATCGATGTACGTTTGCGTGAGGACGTTCACCTGTTGGGTGAGCTGTTGGGCAACACCATTCGTGAGCAACACGGGGCTGAATTTCTCGACAAGATCGAGCGTATCCGCAAGGCGGCCAAAGCCGGGCGCCGTGATTCGGCGGCGGGCACCGAGCAGCTGAGTTCAAGCCTGGACGAGCTGAGTGAGGATGAACTTTTGCCGGTGGCAAGGGCGTTCAACCAGTTTTTGAACCTGGCCAATATTGCCGAGCAATATCAACTTATCCACAGGCGCGATGATTCCCAGCCTCAGCCCTTTGAATCCCGCGTACTGCCTGAATTGCTTGAGCGTCTGAAAAAAGCCGGGCATAGCCCCGAGGCCTTGGCTCGACAGTTGGGCAAGCTGGAAATCGAGCTGGTGTTGACCGCTCACCCGACCGAAGTCGCACGACGGACGCTGATTCAAAAGTACGACGCCATCGCCGAGCAGCTGGCGGCGCTTGATCATCGCGACCTGAATGCCGCCGAGCGCGAACAAATCACAGTGCGCTTGCAGCGATTGATCGCCGAAGGCTGGTACACCGAAGAAATTCGCCGCACACGCCCGACCCCCATCGATGAGGCGAAGTGGGGCTTTGCGGTGATTGAGCGCTCGCTGTGGCATGCCATCCCCCATTACTTGCGCAAGGCAGATCGTGCTTTGCATGCCGCGACCGGGCTGCACTTGCCGCTGGAGGCCGCACCGATCCGTTTTGCCTCGTGGATGGGCGGTGATCGCGACGGCAACCCGAATGTCACCGCAGCGGTCACCCGCGAAGTCTTGCTGCTGGCGCGCTGGATGGCTGCGGACCTTTACCTGCGTGACATCGAACAACTGGCCTCTGAACTCTCTATGCAGCAGGCCAGCGCCGAGTTACGCGCGGCGGCGGGTGATAGCGCCGAACCCTACCGAACCGTGCTCAAGCAACTGCGTGATCGCCTGCGAGCGACCCGTAACTGGGCGCAATCTTCCCTGGCCGTCACGCAGCCGGCGCCCGATAACATTCTGCAGAACAACCGTGATCTGCTAGAGCCGCTGCAACTGTGTTTTCAGTCGCTGCACGCGTGCGGCATGGGCGTGATTGCCGACGGTCCATTACTGGACTGCCTGCGGCGCGCCGTCACGTTCGGTCTGTTTCTGGTGCGTCTGGATGTGCGCCAGGACGCCAGTCGCCACAGCGCGGCAATGACTGAAATCACCGACTATCTGGGCCTCGGTCGTTACGAGGAATGGGATGAAGAAACCCGCATCGCCTTCCTCCTGCGCGAACTGAACAACCGGCGGCCGCTGTTGCCGAGTCACTTCAAACCGGCTGCCGATACCGCCGAGGTCCTAGCCACGTGCCGGGAAGTGGCGGCGGCACCGGCAGCCTCATTGGGCTCCTACGTGATCTCGATGGCGGGCTCGGCCTCCGATGTGTTGGCGGTCCAACTGCTGCTCAAAGAGGCCGGGCTGCAACGGCCGATGCGTGTGGCGCCGTTGTTCGAAACCCTGGCCGACCTGGATAACGCGGGTCCGGCGATCCAGCACCTGCTCAGCCTGCCGGGCTATCGCTCGCGCCTGCATGGCCCGCAGGAAGTGATGATCGGGTATTCCGACTCGGCCAAGGATGCCGGCACTACGGCGGCTGCCTGGGCGCAATACCGGGCGCAGGAAAACCTGGTGGAGATCTGCCGCGAGCAACAGGTCGAATTGCTCTTGTTCCATGGTCGCGGCGGTACCGTCGGGCGTGGGGGTGGTCCTGCGCATGCGGCGATTCTGTCGCAACCGCCGGGGTCGGTGGCCGGGCGTTTCCGCACCACTGAGCAGGGCGAGATGATTCGCTTCAAGTTCGGCTTGCCGGACATTGCCGAGCAAAACCTCAACCTGTACCTGGCGGCGGTGCTCGAAGCGACCTTGCAGCCACCGCCCATGCCAGAGCCTGCGTGGCGGCAGATGATGGATCACTTGTCGGCTGACGGCGTCAGCGCATACCGCGCGGTGGTGCGCGAGAACCCTGAGTTCGTTGAGTATTTCCGCCAGGCAACCCCTGAGCAGGAATTAGGCCGCTTGCCGTTGGGCAGTCGCCCGGCCAAGCGCCGCGAAGGTGGGGTGGAGAGTCTGCGTGCGATCCCATGGATCTTCGCCTGGACCCAGACCCGCCTGATGCTGCCCGCCTGGCTCGGCTGGGAAGCGGCGCTGAGTAAGGCGCTGGAGCGTGGCGAGAGCGACCTGTTGGCTCAGATGCGTGAGCAGTGGCCTTTTTTTCGTACCCGAATCGATATGTTGGAGATGGTCCTGGCCAAAGCCGACAGCGATATTGCCCGAATGTATGACGAACGGTTGGTGGAGGCCCGTCTGCAACATTTAGGCGCGCACTTGCGCGACCTATTGTCGCAGGCGTGCACCACGGTCCTGGGACTCACGGGCCAATCTCGCCTACTTGCACATAGCCCTGAAACGCTGGAGTTCATTAGTCTGCGCAACACGTATCTGGACCCGCTGCATTTGCTTCAGGCCGAGCTTCTGGCCCGCTCGCGCAAGCGAGAGGCGACTTTGGACAGTCCTTTGGAACAGGCGTTACTGGTGTCTGTGGCGGGCATCGCTGCCGGATTGCGCAACACAGGTTGAGGGTGTCGGGCGCTACCCGGGGTGGGCGGCGCCTGTCATAAAGTGGCAAGATAGTGACCTTTGGCGACGCATCCTTATAAGGTTGCACCCCGTCGCAACTTTTGGCGGGGGTACTTTTGGGTGCCGGTACGCCACGAGTTGCTGCGACTTTTGGTAGCTTGTGTGGGGATAGTCTGCTGTGTATCTTGATCAGCCTTTAGCCAATCTTCGGCTGAATCCCTTTTTTGAGATTGGCCCCATGAGGCGAGTCTGACAATATCCATATAAAAATTGAGGAGCACATCGATGCGCGTGATTCTGCTGGGAGCTCCCGGGGCCGGTAAAGGTACTCAGGCACAATTCATCACCGAAAAATTTGGTATCCCGCAAATTTCCACTGGCGACATGCTGCGCGCGGCAGTCAAGGCCGGTACCGAATTAGGCTTGAAAGCCAAGAGCGTCATGGACAGCGGCGGTCTGGTCTCCGATGACCTGATCATCGGCCTGATCAAGGACCGTATTGCTCAGCCTGACTGCGTCAATGGCGTCCTGTTTGATGGCTTTCCACGCACCATTCCCCAGGCAGAAGCCTTGGTAGAAGCTGGCGTGGAGATCGACAACGTGGTCGAAATCGCAGTCGATGACGAAGAAATCGTCAAGCGTATTTCCGGTCGTCGTGTTCACGAAGGCTCCGGGCGCGTTTATCACCTGATCTACAACCCGCCAAAGGTTGAAGGCATGGACGACGTTACCGGCGAACCTCTGATTCAGCGCAAGGACGACGTCGAAGCGACCGTGCGTCATCGTCTGGAGGTCTACCACGCTCAAACCAAACCGCTGGTGGCCTTCTACCAGAAGCTCAGCGCTGCGAATGGCAAGCCCAAGTGCAGCCATATCGAGGGCGTTGGTTCAGTTGAAGGCATTACCGCCAAGGTGCTGGCTGCTTTGAGCTGATAGCGCTTTTGGGAATGAACTACGGCCCGCTTGCGGGCCGTAGTTGTTTATACTGTTGCACTTTTTTGATCATGACGGAAACACCGATGACCACCTTGCTGGCCCTGGATACCGCCACTGAAGCCTGCTCTGTCGCCTTGCTGCACGATGGCAAGGTGTGGAGTCACTACGAGGTGATTCCGCGCCTGCACGCCCAGCGCCTGTTGCCGATGATCAAGGATCTGCTGGCCGAGGCGGGAATTGCCCTGTCCGCCATCGACGCCATTGCCTTCGGCCGTGGTCCCGGCGCGTTTACCGGTGTGCGGATCGCGATTGGTGTCGTTCAGGGGTTGGCTTTCGCCCTGGAGCGCCCAGTGTTACCGGTGTCGAACCTGGCGGTACTGGCGCAACGCGCTTTCCGTGAACACGGTGCCCGACAGGTCGCTGCCGCCATCGATGCGCGCATGGATGAAGTGTATTGGGGCTGCTACCGTGAAACAGCGGGTGAAATGCGTCTGGTCGGTGCCGAAGCAGTGTTGCCGCCGGAACACGCCGGTTTACCTGTCGATTCGACGGGCGACTGGTTTGGCGCAGGGACTGGCTGGGGCTACGCTGATCGGATCGCGGTCAAGCTGGCAGGGCAGGATGCTGGAATGCTGCCCCATGCGCAGGATTTGCTGACGCTGGCCACCTTCGCCTGGCAGCGCGGTGAAGCTATTGTGGCCGATGACGCGCAACCGATTTACCTGCGTGACAAAGTGGCGACACCCAAAGCTCGACCACTCTGAGTTCCTATGTCACCTGTAACTGATGCAAATGCGACACTTTATCGGCGTTTTAGAACCTTTTGAGCAATATGTGGTCTAGTAATCGTTCGGATATTTGCCAAGTATCGTCCGTGCAGCTAGATTGCCATTATCAAAAGCCGAGTACGCATCAATGCGCATAGACGGACCCTCATCACGCTCCTACCCCATAAAGCGCAAGCCTCGCAAAGGCACTGCGACGGTTGAGGGTTCCTTCGAAGAAGTGGACAGCGAGATCGAAGTTCCGTCCAAAGTGCCTGCCAAGTCGTCCCGCGCACAAGCTTCAGCCACGAGCAACGTCCCGGCTCGCCAGCAAGACATGATATTCCCCCGTTCCGTCAGCAATCGCGTCGCCTATGCGCTGGCCAGTTATCTCACCACGGCCAGCTTTGTCGATTGGGATCTGGAAGTGTTGGGCCTCGATCTTCACGTTTGAATTCTCACCCACTTCCGTATTACCTCGGTTGCCCGTCCTGGAGTGAAAACGCCTGGCGTGAGTCGCTGTACCCCGAAAGTGCCCGGCCCAACGATTTTCTGGCTCTGTACGCGCAGGTGTTCAACGCCGTTGAAGGCAATACCACGTTTTATGCGCGGCCCTCGCCGGTCATTGTTCAACGCTGGGCGCAAAGCCTGCCTGAAACCTTTCGCTTCACCGCCAAATTTCATCGCGACATCAGCCACGGCGGCGACCTGCGTCAACAGCTGCATGCCGCTGAGGACTTCATCCAGCTGCTCGCACCGCTGGGCCAAAGGGTCGCGCCCCTGTGGCTGCAGTTGCCCGCCAGCTTCGGGCCAGCGCGTCTGGCTGAGTTGGTCAGCTTTATCGATGCTATTGAGCGACCGCTCGCGGTCGAGGTCCGTCACTTGGCATTTTTTGCCAAGGGCGATGAAGAGCGGATGCTCAATCGATTACTGCTGGACCGGGGTGTGGAGCGTATTTGCCTCGATCCCCGTGCGCTATTCAGCTGTGTATCGACCGATCCCGCCGTGCTGCATGCGCAATCGAAAAAGCCCAAAGTCCCTCCACGCCCTGCTGCCCTGACACAATTCCCTCAGGTGCGCTTTATCGGCCATCCATTGCTCCAGGCCAACGACCCGTTTCTTGTGCCGTGGGTGGAGAAAGTAGCGGGCTGGATTGAAGAAGGGCGCACGCCATATGTGTTCCTGCACACCCCCGACAACCTCCAGGCGCCAGACCTTGCTCGGCGTTTTCACCAGCAATTGATGGCTCGTCTGCCGGGATTACCGCCACTGGCGACGTTGCAAAGAGAGCCCGTCGCGCAGCAACTTGGCTTGCTGTAAGGTCGACAGTTTCGACTATAAACCGTCAGTCTCCAAGGAGTGTGCAAATGGATTCGCAGTTACTTCGCGCCCAACGTTTCAAGTCCTTGCATGAACGAGAGGGGGCTTTTGTCATCCCCAATCCCTGGGATGCTGGCTCGGCCAAGTTGCTCGCTTCGCTGGGTTTCGAGGCGTTAGCCACGACCAGTGCGGGTCTTGCATTCACACTGGGGCGTGCCGACGCAGAAGGTGCGGTCAGCCGGCAGGAGACCATGGATAATGTCGCCGCAATCGTCAACGCCACGGCATTGCCAGTGGCCGCGGACTTGGAAAACTGCTTCTCTGACAGCCCCGAAGGCTGCGCTGATACGATTCTGAAAGCCGCTGCATTAGGTATCGTTGGCGGCTCGATTGAAGATGCCAGTGGTCATGCCGACAACCCGATCTACGCCTTCGAATTGTCAGTGGAACGGGTCAAAGCTGCCGTTGCCGCAGCGCGCAGCTTACCTTTCCCCTTCATGCTAACCGCCCGTGCCGAGAACCTGCTGCACGGCCGTCTGAACTTCGCGGATACCTTACGCCGTATTGAAGCCTACGCCGAGGCGGGTGCGGACGTACTATTCGCGCCGGGGCTGCGTACGCGCGACGAAGTCATCGCTGTAGTACGCGCCGTAGCGCCAAGGCCGGTTAACGTAATAATGGGGCTGAGCGGTGTGACGCTCTCGGTTGCTGATTTGAGCGCTTGCGGGGTCAAGCGGATCAGCGTGGGCTCATCTTTGGCAAGGGCTGCCTTGGGCGGCTTTTATCGCGCGGCTCAAGAAATCAGTCAGCAAGGCACCTTCACTTATGGCCAACAGGCGTTGCCGTTCGCTCAATTGAATACACTGTTCAGCGCGTAGTGTTCGACGCGGTGGTTACGCAGCCATGCGCAGGTTTTGCAGAATAATAGGCCGAGCCCAGCCGTTCTCGTAATCCAGATGACGTTGCTGAGCAGTGATGGTCTCTGGCTCGAGGGGCAGGGCGGGCTTGTCTGCCAGGTCCCATTCGAGTTCGGCGATGGGCAAGTGCAACGGACGCGGTTGGGGGCCGAGGCCAGGGTGTGTATCCGCCTGAGGAGGGTTGAGCACCAGTGGGCGGACCCAGCCACTTTCGAAATTCAGCTGCCGCTGCTGCGCGATCATGTCTGCGACAGTGAACGGTTCGGCCGGCTTGTCCAGCAGGTCGAGTTCAAACTCGGCAATGGGCAGGTGCAGATGTTCTGGGGGGGTACGCTGTACGTCGGCAACCGCGCAGTCGCGCTGATCGACGATCTGCCCAAGGGTGTCAGTGCCACTCAGCGGTTCGCCGCTGGCGTTTGCTGCAAGGGTGCTGAACTCAGTCGAAACCTCGGTGTTATCGCCGATTTGCTCGGCCATCGCACGGGCAAACGCATCCTGCCAGAGCTGGGTAACGCCGCCCAAGGCTCGGGAATTGCGGAGGCTGTAGTCGCCTGCGTGCGACAAATAGCCTATCGGTGAGGGTTGAATATCAGACATAGCGCTCAGTTGACCGTCCGGCTCTGGCAAAATGCCGGATACTCCTGTTATCGGCCAATGTTGCCGATCATTAACAAATTAGTTGAGCGTATGGGCACATGAGTGAGCAACACACGGGCAGCCGCATCCGGGTTGAAACCCTGACAAGCAACGGACACGCGCAGGCGCTGGACTGGGCACAACGTCTCGGCCTGCCGTTAGAGGACGTCGAAGCAGAATTCGCCCTGCAAGTGACGGACGATGGTTTGCAGCTACAGCAACTAGGCGCCGACTCTTCGGGCCCGGTGCGAGTGGATTTTGTCGAAGGGGCTGTGGCTCATCGACGCTTGTTCGGTGGTGGCAGTGGGCAAATGATCGCCAAAGCGGTCGGCATCCAGCCCGGCGTTCGCCCTCGAGTGCTGGATGCGACAGCGGGGTTAGGCAAGGACGCGTTCGTGCTGGCAAGCCTAGGGTGCAACGTGAGCCTGATCGAGCGTCAGCCGATCATCGCCGCCTTGCTTGAAGATGGCCTGGCCCGTGGCCTGCGGGATCGTGAAGTGGGGCAGATCATCGCCCAGATGCGTCTGTTGACCGGCAACTCCATCGACTTGATCCGCGCCTGGGAGGGCGAACCACCGCAAGTGATCTACCTTGACCCGATGTTTCCTCATCGAGAAAAAACCGCGTTGGTGAAAAAGGAAATGCGCCTGTTCCGGCCGTTGGTGGGCGATGACATGGATGCGCCAGCGCTGCTGGAAGCTGCACTGGCGCTCGCCACTCACCGGGTCGTGGTCAAACGCCCACGCAAGGCGCCGTGCATCGACGGGCCAAAGCCGAGTTATGCGCTGGATGGAAAGTCCAGCCGCTACGACATCTACCCGAAGAAGGCGCTGAAGGGCTGATATCGCCTTAGCTGCCTTCGGTAGTCCGCAGGAGCTGCTGAAGGCTACAAATGATCGTCAGGGCCGATAAGCCCGCATAAACAAGCTCACGACTTCCTGAACATGCGCTTCAGCGTCGTGCTCGTCCGGCAGGTCGCCGCAGCCGATCAGCAGGCGAAAATTGCATGCGCCCTTGAGCAGGCACAGAAAGTGCTCGGCAGCGAGGTTTGGTTTGTCGATGCTCAGGCTCCCGGCTTTGTCGATCTGGGTCAGAAAGCGCTCCATCTCCAGCAGAATTCGCTGGGGGCCGGCCTCGAAAAAAATCTGCGATAGCTTAGGGTCCTGGCTGCCCGGTGCGACCATCAATCGATGCAGCGCCAACGAGTCAGGACTGTTGATCAACGCGTAAAAGCCCCGACCAATCTTCAACAGCAGTGCCTCTACAGGCATGCCATGGGGTATTTCGAAAAACAGCTCGGGCAGTTGCTCCTCACAGCGCGCCACCACCGCAGCGGAAAATAACGTCTCTTTATCGGTGAAATGGTTGTAAACCGTCAGCTTGGAAACCCCGGCTTCTGCGGCCACGGCATCCATACTGGTACTGGCGTAACCGTTGCGCACGAACAGGTTTTTCGCGGCGTTAAGAATGGCTTGGCGCTTTGCCAAGTCCTTTGGGCGGCCGGGGCCCGAAGCGCTTAATGGGGGACGGAGTAATGAATTGTCAGGCATCGTCGTTTTAATAGTGGACTGGTGAGTTTGGTATTTCTTACTATACGCTTGAGTACAATAATTAAAGCATCCTTTGCCAAAGGTCCATCACCATGTTTCGCGATGCCTTGTCCTTTACCCTGCCGATCAGCCTGGTGTTTTTACTGGCTGCCTGTGGTCATGAAGAACCTGTTCTGCCCACCGTGCGCCCGGCCATGGTCGTTCAGCCGCAGCCTTCAGCGCAGTCGATGGACAGCTATCCCGGTGAAGTCCGCGCCCGGTTCGAGCCGGAATTGGCGTTTCGTATCGCCGGCAAGGTGACCAGGCGTCTGGTAGAAGAGGGCGCGAGGGTCAAGGCCAATCAGCCGCTGGCCGAGCTGGACCCGCAGGATGTGCGCCTGCAGCTGGAAGCGACCCGCGCTCAGGTGACTGCCGCTGAAGCCAATTTGCAATTGGTCCGCTCTGAGCGTGATCGCTACAAAACGTTGATGGATCGGCAACTGGTCAGTCGGTCTCAGTTCGACAATGCCGAGAACCTGTTTCGCGCCGGTGAGGCTCGGCTCAAGCAGATCAAGGCCGAATTCAATGTCGCTGATAATCAGGCCGGCTACGCGGTGCTGCGCGCGCCACAAGACGGTGTGATCGCTCGGCGTCTGGTCGAAGTCGGGCAAGTCGTGGCGGCGGGGCAGACCATGTTTACCCTGGCGGCCGACGGCGAACGCGAAGTCCTGATCAGTCTGCCAGAGCAAAATTTCGGGCGTTTCAAAACCGGTCAGGCAGTCACTGTCGAGTTGTGGACGCAACCCGGTCAACGTTTTCCTGGCCGCATCCGTGAGTTGTCGCCTTCTGCCGATCCACGTTCCCGTACCTTCGCCACCCGCATCGCTTTTGCCGAGGGCAAAGTGCCCGCCGAGTTGGGACAGAGCGCCCGCGTATTTATCCAGACCGAACACACTGTCGCCCTGTCGGTACCGTTGTCAGCGCTGACTGCCGAGAACGGCGTCAACTACGTGTGGCGGGTCGATGCCGATAACACACTCAAGCGCGTTCCGGTGCGAATCGCTGCCTACGGTCAGGACAGCGTGCCCGTTCTCGAAGGCCTCAAAGCTACGGATTGGGTGGTGGCAGCCGGTGTCCATGTGCTGCACGAGGGCGAGCAGGTACGGCCGGTGGATCGCGGTAATCGAGAAGTGAAACTGGCGGCGAAGGAGTAGGCACGGATGCGTTTCAATCTTTCCGAGTGGGCACTGCGCAACCGCCAGATTGTCCTGTTTCTGATGTTACTGCTGGCGATTGTTGGCGCGGTTTCCTACACCAAGCTTGGTCAGAGTGAAGATCCGCCATTTACCTTCAAAGCGATGGTCATCCGCACCAACTGGCCCGGCGCGAGTGCCGAGGAAGTTGCGCTGCAGGTGACCGACCGCATTGAGAAGAAGCTGATGGAGACCGGCGAGTACGAGCGCATTGTCTCGTTCTCACGGTCCGGTGAGTCCCAAGTGACGTTCATGGCGCGTGACTCCATGCACTCGGCGCAGATTCCCGATCTCTGGTATCAGGTCCGCAAAAAAATCAGCGACATCCGTCACACCTTGCCACAGGGTATACAGGGGCCATTTTTCAACGATGAGTTCGGCACTACGTTCGGCAATATCTATGCGCTGACGGGCAAAGGTTTTGACTACGCGGTGCTCAAGGACTACGCCGACCGCGTGCAGATACAGCTGCAGCGGGTCAAAGACGTGGGCAAGATCGAACTGTTGGGGTTGCAGGACGAAAAAATCTGGATCGAGCTGTCGAACGTGAAGCTGGCGACCCTTGGGCTGCGCTTGCAGACGGTGCAGCAAGTTCTTGAAGAGCAGAACGCGGTGTCGGCAGCGGGTTTTTTCGAGACCCCCAGTGAGCGCATTCAGTTACGGGTAACCGGTCGCTTCCAGTCGGTGGACGAGATCAAGAATTTCCCGATTCGAGTGGGCGATCGTACGTTCCGCATCAGCGACGTGGCCGAGGTTTTTCGCGGCTTCAACGACCCGCCTGCGCCGCGCATGCGTTATATGGGTGAAGACGCCATCGGCCTGGCCGTGGCGATGAAAGACGGTGGCGACATTCTGGTACTGGGGCGTGCCCTTGAGACCGAATTTGCCCGGGTGCAGAAAAACCTCCCTGCGGGCATGCAGCTGAGCAAAGTGTCGGACCAGCCAGCAGCGGTGAAAACCGGGGTCGGCGAGTTTGTGCAGGTGCTGGCTGAGGCGTTGGGCATCGTGCTGCTGGTGAGTTTTTTCTCCCTGGGCATGCGCACCGGGATGGTTGTCGCCCTGGCGATTCCGTTGGTGCTGGCGATGACCTTCGCCTGCATGTACTACCTGGGGATTGGCTTGCACAAGATTTCCCTCGGCGCGCTGGTGCTGGCGTTGGGCTTGTTGGTGGACGACGCGATCATCGCGGTGGAGATGATGGCGATCAAGATGGAGCAGGGTTACGACCGGCTCAAGGCTGCCAGTTTCGCTTGGACCAGCACCGCTTTTCCGATGCTCACCGGCACGCTGATTACGGCGGCGGGCTTCTTGCCGATTGCCACGGCGCAATCAGGCACCGGGGAATACACCCGTTCGATCTTCCAGGTGGTGACCATCGCCTTGTTGGCGTCCTGGGTTGCAGCAGTGGTATTTGTGCCCTATCTGGGCGAGCGGCTGTTGCCGGACCTGGCGAAGATCCACGCTGCCAAACATGGCGCGGGGGCACCCGACCCTTACGGTACGCCCTTCTATCAACGCGTGCGGCGCATGGTGGGTTGGTGTGTACGGCGGCGTAAAACGGTGCTGGTACTCACCATTGGCCTGTTCGTGCTCTCGGTGGTGATGTTCCGTTTCGTGCCGCAGCAGTTTTTTCCGGCGTCGGGGCGACTGGAGCTGATGGTCGATTTGAAGCTGGCCGAAGGCGCGTCGTTGAGCAACACGGCTGAGCAGGTCAACCGGCTGGAGCAGATGCTCAAGGATCATCCGGGCATTGATAACTACGTGGCCTACGTCGGCACTGGTTCGCCACGGTTCTACCTGCCGCTGGATCAACAGTTGCCCGCCGCCAGTTTCGCGCAGTTTGTGGTGCTGGCAAAAACCATCGAAGACCGGGAAGTTCTGCGCACCTGGCTGATCAAAAACCTCAACGAGCAATTTCCGACCCTGCGCTCTCGGGTGACTCGCCTGGAGAACGGGCCGCCGGTGGGATACCCGGTGCAGTTCCGCGTGACCGGTGAACACATCGAGGAAGTCCGCGCTCTGGCGCGTAAAGTCGCGGTCAAGGTTGGCGAGAATCCACACGTGGCGAACGTCCATCTGGACTGGGAGGAGCCGAGCAAGGTTGTGAACCTCAACGTGGATCAGGATCGGGCGCGGGCGCTAGGGGTGAGCACTGCCGATCTGTCGAGATTTCTGCAAAGTTCGTTGACCGGTTCCAGCGTCAGCCAATACCGCGAAGAGGACGAGCTCATCGAGATTCTGTTGCGGGGCACCCCTCATGAGCGCAAGGATCTCGCCTCGCTGCCGAGCCTGGCGATCCCCACCAGCAACGGCACCAGCGTCGCCTTGTCGCAGATCGCGACCCTGGAGTACGGCTTCGAAGAGGGCATCATTTGGCACCGCAACCGCCTGCCGAACGTGACCATCCGCGCCGATATCTATGGCAAGGAACAACCTGCGACCCTGGTCCAGCAGATCCTGCCGACACTGGACGGCGTGCGTGCCGAGTTACCGGACGGCTATTTGCTGGAAGTCGGGGGCACAGTCGAAGACTCGGCGCGGGGACAGAACTCGGTCAAGGCCGGTGTGCCGTTGTTTATCGTGGTGGTCCTGACCTTGTTGATGCTGCAATTGCGCAGTTTCTCACGCACCGCCATGGTCTTTCTCACCGCACCGCTGGGTTTGATTGGCGTGACTTTGTTTCTGATTGTCTTTCACCAGCCGTTCGGTTTCGTCGCAATGCTCGGCACCATCGCCTTGTCGGGGATGATCATGCGTAACTCGGTGATTCTGGTGGACCAGATCGAACAGGACATCGCCGCCGGGCTGGATCAATGGCAAGCGATCATCGAAGCCACCGTACGGCGTTTCCGGCCCATCGTCCTCACGGCACTGGCGGCCGTGCTGGCGATGATCCCGCTGTCACGTAGCGTGTTTTTCGGCCCGATGGCCGTGGCGATCATGGGCGGTCTGATCGTTGCGACCGCACTGACCCTGTTATTCCTGCCTGCGCTGTATGCAGCGTGGTTCAGGGTGAAGAAAGTGGAGCTGCAGGCGCGTTGATTACAGCGCGCCAAACACCTTTTTCGCCAGACTGGTCGCGGCGCCTGCCGGGTTTTGGCGGAGGGCGGCTTCTTGTTTGCCGATCATTTCGAACAGGCCATTGAGGGCCTTTTCGGTCACGTAACCTTCGATGTTGGCGTCTTTGGTGTCGACGACGCCCAGGCTGGCGGCCTGGGCGGCGAACGCGTTGTATTTTTGTGCGACACCCACTTTATCGGTGGCGTGTTTGACGATGGGCAGGAATTTGACGCGGATCTGTTCGCGGCTGGTCTTGCTCAGGTATTGGGTGGCTGAATCGTTGCCGCCACTGAGGATGCTCTTGGCATCCTCCACGCTCATCTTCTTCACGGCATCGACCAGCAGCGCCTGGGCTTGCGGTACAGCGGCTTCGGCGGCCTGGTTCATGGCGGTCTCCAATTCATCGACCTGCGCGCCCATGCCGAACTGCTTCATCTTCTTCGCAACCTTGCCGAGACTGCCCGGCAACTCAATGCGCACATCCTTGTTATTGCTGAAACCGCCTGGCGTGCCCAGCTGCTTGACGGCAATCTGCGCGCCTTGGGTCAACGCATCCTTGAGACCGCCAGTGGCGTCCGACTGGGACAGGTCGCTCAGGGACAGGGCAAACACGCTGGTCGACAGCAGCAGGCCTGCGCACAGGCCAGCGAAGGTGACGGAAGGGCGGAGCATGGCAGCATCCTTTTCAAAGGGATCGGATTGATAAAAGGGTGGCGCGGGTTTACAGGCCCGCGCCAAGGGATCACTGAACAGAATCCAGGCGAATGCGCAGCGGCTTCTGATCCTGGCCATCCAACTGTACGACATACTGCGCGGTAGTGATAAACAAGAGTTTACCCTCCAGTTCAATGCGCGCGCTGACCGAATAACGGTGGCCCTGCTGTACGTGTTTCGGATCGTATTCCAGGCTGAAAGGCAAAGGCACCTGGCCTTTGATCGGGCCACTTTGTCTGGCCAGCACGACCACCGGAGCATCGGCCTTGGACACGTCGTGTAGGCTGACATTCAAGATCGCCGTGGGCGGCAGGGCGATGCGTTGCAGGTAAAAAACTTCCCCGTCGAGGCTGGCTTGAGAGGATGGCTGCGAGATACTGCACGCGCCGAGCAGGCTGGTCAGAAGGATAAGTGCCAGGTTTTTCATTGGAATCTCCTTATCGATGGCGTCAGAAGAAGCCCCACGCCATCGACAGGAATTTAAAGGATTTAGCTGGCAGGGTCAGCCTCTGTTACATCTTCGCTGCGATGCAGGGCCACTTGGCGGATCGACAAACGGATCTCGGCGGGCAAAACCCGCTTGGCCGCGCCTTCCGCCAACTCGCCCAGAAGCTCGTGGTAGCTTAGCTTGCCCGCAGGGTCTTTGTGCAGGACGCCGAGGTCGAGCAAGGTCTGGATGAAGTGGCGGAACAGGCTTTTGTCGAAGAACTCCGGTGCGTTGAGGCCATGCAAAATCGACAGCCGCTGAGCCATGACCGTGCACAAGTCTTCCAGTTCTTCGGCGCTGATACTGTTCTGGCCACTGTTGAGCAGCAATGAAATCGCCATATAGAAGCGTTGCAGCGTCTGGGCAATGACCCGTGACAGCAGGGTCAGCAGGACGAAGTGACGCGAACTCGGGGCCGGGCGCAGGTAGACGTTATTTTCAAAGCGCAACAGGCCTTGCTCGACGAAGGCTTCGAGCCACTGGTCGATCACCGCATCCAGCTCCTCCAGCGGCCAGCGAATGAACAGCTCTGATTGCAGGTACGGGTACAGTGCCCGGGCATAGCGCAGGATCTGTTCACGGCTCATCCGCGACGAACTCTGGAAGAAACTCGCCAGCAGCGAGGGCAGGGCCACGATGTGCAAGACGTTGTTGCGGTAGTAGGTCATCAAGACCGCGTTCTGCTCATCCAAGTAGAGGATTTTGCCTAACGCATCCTTTTGCTCGGACAACAGGTTCATGCCCTTTACGTACTCGATCAAGGCCTTGCCGTCACCTTCGGGCAGCGTGGTGTGTGGCGAGTAAGGCACCCGACGCAGCAGGGTCAGGTACAGGTCGAGAATCCGCGCCATGGCTTGATCGTCCAGCGCCAGCTTATTGGTGGACAGCAAGGCCAGCGCCACCAGATTGACCGGGTTGATCGCGGCCGCTTCGTTCAGCCCTTGAGCCACGCGCTCGCCGAGGCGCTGAGTAGTCTCGTTCAGCCAGCCGGGGCGGTACTGCGGCCCCAGCGCTTGCTCGCGCCAATTCGGTTGTTCGTGATCGAGGAACTCAGCCAGTTTGATTGGCTCGCCGAAGTTGACCGACACCTGGCCGAAGCGCTGCTTGAGTGCGCCAATCACTTTGAAAATATCGAAGATCGACTCTTTCTTTTTAGCCGCACCGCGCAGCTCGCCCAGGTAGGTGCGGCCTTCGAGCACGCGTTCGTAACCGATGTACACCGGAACGAAAACGATCGGCATCCGTGAGTTGCGCAAAAAGCTGCGCAAGGTGATCGCCAGCATGCCGGTTTTGGGTTGCAGCATGCGCCCGGTACGCGAGCGGCCACCTTCGACGAAGTACTCGACCGGGAAGCCCTTGGTGAACAGCGTATGCAGGTATTCATTGAAGACGGCGCTGTACAGCGGGTTGCCCTTGAACGTACGACGCATGAAAAAGGCGCCGCCGCGACGCAGCAGGCCGCCGATCACTGGCATGTTCAGGTTAATGCCCGCGGCGACGTGGGGCGGTGTCAGGCCATTTCGAAACAGCAGGTAGGACAGCAGCAGATAATCGATATGGCTGCGGTGGCACGGGACATAGATCACTTCGTGACCCTGGGCGACATCCTGCACGCCTTCGATGTGACTGACCTTGATGCCGTCGTAAATCTTGTTCCAGAACCAGCTCAGCACCACTTCGAGAAAGCGGATCGCCGAGTAGGTGTAGTCCGAAGCGATTTCGTTGCCATAGCGCAGGGCATTTGCCTGGGCTTTGCTCTCGGGGATGTTCTCGCGCTTGGCCTCTTCGAGGATGGCCTGCTTGACCAGCGGCTCGTCCAGCAGCCCCTTGACCAGATTGCGGCGGTGCGACAGGTCGGGGCCGATGACGGCGGTTTTCAGATTGCGAAAGTGCACCCGCAGAATGCGCTGGGTCATTCGCAGGGTGCGTTCGTGGCCCTTGTTCTCTTGGACCAGTTCGCGCAGATGGATCGGTGCGGAAAATTGCACGCGGGTCTTGCGGCCCAGAATCAGAATGCTGACCAACCGGCGCAAGCGCCCAGTCACCGCCCAGCTGTCTGCGAACAATAGCTTCCAGGGGCTCGACTCACTGTCAGGCGACTGACCCCAGAACACACTGACCGGGATGATCTGTGCATCTTCGGAGGCGTTCTGGCTGATGGCACTGACCAGCCGCTCCAGGGTGGGCGGTGCGCCGCGTTTGTCCTGGCGGCCCAGCCAGTCGGGCTCGGGTGTCAGGTAGAAGAATGCCGCGGGCTCCAGCAGGTTTCCCACGGCTACCGGCAGAATCGGTCGCGGCAGCCCGGCTTTGCGGCACTCGGTATCGACCACCGCGAGGTCGCTTAATGAGGGTGATTGCAGGGCGTAGAACACCGGGCGGCTGCGGTCGAGGTTGAGGGTAAAGGACGACTGGTTGATGGTTTCCGAGCGAACCCAGAGGTACAACAGTCGGCGCAGGGTGCCAAACACAAGACGGCGGAACGGGGAGCGGGTCATACGGCTTCTGCTGAATAAGGGGGAAACGAGCAGCTGCTCGGGGGCGACAGTGTGCCGCATCTGCTGAAGATCGGCAAAAAACGACGCCGTTTATGTGGATTTCGCCGTTTTTAATGCTGGCTTATACTCGGCCGTCAAATAATAAAAAACAGGAGTAACGATCCAATGTCAGCACGTGAAACAGGCAGTGTGAAGTGGTTCAACGATGCCAAGGGTTATGGCTTCATCCAGCGCGGAGATGGCGTGGACGTATTCGCGCATTACCGCGCCATCCGCGGGGAAGGGCATCGTTCACTGGCTGAGGGCCAGCAGGTCGAATACGGATTGGTCGAAGGCCAGAAAGGCTGGCAGGCAGAGGATGTCGTGGGGCTATAAAGTGAGCAGTCTGCACACAGACTTGTAGGAGCTGACTTGTCTGCGAACTAGGCAACTCGGTCTGTCAGGCACACCGAGTTGCGACCTTCGCGGGCAAGAACCAGGCGTGCCCCCAGTTCCTGCACTGTGCGATGTCAGGCTCAGTTCGTGTGCCAGACGATTTCTTCTTCGCCGTCGCTACTGATGCGAATCCAGCGGTCGGCGGCTTCGTCGCTCTCTTCCTCGATCCATGTGCCCGGTGCGCAGCGAACTTCAACGTTCAGTGCGGTGAAGGCAGCGCGGGCACAGGCGATGTCGTCGTCCCATGGGGTCTTGTCGCTTTCCAGGAACAAGCTGTTCCATTTGCCGACAGCCTTGGGCAACCAGGTCACGGTCACGTCACCGGCTGTGCATTTGTACGTCTGACCTTTCTTGACCCAGGGGGTGCAGGGGCCCAGCGCGGCGCTGAGCCAGGCAGCGATGGCCATGTAGTCGACGTCAGCGTCTTTCAGGTAAATCTCGATATCGGGTTGGCGCATGGATGCCTCGTAATTGATTGAAAATCCATTCGCGGATTCATTCGGCTGCCCCGCACAGGCAAGGCAGCATCGATTCGGTGTGTGTGGATTCGCAGATTATTGAAGCACGAAATAATCGTAACGCATCGAAACCGTCACTTCGAACGGCTCCGGCTGCTCAATGACATTGGCCCGGCGTTCGGCGCTGGCGCGCCAACCGTGGGGCGTCATGGCCAGCAAGTTGGCACGGGCTTGAGCATCGACCAGGCTCAGGGTAAAGCGCAAGGTCTCGCTGTGCTGCAACTGCATATCAGCGGGCACTTGCATCAGGTGTTTGTCATCGACGTACTCACGCACTTCGTCGTAGAGCCGCTCACGCAGCTCCATCAGGTGTTCGCTGGTCGGGCCGACGCGCATCAAGCCGCCGCCGGTGCTCAGCAGGCGTTTGGCTTCGTGCCAGTCCAGCGGGCTGAACACGCTGGCAAGGAACTGGCAGCTGTCGTCGGGCAGTGGCACGCGGGCCATGCTGGCGATCAACCAAGTGATTTTTGGATCGCGCCGGCATGCACGCTTGACCGCTTCGCGGGAAATATCCAGCGCATAGCCATCCGCATCCGGCAGGGCCGCAGCGATTTGCGCGGTGTAATAACCCTCGCCACAACCGATGTCCAGCCAACGAGCGGGTGCGCGTTCGGCGGCCAGTTCCGCCAGGCGCTTGGCGACCGGCGCATAATGGCCTGCATTGAGAAAGTCGCGCCGTGCCTCGACCATGGCCTGATTGTCGCCAGGGTCGCGGCTGTTTTTGTGTTGAACCGGCAGCAGGTTCAAATAGCCTTGGCGCGCACGGTCGAAGCGGTGACCAAGGGGGCACACCACGCCGTTATCAACTGCGCTGAGCGCTGCTGCGCAAATCGGGCAAGTCAGCATCATGCGAGCAATTCGACCAGAGTCTGGTAGTAAATTTCGGTCAGGACATCGAGATCGCTGGCCAGAACGCGCTCATTGACCTGATGGATCGTGGCGTTGACCGGGCCCAGTTCGACGACTTGCGTGCCCATCGTGGCGATAAACCGCCCGTCCGAGGTGCCGCCGCTGGTCGATGCCTGGGTGTCGCGCCCGGTGACGGCCTTGATGCTTGCGGACACTGCGTCGAGTAGCGCGCCGGGTTCAGTGAGGAACGGCAGGCCGGACAAGGCCCATTCCACATGCCAGTCCAGCCCATGCTTGTCGAGGATGGTGGCGACCCGCTGCTGCAGGGCCTCGACGGTGGATTCGGTGGAGAAGCGGAAGTTGAACATCGCCGACAACTCGCCGGGGATGACGTTGGTCGTGCCGGTGCCTGAGTTGAGGTTGGAGATCTGAAAACTGGTCGGCGGGAAGAAGGCGTTGCCGTTATCCCAGTGCTCGGCGGCCAGTTCGGCCAACGCCGGTGCTGCCAGATGGATCGGGTTCTTCGCCAGATGCGGGTAGGCCACATGGCCCTGGATCCCGCGCACGGTGAGTTTTGCACCCAATGAACCGCGACGGCCGTTTTTGACCATATCGCCCACCAGTGTGGTGCTCGACGGTTCGCCGACGATGCACCAGTCCAGGCGCTCTTTACGTGCCGCCAGTCGCTCGATCACCGCCTTGGTGCCGTGGTGTGCAGGGCCTTCTTCGTCGCTGGTGATCAGGAACGCCACCGAGCCTTTATGGTTCGGGTGATCGCCGACAAAGCGTTCAGCCGCCACCAGCATTGCCGCCAGGCTGCCTTTCATGTCAGCCGCGCCACGTCCGCACAGCATGCCATGCTCATCGATCAATGCGTCGAACGGATCGTTCTGCCAGGCCTGAAGCGGGCCGGTCGGCACCACGTCAGTGTGCCCGGCGAAGCACAGCACCGGGCCTTCGTGGTTGCCATGGGTGGCCCAGAAGTTATCCACATCCTCGATACGCATGGGTTCCAGTTTGAAACCGGCATCGCCCAGGCGTTGCATCATCATCGCTTGGCAGTCGGCGTCGATCGGCGTGACCGATGGACGACGGATCAGGTCGCAGGCGAGTTGGAGAGTGGGCGAAAGGTCGGCTGGGGCCGTCATGAAAGGACTCCGGTAACAAGGTTCTAGGCGCGGAAAAGGCGCTTATCTTAAAGCAAAACGGCGACCCAAAGGCCGCCGTTTAACGTTACGCAGTAACAGGTCAAACAGTTGCGGGTTCCGCCACGGCTACCGGCTTGGGCAGCGAAGACAGGAAGGCCATGATCAGCGCCGCCAGGTACGGCAGCGATTGCACCAGAAGCATGGTCACCCAGAAGCGCATGTCGGCGCTCGGCAGGCCCTGTACCAGGCAGATACCGGCGGCCGCGCCCCACAGCAGCAGCATGATGAAAACTTCTTCTCGAGCTTCCGAGAGGGCGACCAGAAAACCATGACTGGCTGCGTTCTTCGGTGTACGGAAGAATGGGATGCTGGTGGTGAAGAAGCCGTAGAGCACCGCTTTGGCGATGGTGTGCGACAAGGCGAGCCCCGCCAGCGCCGCAAAGAATGCGTCCGTGAGGTTGACCCCCACTGCACGGCGGTACAAGAAGATGATCTTGCCGACCTTGAACACGAACAGGGCCAATGGCGGGATCGCGAAAATCAACAACGGCGGATCGACACGGTTAGGCACGATGATCATCGCCGCCGACCACAGCAACGCGCCGACGGTGAAGAAGATATTCATGCCATCGGCGACCCACGGCAACCAGCCCGCGAGGAAGTGATAGCGCTGCCCACGGGTCAGCTCGGTATCTTTACCGCGCAGCAGGCTCGACGTGTGGCGCTTGATGATTTGAATCGCGCCATACGCCCAACGGAAACGCTGCTTTTTGAAGTCGATGAAGGTGTCCGGCATCAAACCCTTGCCGTAGCTGTTGTGCGAATAGGCGGCCGAATACCCTTTCTCGAATATGCGCAGCCCCAGCTCGGCGTCTTCACAGATGCACCAGTCCGCCCAGCCCAGTTCTTCAAGCACCGAACGTCGGGTCATGGTCATGGTGCCGTGCTGAATGATCGCGTCACGGTCGTTACGGGTGACCATGCCGATATAGAAGAAGCCTTTGTATTCCGAGTAGCAGAGCTTCTTGAAGGTGCTTTCGTTCTGGTCGCGGTAATCCTGCGGCGACTGCACCACGGCGATTTTCGGGTCGGCGAAGTGCGGGACCATGTGTTTGAGCCAGTTGCGGTCGACGCAGTAATCCGAGTCGATCACTGCAATCACTTCAGCGTCCGGCGCCGTGTGCGGGATCAGGTAGTTCAGTGCACCACCTTTGAAACCGGCCAGTGGCGCGACATGGAAGAACTTGAAGCGCGGGCCGAGCATTTCACAATGGGCCTTGACCGGTTCCCAGACCGCCGGGTCTTTGGTGTTGTTGTCGATGATCAGAACTTCGAAGTCCGGATAGTCGAGAGCGGCCAGAGCATTCAGGGTCTGTTTGACCATCTCCGGTGGCTCGTTGTAGCAGGGCACGTGTATCGAGACTTTCGGTCGATACGCATTGTCAGTGTCCACGGGCAGGAATTCGCGGCGTCGCTTGTGGGTCCAGACCGCTTCAGCCAGTTCGTGGGCCTCGGTCAACAGGACGATGAACACGCCCATGGCGCCAAGTGCCAGCAAGAAGCCTACGGTCAGACTGAACCAGGTGCTGTATTGCTGACTGTAGTCGTAACCGATCCAGACCAGCACCGAACCACACAGGAACGCGGTAAAGGTCAGGAACGTGCGACCCCGCTGGCGTAGCGCCGAACCGTCGATCAGGAGCAATGCCAGGGACAGCAGCGCCAGCACCACGGAGCCAATCGCCAGAACCCGCCACTGCGGAATCGCGACAACCGGCCCTTCAAAGTTAAATTTCTGCTGGCGCGCAGCGTTATACACGCCCCAGTAGGCGCCCACCGAGCCTTCATCACTGGCTTTCCACGGCTGATCGAAGGCCTCGATCACGAAGTAGTTGTAGCCCTGGCGGTTGAGTTTATTGACCAGCGTACGCAGGTAAATGGCTTGATCCGCCTGAGTTGCCTCGGCACCGCCACGCATACGGCCATTGCTCGGCCAGCCAACCTCCGACAGCAGCAGCGGCTTTTTCGGGAATATTTTTTTCAGTTCACGGGCGCGATCAAGTACGAATTGACCGGCTTTGTCGACTGGAATGAATTCCCAATAAGGGAGGATGTGCGCAGCGACCAAATCAACGTGCTTGCCCAACTCCGGGTATTTTTCCCAGATGTGCCATTGCTCGGAGGTGGTCACCGGTACTTTGACGGCGGCACGCACCCGGTCCAGCAGGACGCTCAGTTGTTTGACCGTGATTTCGCGACGGAACAGGGCTTCGTTGCCCACCACCACGCGAACCACACTGCGCGATGAGTTGGCCAGCTCGATTGCTCGGACAATCTCGCGCTCGTTGCGCGCTTCGTCGGGGCTGATCCAGATCCCCAGAGTCACTCGCAGACCGAACTCTTCAGCGAGCTTTGGGATGTCCCCCAGCGAGCCGTCGACAGAGTAAGTCCGAATACTGTCGGTCTGCTTACTGATCAACTCCAGGTCCTGACGCATTTCATCGTCGGACGGGTAGATGCCTTCCTGTGGGTTTTGTCCCGAACGGAAAGGTGAGTAAGAAAAGCCGGAGATCTGCTCGGGCCAGTCGGGAGCGGTAACCGGACGATTGATCAGCGCCCAGAAACCGGTGAATAGCGCGGCAATTGCCACGACCACCACCAAATTGAGTCCAAATCTACGCGATGACATAAATGCTTTTGGTTCCAAAGGGTGGAACGAGGGATTAGCCGACGAGCGCCGGTCGGCGCGCATCCTACTCTGGGCTTTATAGGGCTGTACAGCCAGCCGATTGGCTATTGGTCAACGGCCACGCGACTAAGTTCGCTGGCAGGTCGTCTTGTCGTCCAAAATACTGGGTCTTGCAGGCAATATACAACAGAGTGTCAGGCATACAGGGTTACGTTGATCGCGACGGCGGCTCATCAGGATAAAGATGCTCTGAGCCCCATAGCGACCTATAATGCGCGCCGGTTTTTGGGGTAATGGTCATGAACACAGAAGATCCGCGGTTTGCTGGCGTCGCCCGTTTGTACGGCATCGAGGGCCTGGAGCGGTTGCGCGCAGCCCATGTGGCGGTCGTCGGGATCGGCGGTGTCGGCTCGTGGGCGGCGGAAGCGATTGCCCGTTGCGGTGTCGGCGAAATCTCCCTGTTCGATCTGGATGACGTCTGCGTCAGCAACAGCAACCGTCAGTTGCACGCATTGGAGGGCACCATCGGTCGGGCCAAGGTCGAGGTCATGGCCGAGCGCCTGCGCGCCATCAATCCCGATTGCACGGTGCATGCCGTGGCTGACTTCGTGACCCGCGAGACCATGGCCCAATACATCACGCCTGATATCGACTGCGTGCTCGACTGCATCGACAGTGTCAACGCCAAGGCCGCCCTGATCTCCTGGTGCAAGCGGCGCAAAATCCAGATTATCACCACCGGTGGCGCAGGCGGACAGATTGACCCGACGCTGATTCAGGTCTGCGACCTCAACCGTACCTTCAACGATCCGCTGGCCTCCAAAGTTCGCTCGACCTTGCGCCGTGACTATGGGTTCTCGCGCACCGTGACTCGCCACTACAGCGTGCCGTGTGTGTTTTCCACCGAACAGTTGCGGTATCCCAAGCCAGACGGGAGCATTTGCCTGCAAAAAAGCTTCGTTGGCGATGGGGTCAAGCTGGACTGCGCGGGTGGGTTTGGTGCAGTAATGATGGTGACCGCGACCTTCGGTATGGTCGCGGCGACCAAGGCGGTGGACAAGATTGTCGCGGGCGTGAGACGTCCGGCGGATCGCGCCAAGCCTGTTCAGGCGCTGCCAGAGGCCAGTTGACGCATCCGCTGCAGCACCGCGTTCAAGCCGTTGCTGCGTGAGGGCGAGAGGTGTCGGCTCAGGCCCAACTGATTGAACCAGTTCGGCAGATCCACCTGTTGCAAGTCTTCAGCCGAGAGGCCGTTGACTCGCGCCAACAGCAAGGCCACCAGCCCCCGAATCAAGCGTGCGTCACTGGCTGCGCGAAACTGCCAGTGGCCGTCCGTCACGCTGCCGAGCAACCAGACCTGGCTTTCACAGCCATGCACACGATGTTCTTCGGTTTTTTCGTTGTCACTCAGGGCTGGCAGGCGTTCGCCCCATTGCATCAGCAGACGTGCGCGTTGTTCCCAGCTGTGGGATTGGTTGAAGGTTTCAAGGGCTGTTTGTGCGTCGACAGGCAGGCTCATCGCAGCAGTTCCAAGGCTTGATCCAGCGCGCTGAAAAAGCGCTCGAGATCGTCGGAGTCGTTGTACAGCGCCAAGGACACCCGGATTGCGCCTGGCAGGCCGAGGCTTTTGAGTAACGGCATGGCGCAATGATGCCCTGCGCGGACAGCGATCCCCTGTTCGGTCAGCAAGTGCGCCAGGTCGGCGTTGTGCACGCCTTCGACGACGAAACTCACCAGCGCCAATTGCGGAGCACCCAGAACGCGAATGCCTTCACGTCTGTTCAAACCGTCCAGCAGCAATTGATGCAGAGCCGCTTCATGCGCAACCACGGCCATGTGGTCGAGGCTTGCCAGATAGTCGAGGGTCGCGCCGAGGCCTATCACGCTGGCAATCGGCGGTGTACCAGCTTCGAATCCCAAGGGCGCAGGGCGAAATCTGGCGGTGTGATAATCGGCGGTCAGCACCATCTCGCCACCAAACTGCCAATGATGCAGGCGCGCGAGCGCTTCATTGCGGCCATACAGCACGCCAAGACCCTCGGGGCCATACAGTTTATGACTGGAAAATACATAGAAGTCGCAGCCCAATGCTTGCACGTCATGCCGGCCATGGACCACGCCTTGGGCACCGTCCACCACCGTCAATGCGCCATGGGACTTGGCCATGCTCAGCAACGCGGGCAGTGGCTGCCAGGCGCCCAGCACGTTGGATAACTGGCTGACTGCCAGCAAACGGGTGCGGGGGCCGATCAGTACGGCGGCGGCCACAAGATCAATCAGGCCGTTGGTGTCGAGCGGCAAGATGATCAACTTCAGATCGCAGCGGTGCGCCAATTGCTGCCAAGGCAACAGATTGGCGTGATGCTCCAGCGCGCTGATGACAATCTCATCACCGGCAACACACTCGTGCTCCAGACCATATGCCAACAGATTCAGGGCTGATGTTGCCCCGTGGGTGAAGACGATCTGTGCAGACTCACCCGCATTCAGCCAGTGGGCAATCTTGCTGCGGCTGCTCTCGAACGCCTGGGTGGCGTTGGCGCCCGGCAGATGCTGTGCCCGGTGCACATTAGCCGCGCCATTGACGTAGTAATGATTAAGCGCGTCGATCAATGCCTGGGGTTTTTGGGTCGTTGCGGCATTGTCCAGATAGGTCTGGCCTTGCCGTTGCAGTGCGGCGATGGCTGGAAAATCAGCGCGCCAGGGGGAGGGCAGGGGCATGTTATTCAGCTCAATAGCCGGCTTTTAACGCTACGTATGCAGCGCTAAAAGCCGACGCGGGATCAATCAGTTGTGAGCGTGCAGCGTTGCGTTCAGTTCAACGGCCGACTTGTGGGTTTTGCATTCCACGGCGCCGGTCTGCGAGTTACGACGGAACAGCAAGTCTGGAAGGCCTGCCAGGTCGCGGGCCTTGACCACTTTCACCAATGCGTTTTTCTCGTCGAGCAGCGCGACTTTGGTCCCGGCAGTAACGTACAGTCCGGATTCCACCGTATTGCGATCACCCAATGGAATGCCAATACCTGCGTTGGCACCGATCAGGCAGCCTTCGCCGACCTTGATGACGATGTTGCCGCCACCCGACAGCGTGCCCATGGTCGAGCAACCGCCGCCCAGGTCGGAACCCTTGCCGACGAATACGCCCGCCGAGACACGACCTTCGATCATGCCCGGGCCTTCGGTGCCGCCGTTGAAGTTGACGAAACCTTCGTGCATGACCGTGGTGCCTTCGCCGATGTAAGCGCCCAGACGCACGCGTGCACTGTCAGCGATGCGCACACCGCTCGGCACTACGTAGTCGGTCATTTTAGGGAATTTGTCGACGGAGAACACTTCCAGAAACTCGCCTTTCAGACGCGATTCCAGCTGATGCTCAGCCAGTTCGCTCAGGTCCACAGCGCCTTGGCTGGTCCAGGCGACATTAGGCAGCAGAGGGAAAATCCCGGCCAGGCTCAGGCCGTGAGGTTTGACCAGTCGATGCGACAGCAAGTGCAACTTCAGGTAGGCCTCAGGTGTTGAGGTCAGTGCCGCGTCTTCGGCCAGCAAGGTTGCTACCAGCGGCTTGTGGCTTTCGGCCAGACGGGTCAGCAAGGCGGCTTGGCCAGCATCGACGGATTTCAGCGCGTCAGCCAGTTTTGAAGCCTGATCGGTATTGAACGCGATGGCCTGATTACCGCCGGTGTAACCCAGTAAGGGTGCGATGGCTGTAATGATTTCTGCCGACGGATTGATCAACGGCTGTGCGTAGAAGACTTCCAGCCACGCGCCTTGACGGTTCTGAGTGCCGATACCAAACGCCAGGCTGAACAGGGTAGTGGACATGCAAATACCTCTTACTGAATTCTCTAACTGATTAAAAGGGGGCTTCAGTAGCGCTCTGGCTTACTTGAAGGCCGCCGCATACAGATCGGGCTTGAAGCCAATCAGGGTTCTGTCACCGAGATCAAGCACTGGACGCTTGATCATCGAAGGTTGCACGAGCATCAGTTCTATTGCCTTGGCTTGGTCGAGATCGGCTTTTTGTCCGTCGTCGAGTTTGCGAAAGGTAGTCCCTGCCCGGTTTAAAACGACCTGCCAACCATGTTCGTCGCACCACTGAGTCAGGTGCTCACGGTCGATACCTACCGCTTTGTAATCATGAAAATCGTAGCTCAGGTTTTTTTCATCGAGCCAGGTGCGAGCTTTTTTCATGGTGTCGCAGGCCTTGATCCCGAAAAGGCGTAAGCCATTGTTTTCATTGGAGGAATTTTCCATCCCCGAAACTCCCCGCGCCGTCCAAAAAAATCAACGGGTGATTATGCCACGTCCGTCTATTTGGCGCTTCGGCTGTCTCTTTCGGGATCAGTTGGCGATCTTAACGAAATTTCGATATTCGATCGGGTAAGCTCTCCGTCCTTCGCCTCGGACCTGCGAGATACCCACTCGCAGGTATTTCGACTCTGGCACACGACTCCGCTTTTTTTTGGGATTTACTTTCCCCTTTGGTGACTGAATGCGTACTCCTTTACCCACCTTTATTTTATTTGTGCTGGGTTGTCTGTTGTTTTTCTTTGCATTGGGTAATCACCAATTGCAAGGCTCGGCTGAACCTCGCGTCGCGGGCATCGCTATGGAAATGTACCTCGATAACGACTGGATAGTGCCCAAGCTCAACGGACAACCCTTTCTGGAAAAACCGCCTCTGAGTCTGTGGCTAGACTCCAGCGCCATAAAACTATTCGGTGGGACACCGTTGGCTGTGCGACTTGCATCGGCATTCGCTGGCCTGTTCAGTCTGATGTTGCTTTACGCCATGCTGCGCAAGCTCGGACGGCCAGCGACAATCGCCTGGGCCGCCGCGATCTTGATGGCCACCACGGCCAGCTACTTGAGTAACTCCAGGCAGGTCGGTGAGGATGCACTGCTTAGCCTTGGTGTCACATTGGCACTGCTGGCGTTTTTTTATGCCAGCCGCCAACAGGCCGAGCAAAGGCATTTTGCGCTTGGCTCCTGGCTGCTATTTGCATCCGGGATCATGATCGCTACGTTGAGTAAGGGGGTGCTGGGTCTTGCGTTGCCGGGTGTGGTGATCTTTACCTATCTGGTCGCCGAGAGCGTGCTTGAAAAACGGCTCACTGTTTCGCGCTGGTTGCGTCCAGCGCTGTTTACTGTGGTGGGTCTGATACCGCTGCTGGTATGGCTGGGTCTGCTGTATCAGCGTGGCGGCATGCAGATGCTGGGTGATGTGCTCTGGGCCAACAGCGTAGGCCGTTTCAGTGGCTCATTCGAAGGCGCCGGGCACTTTGAGCCGTTTTATTACTATCTGGTCAAGCTGCCGCAAGCGTTTCTGCCATGGAACCTGCTGGTCTATTTCGGCCTTTGGCACTTTCGCAAAGCCTTGGTGAGTAATCGCTACCTATTGTTCTTCAGCCTGTGGCTGGTGGCACAGTTCATCTTGCTGACCCTGGCCTCCAGCAAACGCATGGTCTATTTGATGTCGCTCACTCCCGCAGCGGCCGTGCTTGCCGCTGAATATGCTGCGGTGTTGCTTAAGGGGTTGCAGGAGCGTGCTCCGTCTTCGGCCTTTGCGGACAGGTTGTTACGCCATCGGCGCGTGTTGGTGCTCGGGGTCCTCGGCGCGGTGATTTTGGGCTACTTGGCAGCGGCTTTGTGGCTGGCACCACGTGCGGACCGCAACGAGTCCTTTGTGCCGTTGACTGCACAGGTCAAGGCTCTGCAAGCCAATGGGCAGCATGTCGTATTGTTCAAACCTAGCGAACGGCTGGCTGGCGCCACTGTGTTCTATAGCCAGAGCCGGCTTGAGGCCTTGCAGTCCGAGGCTGAGTTGACTCAGTTTCTCAGCGCAACGCCCGGCAATGTCGCAATCATGGAAAGCCGTAGCGAGCCTGTTGCACCCTTGAAGGTGGTGGAGAAAATCACTATCGGCCAGCGCGACTATTATTTCGTCGGGCAATAAGCAGGTTTATCGAATGCGCTACGGCGCATTCGATAAAGCTTACGGCAGGTGCAACAGCACGTAGTCATTCTTGTCGAATCGACCACTCAGCAGGGGCTGGAGCGCCGCGAATCGAGTGCTTTGCAGTGCCTGGTAATCGGTCTTGTCCATGACCAGCCAGGCAGGTCCCTGCACCACTTCGATGCCTTCAGGTGTATCAGTGAATATCGGCTTCAGGTCCTCGGGAATGTTGACCATGAACTTGATGGCCTTCGCGTCTTTACCCATGCTATGTAGAACCACAGGCGCCGGGTCACGCTGGATCAAATCACGTGCGGCCAAGGTAAAACTGCGGGTGTCGTAAAGCTCACGTTCTACGGGTTCGAAGACCAGTATGTAGCACGACCACATCGCCAGTACTGCACAGATTGCCAGGCCGACAGTTCGCCATTGCTGCTTGAACAGCAGGGCCAATGCAGCGATCTGCAGCACTGCCAGTACAGTCAATACCACGTTTATTGACCCCAGCTGTTCGGGAAAGCGCTGACGTGCCACCAGTAATCCAGCGATCAACAAGCCCGGCAGCAGCAACAAAATCCCCAGCGTCAAGCCACGCAACCAGGCAAATAAACGCCCTTCGACTGCCTGAAAAGGATAAGCCGCGATAATCGCTGCCATCGGTATCATCGGCAGCATGTAGCGTGCTTTTTTAGCCTGAGGTATGGACAGCCCTATCATTACGATCAGCCCGGCGGCGGTGCAAAACTGCAACAGTCGAAGCGCTGAAGTCTTGTGCTGGCGCCCTGCAAGCAATGTGACAGCCAACACCAGAATGGCCAGCGGGTATGCCAGCGCGTAGTTGCCAACCGAGCTGGTGAAATAGTACAGCGGGCTGCTCGATCCTTCCGAGCCATCCATGCGTGAACTGAATTGCATGCGCACGACTTCATGCATAAATGCCGAGCCACCACTGATGTCGGCAAGCAGCAACAGCACTCCGATACACGTTACCAATATCGCGAGGGCCATTAACCCAAACGTGAAAAAACGCCGCCACTGACCATTCAACAGGTAATAGCTACACAGCATGCCCGTCGGTACTACTAACCCTATCGGGCCGCGAATGGCGAACCCCAGCACCAGTAACGCCAGGATCAAAGCCATGCGCCTGGGCGCCTCGAAATGGTCTGCTGCGTAGCCCAGATAGAAGATGGCGAAGGCGACTGTCGCGAGCATCTGATCCAGTGACACAGCACGCGTTTCAGTAATGAAGTTATTGCTCAGCAAGAGCAGGGCAATACTAAGCAAAGCCCACTGACGCGAATACGGAGCGATCAGGCGGTAGATCAGCGACACCATCACCGCTGACGCGATGGCGGTAGGCAACCAGGCCGTCAGGCTGACCACTCGCCCTAAAGGCAGGGAAAACAGATAGATGAAAAATGTAGAGGTTGCAGAGTAGTCTGCATAAGGCTGGCCATAGGTTGTAGGGAAAAAACCTGGGCCATGGCGCAACATTTCTTCAGCAAACAATATGAAGCGTGAATCGAAACCGATCGCGGCCTGCTGGTAGTCTCCTGCAATGAACAGCAGCAGTGCCAGAACTCCCAGGCCGATAGATTGCTGGCGCAGGATCATCAAAGACGCCGTTGAGGGCCTTATCAAGGGTAGGGATGCCAATGTGAATCTCCAAACAAAGATAAGACCATCAGAGCATCCCCCCGAAAGGAGCGCTCACAGACACTCGTCATTCATGAGATCAGAGCCCGCTAAAGGCAGGCTCCGATCGCTAGGTTACTCGGGCGTGTTGCTGTCGGCGTTCCATTGTTGCTGGGGGATCGGCAGGTTGCGAGAATCGCCACGTCCCATTGGGAAGTAGTGGAAACCCTTGCGTGCCATTCTCTCGGTGTCGTAGAGGTTGCGTCCGTCAAAAATGACCGGTGTTTTGAGACGCTCCTGGATGAGTTTGAAGTCTGGAGCCTTGAACTGTTGCCATTCAGTGCAGATGATCAAGGCATCGGCGCCGCTCAGTGCTGACTCTGGTGTACCCATCAGGGCCAGACGAGGGTGATCGCCATAGATGCGTTGTGTTTCCTGCATGGCTTCTGGGTCATAGGCACGTACATCCGCGCCAGCTTCCCACAATGCTTCCATCAATACGCGACTAGGGGCATCGCGCATGTCGTCGGTATTGGGTTTGAATGCCAGGCCCCACATCGCGAAGGTTTTTCCCTTCAGGTCACCTTTAAAGAAGGCGTTTACACGCTCGAACAGCTTGGTTTTCTGCCGTTGGTTGATGGCTTCCACGGCCTCTAACAGATCGCTTGAGCAATGCGCCTCTTGAGCGCTGTGGATCAAGGCGCGCATGTCTTTGGGGAAGCACGACCCGCCGTAGCCGGCGCCAGGGTAGATGAAGTGATAACCAATGCGTGAGTCTGCACCGATCCCCAGACGCACGGCTTCGATATCGGCGCCGAGGTGCTCGGCCAGTTCGGCGATCTGGTTGATAAAGCTGATCTTGGTCGCCAGCATGCAGTTGGCGGCGTATTTGGTCAGCTCGGCGCTACGCAGATCCATGAAAATGATGCGGTCGTGGTTGCGGTTGAACGGTGCATAGAGATCGCGCATGACCTCGCGTACTTCTTCACGTTCGCAACCGATCACAATGCGGTCTGGTTTACGGCAGTCGGTGACCGCCGAACCCTCTTTAAGGAATTCGGGGTTGGAGACGATATCGAACTCCAATGGGCGTCCGGCCAATGCTTTTTCCGTATGAATGCGCAGGGCGTCGCCGGTGCCCACGGGTACTGTGGACTTTTCGACGAGGATCAGCGGTTCGACGCGATGGCGTGCAACCGCCTCACCTACGGCGAAAACAGCGCTGAGATCTGCTGAGCCGTCATCGCTGGAAGGCGTGCCGACAGCGATGAACAGCACCTGACCGTGCTCGATGGCCAGCTTTTCATCACTGGTGAAATGCAGGCGCTTGCTTTCCAGGTTTTCCCTTACAAGGGCTGCAAGGCCAGGCTCGAAAATGCTGACGTGGCCCTGTTGAAGTTGCTTGACCTTGTTCTCGTCGATGTCCATGCAGATGACATCATGTCCGACTTCAGCCAGAACTGTCGCTTGTACAAGGCCCACATAACCACTACCGAATACGCTGATTTTCATACGGAGTTCCTAGAATTTACTACTGAATTTCGTTGCGAATTGATCGTAATGACGCCCAGGATGACCAAGGTCACCCCCAGTGTTTTTGATACGCTGAAATGCTCGTTGAAGAACGGTAGGCTGGCCGCGAGCAGATAGACTAACGCGTAACTGATACTTAGCAGTGAATAGGCTCGGGCTAGTGGCACGTCTCGCAAAGCCAGAAGCCAGCAAAGCATGGAAAGGGCATAGGCAAGGATCGCGGCGATAACAATACCCGCGGCAAGTGGGTCAATAGTGCCGCTGCCCAGCGCCTCGAGCCACTGAGTGGGGGATGGGAGGCGTGTCATGCTCCAGCGCATCCCGAGTTGTGCAGTGCTAACCAATAGAACACTGCCCATGGCCAAGGCGATACCGCGTTTCAGACTCATGTTTGCCGTCCTAGCAGGACCACGCCCGCAATCACCAATGCGACACCTAGCCAGTGCCGGCTATCGACGGGCTCGTGGAACAAGAATCGAGCCACTAAGGTGATAAGCACGAAGTTCAAGCTTAGCATCGGGTAGGCAATACCTACTTCCAGCCGTTGCAGAACCAGTAACCACAACAACAATCCAGAACCGAGACAGGCGAGCGCCAGCCATAGCCATAGAGAGCGTGCAGCGAGAAGAATGCCGGGGCTTTGCCCGCGCCAGCTCTCCACGGCAAACTTTTGCGCAATCTGGCCGAAACAGCTCAGTAGGCTAGCCGCGAACAAGAGAAGTAGGGTCATGGTTGTGACTGCGAAAAGATCAGTATCACGATATTTCCTTCCTCATAACGCTTGGCGTCTTTGGGGAGTAAGTCGACCTCATGCACTTCGTCTTCGCTTTTCACCCGCATCACGACCCCTACCGATCCTTCGCGTCGAGCCAGAGTTATCCATTGCTGGACATCTTCAAGGCCGACCGTGCGACCGGAGGCGTCTGGGTAGGTCAGGCCATATTTGAGCTCGCCGATGGTGTTGTACAGCGCCACATCGGGGCGTTGTACACGCCACGCCAGGGCAGAGGCAGCGCCGAGATCGTTGCTGAGTAAATGCCGTGCCTGACCCAGTTCCTGCGCGTGGCGGGCGATGAACAGGTCGGGGGTTTTGTTGAAAACCAGGCTGTTGGGCAGGGCCGCTGGCAGCAGAGCGACCACCAGCCAAATGCCGAGCGCAGGTGCGGCCCAGTAGAGCAGGGGTTTGATCGCTTGCAGGGCGTTGGCAATTATCCAGCCGATCAGAGCGGTGGCCACCAATAACACGTGCAGCGGTTCGTTTTCATAGACCGGTTGTTTGAGTTGCACATACACCAACGCGAGCAAGGCGATCACGCCGAGCGTCAGATTGAGCAGCCCATTGATACGCATCGTCCTGCTTTTGGCTTTCTCTATCTGAGCTATCAGCGTGTAACCCATGAGCAATGCCAGCGGCATCAGGCACGGCATGAGGTAGGTAGGCAGTTTGCCTCTGCTCATGCTTAAAAAGGCCAGTGGCAGCAGCATCCAGAGCAGCAGAAAGCCGGTATTTGCCTGATGCTTGGTTCGCCACGCCTGTAGGAACGTTGTCGGCAGCAGTGCAACCCAAGGCAGGCTGGAAGCGACCAGCATCGGCAGGTAGAACCACCAAGGCTGAGAGTGCTGAGCGTCATCACTGGCGAAGCGGCGGATGTGCTCGTGCCAGAAGAAAAAGCTCCAGAAGTCGGGTTCGTGGGTTTGTACTGCCAGTGCCCAGGGCAAGCACACCACAATCGCTACGACGATGGCCAGCGGCCCGTATTTCAGCAACTCACGCACGCGCTTTTGCCAGAGCATGTAGGGCAGTGCGATCAGTGCGGGCAGCAGCCAGGCGAGGAAGCCTTTGGTCATGAACCCCATGCCGCACGCCAAGCCGAGTAAAACCCAGCTGGTCAGTCGTTCCCGGCCAGTGCTGTGGATGGCGAACCAGAGCGCAACCATGCTCAGGTTCACCCATAGGGTGAATTGCGGGTCGAGATTGGCATAGCCAGCCTGACCAGCAATCAAACCGAAACTCATGTAGAGCAGGGCGCAGGCAAAGCTTTTGCGTGGATCGTTCCACAAGCGCTTTGCAATCAGATAGGTCAGCACAACGCTGAGCCCAGTGCTCAGCACCGAGGCAATGCGTACACCGAATAAATTCTCACCGAATACTGCCTGACCGATTGCAATCAGCCAGTAGCCGGCGATGGGCTTTTCAAAGTAACGCAACCCCATGAAATGAGGTGAAATCCAATTGCCGCTGAGGAGTATTTCCTGGCTGATTTGTGCGTAGCGGCTTTCGTCCGGAATCCACAGGCCGTGCGAGGCCAGTGGGAGCAGAAAAGCCAGACAAAAAGCAAGCAGCAGCAAGGGCAGTGCCCAGCGCCGGATCATGCGTGCTGTACTCCCAGCCAACCCTCGCGGCCGCTCAGTGTGCCACGCACCAATTGTCCAGCAGGCAAGCTGCTGGCCTCGGCTGGCAGCAAGTCGCCAAGGGGTTGGAACAAAATATTTCGCAAACGCGCCTGCGCCAGCAATTGACGGAAGTCGTTAGCCATCAGAATCCCTTCTACTTCTGCGTGAATGGTGTAGACATTTAGTCCGGTCGGGTTGAATCGATCAAGAATGAATGCGTTGAAATCGCTGGCACTTAAATCCGGGCCGACGACCTCGTCGAAAGTGGGTAAATCCACCGGGATTTGTGGTGTGCCCAGACTGCCGTCCCCCAACCTTGGCCGAAACAGACTGTGCCCTCGGCAGTCACTGTTGTAGCGAAAACCGAATGATTCCTTGGCTTGAACGATGCGCTCATCGGCCCGCCAACCGGCGGAAGCAGAACACTCAACGGCCTGGCCGGTGATATCGCTGAGACAGTCCACGCCTCGGCGAATCTGCTCGATCAACTCCGCTTCGCTCCATCGTCCGGCATTGGCTTGCCAGCCATGGTGATCCCAGGCGTGCAGGCCGACTTCATGACCCGCATCCAGGGTTTGCCGCATCAAATGGCCAAGATCACGCCCGATGGGTTTACCCGGCCATGCGGTCCCGGCCACCAGAATGTCCCAGCCATAAAGACTGGCTGCACGTGAGCGCAGCATTTTCCAGAGGAACTGGGGGCGGAAGAGACGCCATAAATGGCGCCCCATGTTGTCCGGACCCACACTGAAAAAAAAGGTCGCTTTTACCTGCGCCTCATCGAGCATTTCCAGTAGCCGAGGCACCCCCTCCCGGGTGCCACGATAGGTGTCTACATCGATGCGTAGTCCTGCCTGCATTAGCGTTTATCCGCGATTTCGAGCATTGCTTCACGCAGGAAGAAGTCGAGGGTCTTGCCGATGGTTTCGCTCAGTTCGATGGTTGGGGTCCAGTCGATCAGGCGGCGAGCGTTATCGATGCTTGGCTTGCGGTGGGTCACGTCCTGATAGCCGGTGCCATAGAACGACTGGCTTTCGACGTCACGGAAACCGGCGAAAGGAGGGAAGTTCGAGCGCAGTGGGTGAGCTTCGAACTGACGCAGCAGTTCTTCGCCCAGCTGGCGGATGCTGGCTTCGTTGTCCGGGTTGCCGATGTTGATGATCTGGCCGTTGCACTTGTCATCGCGGTTTTCGATGATGCGTGCCAGGGCTTCGATGCCGTCAGCCACGTCGGTGAAGCAGCGTTTTTGTGCGCCGCCGTCGACCAGACGAATCGGGGTGCCTTCCACCAGGTGCAGGATCAGTTGGGTGATGGCACGCGAGCTGCCGATTCGCGCCGAGTCCAGACGGTCCAGGCGTGGGCCCATCCAGTTGAACGGACGGAACAGGGTGAAGCGCAGGCCTTTCTGACCATAAGCCCAGATTACCCGGTCGAGCAATTGCTTGGAGACCGAGTAGATCCAGCGCTGCTTGTTGATCGGGCCGACGATGAGGTTCGAGGTGTCTTCGTCGAAATTCGGGTCGGTACACATCCCGTACACTTCGGAGGTCGACGGGAAGATCACGCGCTTGTTGTATTTCACGCAGTAACGCACGGTCTTCAGGTTTTCTTCGAAGTCGAGTTCGAACACGCGCAGCGGGTTGCGGGTGTATTCGATCGGGGTGGCGATGGCCACCAGCGGCAGCACGACATCACATTTTTTGATGTGATATTCGATCCACTCGGAGTGGATGCTGATGTCGCCTTCGACGAAGTGGAAGTTCGGGTGGCTGCGCAGGCGGTCGATGGCGTCGGAACCGATGTCCATGCCATAGATTTCGTAGCGGTCGTCTTGCAGCAGGCGCTCGGACAGGTGGTTACCGATAAAGCCGTTGACGCCGAGGATCAGAACACGGGTGCGACGCACGGCACGTGCCGACTCGCTGCCGACCATGCGCGAGCCTTCGACCAGACCCAGTTCGCGGGCCAGTTGCGGGCCGCTGAGGTAGAGCCCGGCGTCGCCACGCTGACCGGCGGTGATCACCAGGGAGTCTTCGCCACAGGCGATGCGCAGGGGATCGGAACTGATCACTCGGCCTGGGGCGATGCCTTCATTGCCGGCAACGACGTCGGCGCTCCAGACGATCAGTTTGTGTTCGCCAACCGGGCAGAAAGCACCAGGGTAAGGCTGGGTCACGGCGCGCACCAGGTTGAACAGCTGTTCGGCCGGGCGCTTCCAGTCCAGCAGGCCATCGGCCGGGGTGCGGCGTCCGAAGTAGGACGCTTGGGTGTCGTCCTGGGCGGTTTCAGTCAACTTGCCCTGGGCCAGCAGCGGCAATGCGTCGCGCAACAAGTTGGCAGCGGCGTTGCGCAACTTGGTGTGCAGGGTCAGGGCGGTGTCGGCACGTTCGATGGCCACACGCTGTTGAGCCAGGATAGCGCCGGCATCGGCGCGCTTGACCATGCGGTGCAGGGTCACGCCGGTTTCGGTTTCGCCATTCACCAGGACCCAGTTGGCTGGGGCGCGGCCGCGATAATGCGGGAGCAGGGAGCCGTGCAGGTTGAAGGCGCCTTTGCTCGCGCAGGCCAGCAATTGCTCGCCCAGCAGGTGGCGGTAATAAAAGGAGAACAGGTAGTCGACGTTGAGTTTGCTGATCCGCTCAATCCACAGAGGATGGTTGGCATCTTCCGGGGCGTGCACCGGAATGCCTTTGCGTGCACACAATTGCGCGACGGAACCGTAGAAGGTGTTTTCCTTCGGGTCGTCGGCATGGGTAAACACGGCAGCGATTTCATAGCCTGCGTTGAGCAAGGCTTCGATGCCAGCACAACCAATATCGTGATAGGCAAAGACGACAGCTTTAGGATTCATAACGTGACCTGAGTGGAAGATGAAGACGGGTGTGAGCTGTTAGCATTTACAGCGGACGTCGCGGACGGGCTGCGCAGCACTTTTTCGATGAAAAAACGCGGGCGGGCCCGGACATCGCTGTACATGCGGCCCAGGTATTCGCCCAACAGTCCCATGCCGATGAACTGGCCGCCGGTGAACACGAACAGCACAGCAAACAAAACAAAGGTGCCGTGGCCAGCCCAGGTGGCGCCGAAAATCAGGCGCAAACCGATGAGCAACACGGCGAACAGCACGCCGAGAAAGGCCATGCTGAAGCCGAGGATGCTCAGCAGGCGCAAGGGCGTGGTGGTCATGCAGGTGATCAAGTCGAACATCAGGTTGATCAGGCGCATCGGGCTGTATTTCGAATCACCATGTTCGCGCTCGGCGTGCGGGACGAGCACCTCGGTGGTGTGGCGGGCGAAGCTGTTGGCCAGAATCGGGATGAACGTACTGCGCTCGCGGCAGGCCAGCATGGCGTCGACGATCGTGCGTCGATACGCCCGCAGCATGCAGCCATAGTCGCTCATGGCCACGCCGGTGGAGCGTTGCACGGCCAGATTGATCAAGCGCGACGGCCAACGACGCCAGGCTGAATCCTGACGGTTGTTGCGCACGGTGCCCACCACGTCGTAGCCGAGCTCGGCCTGGGCAACCAGGCGCGGAATTTCTTCCGGCGGGTTTTGCAGGTCGGCGTCCAGAGTGATGACGACATCGCCTTTGCATTGCTCGAAGCCGGCCATGATGGCCGCGTGCTGGCCATAGTTGCGATTGAGGATCACCGCGACAATGGAGCTGCCTTCACGCTCCGAGGCGTCCTGAAGGATTTGCGCAGAGTTGTCGCGGCTGCCGTCGTCGACCAAAACGATTTCGAATTCATGGTGCAACTGTGCACAGGCCGCTTCGGTGCGGCGCAACAACTCAGGCAGGCTCTGCTCTTCGTTGTAGACCGGGATGACGATCGAAACGCACTGAATCGGATAAGGTTTCACAGGCTTCGTTCCAGAGTGGTTTCAATAGCACACGCAACGCGCTCGACGTCGTCGAGGGTCATGTCGGGAAACAGCGGGATCGAGCACAGGCGTGCCGAGTTCCATTCGGTGTTGGGCAACTGGACCGACGGGAACTGCTTGCGGTAATAGGTGTGCAGGTGGGTGGCGATAAAATGAATGCCGGTGCCAATGTTCTGCTCCTGCAAGCCTTTCATGAACGCCTCGCGGTCCAGGCCACAGCGCTCGGCATCGATGCGCAGAATGAACAGGTGCCAGGCGTGCTGCTGCGGATAGCTTGGCAGCAGAAGCGGCTGGACCGGCAAGTCTGCCAGGCGCTTGAGGTAGGCTTGGGCCAGGACCTCGCGCTTGGCATTGATCTCGTCGAGGCGCTTGAGCTGCACCAGGGCAATGGCGGCGTTCATGTCGGCCAGGTTGTACTTGAACCCTGGCTCAATGACCATCGCCTGCGGTTTGCGGCCATGGGTCATGCGGTCGTAGGCGTCCACGCCGAGCCCGTGAAACTTGAGCATGCGGACCCGGTTGGCGAGGTTCTCGTCATCGCTGACGAACATCGCACCTTCGGCGCAGGTCATGTTTTTGATCGCGTGGAACGAGAAAATGGCAGTGCCTTGCGCGCCGACCGCACGTCCCCGGTAAAGAGTGCCCGCTGCGTGAGCGGCATCTTCGATCACCATGATGCCGTGACGCTCGGCCAGTGCGTAGAGGGGGTCCAGATCAAAGGCGGCCCCGGCGTAATGCACCGGGATGATGGCTTTGGTACGCGGGGTGATGGCGGCTTCGATGGCGGCGAGGTCAGTCATCAGGGTATCGCGGTCGACGTCCACGAAAACCGGGGTCGCGCCGAGCAGGCAGATCATGTTGGCGGTGGACACCCAGGTTTGCGACGGGGTAATCACCTCATCGCCAGGGCCAATGCCCAGGGCGAGCAACGTGACATGCATCGCGCCGGTGGCGGACGAGAGCGCGACGGCGTGACGACAGCCCACGCGTTCGGCAAATTGCTGTTCAAGCTCCTGGTTTTTCGGGCCTGTGGTAATCCAGCCGGAGCGTAAAACCTGCTCGACGGCGGCAATTTCTTCGTCACCGATACTCGGGCGGGAAAAGGGGAGAAAGCTCTGGCTCATGGTATTCCTACGTGGGCAGCGTGTCTTTTGTACATATACTAACAACTTATGCAGAAAGCCGAACTCTGCATTTACTTCATTGAAATCGCTTGCACGCTCATCAGACGTAGCTGGGGAGCACCCAGCGGGCGAGCGTGGATTTAGAAGCGTGCTTGCGGTCGAGGTATGTACACACGTCTATCACGTCATCAAGTTGCTTTTGAAGGTGGGATTTCCGCAAAGTCACTCAGCAACATCTACTCGTAGTGCCAAGCGCAAAGATAATAGATTCCCCAAGACTAACGGTATGAAATCAGTGAGTTTTTTGCAAGAAATATCGGCTTACAAATGCAGGGTCGAGTTTGCTCCTCATGGCGTTGGTCCGCATGCGCATGGAATCTTCATTCCTGGATCATCGGGGTTATGTAAGTGCAATTGCTTTTTATTCAGTACTGACTGTCAGTCCTGAGCATTCATTGTGTCCAGTGCTGTTGTGTTCTTGAGGTGAGTCGACACAGGGCCAAGTCGGGGCGGGTCTTATTTGAATAAAACCCGCTATGAACAACGCCCTGTTCAGCGTTTCGTCCAGGTTGTAGGTCTCGAAAAAAATCAGGCTCGGCGAATAGGCTCTTGCTGCGCAGCTGAACCAATGCTGTACGACATGCACTCGGTGCAAGAAAACGTTTGGATACCTGAACTTATCTGACTTTTCTGCCTCTCATGCCGGTAGCCATTGATCGCGGCAGCCTGATAAGCTCGCGGCTTTACTCGTTTGCCCTATTGGCGCATGAACAAGGAATTAGTATGAAACAGCATCGGTTGGCGGCGGCGGTAGCCCTGGTAGGTCTGGTACTCGCGGGTTGTGACTCGCATACCAACGTAGAGCTGAAAACCCCGGCGCAAAAAGCTTCTTACGGTATCGGCTTGAACATGGGCAAAAGCCTGGCTCAGGAAGGTATGGATGATCTGGACTCCAAAGCGGTAGCCCAAGGCATCGAAGACGCCGTCGGCAAAAAAGAACAGAAGCTCAAGGATGATGAGCTGGTCGAAGCCTTTGCTGCCCTGCAAAAGCGGGCTGAAGAGCGTATGGCCAAAATGAGCGAAGAGTCGGCAGCCGCCGGCAAGAAATTCCTGGCAGAGAACGGCAAGCGTAAAGAAGTGACCACCACCGCTTCCGGTCTGCAATACGAAATCATCAAGAAAGCCGATGGCCCTCAGCCTAAGCCGACCGACGTAGTGACTGTTCACTACGAAGGCAAGCTAACTGACGGCAAAGTCTTCGACAGCTCCGTTGAACGCGGCAGCCCGATTGATCTGCCGGTAAGCGGCGTGATCCCTGGCTGGGTTGAAGGCCTGCAACTGATGCACGTTGGCGAGAAAATCAAACTCTACATCCCTAGTGACCTGGCTTACGGCGCGCAAAGCCCAAGCCCGACGATCCCTGCCAACTCCGTTCTGGTCTTCGATCTGGAACTGTTGGCTATCAAGGATCCTGCCGCTGCAGCAGCAGAAGCTCCTGAAGAGCCAGCCGCCAAGTAATTGAGCGCACTGGTTTGAGCACAACGCCCCGCTTTGACGGGGCGTTGTTGTTTGTGGCGTTTGGACGCGAACGGATCCCCTCTGACGCAGTCGTAATACCATTAGCGGACTGACTATTGCTGGCAGATTGTAGGACGATCGATTGCGACCCCCTGCAATGCGGTGGGGGTAACTTCAGTCAGGCCCCAAGTCAACGAATTTGTCGTATTTTTAATGTGAGTAAAAAACGCCCGATTTGAGCCAAAGCCCTACAGCGCGGGCGTCTCAGGCCTGAAAACAGGCTCTGTTCACAAGGTTATCCACAACTTGTGTGGATAACATTTTGTGCAGCATAGTGGTGACACCTGTTGCAACCTCCGTTGGGAGCGATCATGAAAACACCTTGGAATTTGATTCGTTTTTTACCCATGGCTCAGCGCTTGCTCAGTCGTGGGCGTTTGCCAGCCTTGATCTTTGCTGTTGCACGCAAGGGCGCCAGGCAGGGTGACCGTTTGGGTAAGCTCAAGGATGACCTGCGCTTGCTGCAGGCCCTGTGCCTGGCCTATTGGCGCGGTGAGTACCGAGCTGTCAGCCCCAAGGCGATGCTCTCGGTGGTGGCGGGGTTGATGTATTTCCTCAGCCCGTTCGATGCCGTGCCGGACTGGATACCCGGGATCGGCATGCTCGATGACATCGCAGTGCTGGCTTGGGTCATGAAAAGCCTGGAAAGTGAGCTGAATGCCTTTCGAGCGTGGCGAGCCAGGCAGGCACCGGAGAAACTTGTCGTCGTCGAACGATTGCCCGCAACACCGGAGCTCCTGGTGCTAGAGCATCGCAAACCCTGAAGCGCCCGGATTTATGGGGGTTATCGTTGTCTTGAGCGGTCGCTTGTCGATTCAGAGGACGCAAGGTGCCTCTGTCCGCTGTTAAGATATCAACACAGGGAAAAAGCCTACTCGCAAAGTGTTGTAGTCCTACAGGGGGTTTGTATGGATCTTCAGATAATTACACGTGATGGAGAGCCAGAGTACGCAGTTTTGCCTTGGGCTCAGTATCAGGCTCTGCTCAAAGCGGCCGGGATCTCGGACACAACCGTTCAACACTCGCCGCAACCGCCTGAGGTCGCGCCTGTCGATCATCCCGGCTTTGATCAGTTGGGTGCCTTGCGCGCCGCCAAAGGCCTGGAAGTTGCGCAGTTGGCGCGTGCAGTCGGGATAAGTCCGTCGTATCTGGACTTGATCGAAAGTGGCGAGCGATTGCCGGATGCGGCCATTCGCCGAAGCCTGGCCTGGGAATTGGGTGTCCCTGGCTGGGGGGGTGAGTCATGAGTGTGCGCATCAGCCGTCTGCACTGGGAAGGGCTGTTGACTGAGCTGGATCAGGCGCGCCGGCAACGGCATCTATTGACCTACCGTGCTTTACTCGAGCGGTTGCAACTTCCCAGCCCCGCGATGCTTACCCTTACTGCCGCACTTGAACACTTGGCAGCGTTGGATGCTCGCGCCGAACAGCCGTTGCGTAGTTCGTTGGTGATCAGTCAGGGCGCGAGTCGTTTGCCGCGTACTGGCTTCTTTGAATGCGTCGAACGGCTTGGGCGATTCTCGGGCCCTTCCGACGGCGTAGCCGCAGCGTCATGGCATGCTTCTGAAGTGGCGCGGGTCTTTGAATACAGCTATCCGGAGAGCGTGTGAATCCAAGTCTGTGGCGTTTACGAGCACGATTGAGCTACTTGCTGGCTCGGCGGTTATTCCATTGGTCGTGGTTCGTGCAACAACCTCGAGGCTGGCAATGGCTCGAAGGTCAATTCTCGCGTATGGCGAATCTGGGAGATGTTGGCGCTCAGAGCTTCTACGGCCATATCCTGACGTTTCGCGGTCAAGGTTTGGGTGCTCGCGAGGAAGGCGTGCGTCTGTTGCGTCTGGCCGCGTTGGGGGGTGATGGCAAGTCGGCTTACCAGCTCGGCGTGTTGAGCCTGGCGGGTGACACACGCAAGGCCCCTGATGCTGTCGATGCCGCTCAATGGTGGGGCATGGCAGTCGAGGCCAGGCATCCACTGGCGGCCATCAAACTGTCGCAGTTGTACCAACAGGGCGGCCCCGGCTTACCCCCCGATCTGGATCGTGCCAAAGCGTTTCAGGCCCATACCCGGTAGTTGGGTATTTAGCGTGCCAAAAATGCTTCGCAGTCCAGTGTGTCGATGACGTGCACGCTGGGGCCTGCAACGTTCTTTGCGTGGTGCTTGGCTTGTGACGCCATTTCTGCGAGTTGACTGGCATCCAGATCTGCACAGGCATCGGGGTGCAGGTGGACGACGCCTATGGACAGCGATAACAGTGGGAAGTCCTGGCGCTGACCCTGACGATTGAGGGCAGTGAAACAGCTCGACTCCAGATGCTCGGCTCGATAGAAGCGCCGGCACTGATTCTGAAAGTCCTCTAGCAAAAGATTCAGGCGTTTGCGCCAGTCTTCGGAACCTAGGACCATCAAGAAATCATCACCGCCAATGTGTCCGACAAAGTCGCGGCTCGGGTCGATCCGGTCGTTCAGGCACTGCGCCAGGCAGAGCAATACTTCGTCGCCACGTCCGTAGCCGTAGATATCGTTGAACGGTTTGAAACTGTCGATATCCACGTAGCAGATCATTGACTCATGGCCCTGTTGCAGCAAGCGGGTCAGGCATTGCTGGATCGGCACGTTTCCGGGCAACAAAGTCAGCGGGTTAGCGTAGCGAGCTTGCTGTATTTTCAGTTCAGTGATCAGTTTCAGCACGTCAATCACCCGCCCAAGACCCAGGTAGCAGCCATTGAGGGTGATGATGAAATCCTCTTCGATACGCTGCCGGGCGCGACTGGTCAGCAGGCGACTGACCTGCTGCAAGGACTGGTTCAGCTCGACAGCAAGAAAGTCGTCGCTCATCAGGCGGCTGATCGGTTTGCGCGCGAACAGGTCGGTAGCGAAAGGTTTTAGCAGAGCCTCGGACAATGAGTGCCGATGCACGATGCCGCAAGGTTGCGACTGCTCGTCCAGCACTGCCAGGGAGTTGAGGTTGGCTTGTTTGCGAAAGTACTCAAGGACGGCGGCGGTCGCTGTGGACTGATTGACTGCGGGTTGTTCGTTGAGCAGAGCGCTCAGGTCACAGGCGTCTTCGTTCAACGCCGGTACCGTTGGGTCGAGCTTGGGTAACAGCGCGCGGGCGTCACGCGGAGGATGTTCTTGCGGGCGACAGAGCAGATAGCCCTGAACCAGATCCACGCCCATGTCGATCAGCACTGCGAGCTCTTCCGGCAGTTCAATGCCTTCAGCGATCACAATCGCTCTGGAGGCCTTGGCCATCTGCAGCATGGAACCGACGAACTCGCGCTTGACGGCATCCTGATGAATACCGTCGATAAAGTGTCGATCAATTTTTACGTAGTCCGGGCGCAACTCCGACCACAGGCGTAGGCTGGAATATCCCGCACCCAGGTCGTCCATGGCGATGGAAAAGCCCATATCCCGGTAGTGATGCAGTGCGTTGTACAGCAGCTCGAAATCTTCAGTGGGTGTCTGCTCGGTCAGCTCGATCACCACCTGGCTGGGAGAAATGCCGTAGGCGTTCAGCAACTCCAGGGTACGACCTGGCGGGTGAGCTGGTTCCAGCAGCGACTCGGGTGAAACGTTGAGGAACAGCTTGCCCTCAAGTTTCTGTTCGCTGAAACGCCGACAGGCACATTCGCGCGCAGCCAGTTCCAGCTCGCTGAGCCGCCCAGCTTGGCGGGCCACTGCGAATAAGCTGATGGGCGAATGCAGGGGACTGTTGGACGGGCCTCGGGTCAAGGCTTCATAGCCGAGAATCCGGCGGTCCGACAGCGACAATATCGGTTGGAACAAGCTGTGCAAATCGCGGTGAGCCAGAATTGAACTCAGTGCGCTCAGCTGTTCAGTGACGGTCATGGTGATCTCTGCGCAAAAAAAAAGGGGCTAAGCGCAATAGCGCTCAGCCCCTCTATTTCACGACAGATTGATGACTGTTTGATGACTGAATGCCACTAGAGAGCACTAAATGGCCAGCATTTTACGATCATCCGTCCTGCCTTTTTACTTTTTTGCGATAGCGGCGTTCAAACTCAGGTAGTCGAGCAGGATGCGCCCGGTTTCGGCCAGGTAGGCGTCATCCTCGGGTTTGGTCTTGTCTTCTGCTGGTAGCGCGTCCTCATCTTCTTTCTTCAGCTCTTTGAGCGGCTCTTCACCTTTGGCCTTGCGGCGGGTGTTTTCCAGAGCCAGCTGCTTGCCTTCGATGTCGGTGTGTTGAGCGCGACGCTCGGCTTCGTTGAGGCTAACCGTTTTCTCTGCCATCAGCTTTTGCGCCAAGAGCAAGCGGTTCTCGATGAAGACGAACTCCGGGTCCTTCGACGAGCGCTCATCATGCCGCGTCTTGAGTTGCGCGAGGAACGGCTTGAACGGATCGACGACAGGCTTGATGGCCGGTCTGATGGTGTCGTACGACATGGCTTCGGGCAGCGCGCTCTCGCCGATTTCTTTGGTGTCGATGATCGACGGGTACGCGATGTCTGGCAGTACACCCTGGTGCTGGGTGCTCTGGCCGGAAACCCGGTAGAACTTGGCCAGCGTCAGTTTCAGTTCGCCATGGTTGAGCGGCTGAATGGTTTGTACGGTGCCTTTACCGAAGGTCTGGCCACCGATGATCAACGCGCGGTGATAGTCCTGCATGGCGCCGGCGAAAATCTCCGAGGCCGAGGCAGACAGGCGGTTGACCAGCAACGCCATAGGGCCCTTATAGAACGCGCCTTTGGCTTCGTCTTCAAGGACATCGACCTTGCCGTCGCTGTTGCGAACCAGCACGGTAGGGCCTTTGTCGATGAACAGGCTGGTCAATTCCGTGGCTTCCTGCAACGAGCCGCCGCCGTTGTTACGCAGGTCGATGACAACACCATCGACTTTGTCGGCTTGCAGTTCAGTCAGCAGTTTCTTCACGTCACGCGTGGTGCTCTTATATTCCGGGTCGCCAGCACGATAGGCCTTGAAGTCCAGATAGAACGCCGGAATTTCGATGACGCCGAGTTTGTAGTCGTGGCCATCCTGCTTGAGGTTGAGGATCGACTTCTTCGCCGCCTGCTCTTCAAGCTTGACCGCTTCGCGGGTGATCGCGACGATTTTGCTGGTCTGGTCATTAGGCGCATTGCTGGCCGGAATCACTTCCAGGCGCACGACCGAGCCTTTAGGCCCACGAATCAGTTTAACCACCTCGTCCAGACGCCAGCCGATCACGTCGACCATCTCTTTGTCGGCCTGGGCCACGCCAATTATCTTGTCCGCCGGGGCGACTTGCTTGGTTTTGGCGGCAGGGCCAGCCGGTACCAGGCGCACGATTTTGACGTTGTCGTTATCGCTCTGCAACACGGCGCCGATGCCTTCCAGCGACAGGCTCATGTTGATGTCGAAATTTTCCGCGCTGTCAGGCGACAGGTAGTTGGTGTGCGGATCGTAAGACATGGCGAAGGTGTTGATGTAGGCCTGGAACACATCTTCGCTACGGGTCTGCTCCAGACGCGACAGTTGATTCTTGTAGCGCTTGGTCAGCAGCTCTTGAATCGCTTTGGGTTCTTTGCCGGCAATTCTCAACCGCAAGACTTCATCCTTGACGCGTTTGCGCCACAGATCGTCCAGTTCGGCAGTAGTCTTGGCCCACGGGGCATCCTTGCGCTCTACGAGCAAGGTTTCCTGGGTGGTGAAATCGAACTTGCCGACGCCCTTGTCCAGTTCTGCCAAGGCAAAATTCAGGCGCGATTTGACGCGATCCAGATAGCGCTTGTAGATGGTGAAGCCGGGATTCAGGTCGCCGCTCTTGAGAAAATCGTCGAACTGCGTGCGCCACTTGTCGAATTCGGTAATATCACCGGCCATGAAGTAGCTACGGGACGGGTCCAGCAGCTTCAGATAGCTTTCGTAGATGATGACCGAACGCTTATCGTCCAGCGGCGGCTTGCTGTAGTGATGCCTTTTGAGCAACTCTACAACGTTAAGACTGGCAATGACCTCTTCGCGATCTGGCTGAAGGTTATCCCAGCTATTGGCTGCGAACGTATTGGCGGACAGCGGCAACACGCTGAGGCCAATGAAAAAGGCAAGCGCGGTGCTGGGGAAAAAATGCTTCATGCTGATTCGACGCGGGGACAATTGATAACGCATATTAGGCCGTCTTTGAAGTCGCCGGTTCCGTCGGATCCGGTCGCATAATGCAAAAAGCCCGTGCGTCTATAGCACCGGCTCAGTCCAGACTTACTATGGAGGCACTGTGAAGGCATTGCAAGGCGTTGACGGACATGTGGAATGGGTAGAACAACCCGATCTGACATGTGATGTAGGGCAAGTACGCATTCGGATCGCTGCTGCGGGTCTCAATCGCGCGGATCTATTGCAGCGGGCCGGGCTGTATCCGCCACCGCCGGGAGCCAGTAAAACCCTCGGGATGGAGTGCTCCGGGGTGATCAGCGAAGTCGGTTCGGGTTCGTCCTGGCACGTAGGGGACAGAGTCTGCGCGCTGCTCGCAGGTGGTGGCATGGCTGAAGAGGTCGTAGTCGACGGACGGCATGTGCTGCCGGTTCCCGAAGGCATGTCTTTGCCGGAAGCGGCAGGTATCCCCGAGGTGTACGCCACTGCGTGGCTGAATCTGTTTCAACTGGCTGCATTGAAGCCGGGTGAAAAGGTATTGCTGCACGCCGGGGCAAGTGGTGTTGGTTCAGCTGGCATTCAGCTTTGCAAGGCGTTCGGCAACCCGGTATGGGTGAGCGTCGGCTCTGCCGAACGTCTGGCGTATTGCGAAGCGCTGGGGGCTCAGGGTGGGGTTGTGCGCAGCGACAACCTCGAAAGCTTGAAAGACCTCGGCCCGTTCGACGTCATTCTCGATCCAGTAGGTGCCAACTACGCGGCCTTGAACATCAAAGTGCTGAACGTTGATGGGCGATTGGTACTGATCGGTTTGATGGGCGGGCGCGAAGCGCAACTGGACCTGGCGCAAGTGCTGGTCAAGCGTGTGCAGATACTGGGTTCGACCCTGCGTAGCCGTGATGATCAATTCAAAGCGGATTTGCTCAGTGATCTGAGTCAGCACGTGTGGCCGTTGTTTGTCGAAGGACGCCTCAAGCCGCAACTGGCCAGAACGTTCCCGATCAAAGACGCCGAATCTGCCTTCGCCGAGCTGGCGACCAATCAGGTGTCAGGCAAACTGGTGTTGGTGATCGACGAAAGTCTGGTCTGACACATGGTGTGAAGTCGTTCGCTTAAGCGGCCTGCCAACCAGGCCGCTTATTCAGCCATCACTTCCAGCTATGAATCGGCCAGCTGGCCTTTTCTGCATGCTCGCGCAGTACCGGGTCCGGGTTGACGACGCGGGGGTATTGGACCTTGAGCAGCAGCGCCAGGTCATTGCGTGAATCCGAGTAGAAACTGGAGCCTTCCAGCGTCTCGCCTTCGTTTTGCAACCACTCCAGCAAGCGCGTGACCTTGCCTTCGCGGTAGGTCAGTACGCCCAATGTCGCGCCGCTGTAGACGCCATGTTTGACCTCCAGTTCGATCCCCAGTACTTCGTCGATGCCCAGTCGTTCGGCGATGGGTTTGACTAGGTGCGTGCCTGACGCCGATATCACTAAAATCCGGTCACCGGCCGCTCGATGGGCGGCGATGGCCCGGCAGGCCTCGCTGAAGATGATCGGTTCGATCACGTCTTCGACCCAAGGACCTACCAGGTGCGCGACTTCTTCCGGCGTGCGACCGGCCATGGGCTCCAGGCTGAAGGTCATGTACTCCTCCATCGCCAGTTCGCCTGCGCTGTACGCGGCCATCAGTTCATTGTTACGGCGCATGAACGACTCAGCGTCCACCCAGCCGAGTCGACCCATTTGTTCGCTCCACAAGCTGGCACAGTCGCCGTGGATCAAGGTTTCGTCCAAATCAAAAATCGCTAACGCCATTACTGCTGTCCTCTGAAATTTTGCAGCCTTCGTAACCTCTACAGGTTCTGCGGTTGTCGCTTAGGCTACTTCACACAGCGCCGACGGATCGATAGCCAAGGCCACTCGACGTCCATTGGGGTGCAAATCAGCCGCTGAACGGTTCAGTACGTCGACCACCAGTTCCACGCCTCGGGCTTCGATCCGGTAACGGATCACGTTGCCCAACAGGCTGTGGCTGCGCACTTCGCCGTCGAGGTCGCCGGTCAGGCTCAGCTCGATGGCTTCCGGACGAATCGCCAGACGGCTGTTGATCGGCCGTTGCAGCAAGCGGCTGGCGCTGTCGGCGTCGAGCAGGTTGTAGTTGCCGATAAAGCCGGCGGCAAACACGTCGATCGGCGCGGTGTATAGGGTTTCAGCATCGCCGCTTTGGACGATCCGGCCCTGGTTCATCAGGAAGATCCGGTCTGACATGGTCAGCGCTTCTTCCTGATCGTGGGTCACGAAAATCGTCGTCAGTCCCAATTCACGCTGGATCTGACGAATCTGTTCGCGCAGGTGTTTACGAATCCGTGCATCCAGCGCCGACAGCGGTTCATCGAGCAACAGCAGGCGTGGCCGGGTCACTAGCGAGCGCGCCAGCGCAACCCGTTGGCACTGGCCACCAGACAGTTGGTGCGGGTAGCGTGCGGCGAAGTCGTTCAGTTCGACCAGTTTCAGCACTTCGGCGACTCGCGTGCGGCTGTCGTCGGCGTTGACCTTTTGCATGCGCAGGCCGAACGCGATGTTTTGTTCGACGGTCATGTTGGGGAACAGCGCATAGCTCTGGAACACCATGCCGATGCCGCGCTTCTGCGGGCTGAGCGGGACAATGTCCTGGCCGTCGAGCAGGATCTTGCCGCCATCAACCGCGGTCAGGCCGGCAATACAGCGCAACAGGGTGGATTTGCCGCACCCGGAAGGGCCGAGCAGTGTCACGAACTCGCCTTTCCTGATGTCGCAGTTGATGTCGCTGAACACGGCGGTGCCGGCGTAGCTCTTTTGCAGGTGATCGACGCTGACGAAGCTCATTGGCTTTTGTCCTTGTTCATTAAATTGGCCGCCCAGGTCAGCACCAGCACAAAGAAGAAGTAGGAAACCACCAGCGCACTGGTGAAGTGACCGCTGCTGTTGCGCATGTTGTTCAGGTAGACCTGCAGGGTTTCGTAGCGCGTACCGACCAGGATGTTGGCGAACACGAACTCACCGAACAGGAAGGAGAACGACAGCAATAACGCGACCATCAGGCCTTTGCGCAAGTTTGGCAGCACCACCAGGAACGCGGCCTGCCAGGTGCTGGCACCGAGCAGTTGCGCAGCGTCCATCAGGTCGCGCAGGTTAATCGCTTGCAGGTTGTTGGTAATCGCCCGGTACATAAACGGCAGCGCCACGGTGAAGTAGCAGCCGATCAGAATCCACGGCGTGCCGACCATCGCGAAAGGCCCGGACCCATAGAGCTGCAACAGCCCGACGGATGACACCACGGGAGGCACGGCGAAGGGCAGCAGGATCAGGATATTCATCAGCGCATCAAGCTTGGGGAAATGGTAATGCACGACGAACAGCAGTGGCAGGATCAGGACCACTGACAGCACCAGGGAGCCGACACATACCAGCAGTGACTGGCCGAATGCGTGGAGGAAACGCGGGTCGCTCCACAGTTCGACATACCATTTGACGGTAAACCCGCTGGGCAGAATGGTTGCCGACCAACTGGTGGCAATGGAGTAGATCAGCGTCCCTGCCAGTGGCAGCAACAGAATGATGAACAGCAGGTACACCACGACGCGGTGGTAGAGGACGGCGGAGCCCGGTTCAGCGCGAGACATGGTAGCTCCTCTTCAAAAGCCACTGGTGCACGAGGGTCACCAGGGTCATCAGGCCCACCAACACTACGGCCAGGGCGCTGGCCATATTCGGGTCGAGGCTGATGTCGCCTGAAACCATGGCGGCAATACGGATGGGCAGCACGTTGAAGTTGCCTGTGGTCAGGGCGTACACGGTGGCGTAGGCGCCGAGGGCATTGGCCAGCAGAATCACGAAAGTACCGATCAGCGCCGGGGTCAGCACTGGCAGGCCGATATACCGCCAGAACTGCCAGCTGTCGGCCCCGAGCAAGGCAGCGGATTCGCGCCAGTCTTCGCGCAGGGCGTCGAAGGCCGGGTAGAGCAGCAGCACACCCAATGGAATCTGGAAGTAGGTATAGAGGATGATCAGCCCGGTTTTCGAATACAGGTTGAAGTCCTCAATGATCCCGGCTTGCTTGAGCATGATTGTGATACTGCCGTTGAATCCCAGCAGGATGATGAAGGCGAAGGCCAGCGGCACACCGGCGAAGTTGCTGGTCATGTTGGCGAAGGCGTTGACGAAGTTACGCAGTCGCGAGTCGACCCGACGCAGGGAGTAACTGCCCAGCACGGCAATGATGATTCCGAACACGCTGGACCAGAAGCTGATCTCCAGGCTGTGCTGGATCGCTTGCAGGTAGAACCGGGAGCTGAACACTTCAGTAAAATTAGCCAGGCCCCAGCCGTTGTCTTCCGATTGCAGGCTGTGGATCACGACCCAGGCCAGCGGGGCGATCTGGAATACGATGAAAAACACGGAGAAGGGCACCAGACACAGGGCCGCCAGCCATTTGCCTCGAGTGATTGAGTTCACTTCAACAACTCCCGGCACACTGGCTTGTCGTGAGGGACGCCGAGCAGTTCGCAGACCGTGCCACACAGATCGGTCTGTTTCGGTTGGGCATTGCTATCGAAACTGAAGGCATCGCCGAACACGAACAGCGGAACTTCGCGTTCTTCCGGGAGTAAGCCATTGTGGGAACGGTCGTTGTTCATGCCGTGGTCAGCGGTCACTAGCACCTGGTAACCGGTGTCGAGCCAGCCTTGCAGGTAATCGGCGAGGATGATGTCGGCAGAGCGCGCACTGTTGCGGTATTGCGGGGTATCGAGGCCGTGCTTGTGCCCGGCGTCGTCAATGTTCATGGGGTGTACCAGCATGAAGTTCGGCGCATGGCGCAGACGTAGGCTTTCGGCATCAGCGAACAGGTGTGAATCCGGATAGTGATCCGCATAGTAGAAGTGTCCATGCTGGATCGGCAGGTGTGCGTCGTCAGTGTGGCGGTCGCGGGCGGCAACGAACGGTGAGCGGTTATACAGTTCGCTGACCCAGTGATAAGCCGCTGCGGCAGTGCTGAGACCAGCGTCGGTGGCATAGTGGAACACGCTGCGCTGATTCGACAGGCGCGTGACGTTGTTGTGCACGATACCGCTGTCGATCGGTTTCACGCCGGTAAGGATGCACTCGTACAGCGGTCTGGACAGCGAAGGTAGCTCGCATTCCAGTCTGTACAGGGCGGCGCGTCCTGCACCTGCGTATGCCTGAAGGTGTCCCATGGCATGTCGGGCGACTTGGTAGTTAAGACCATCGAGCACGACCAGGATGACGTTGTGCCTCATAACGGATGAGCTCCAGAAGCGTTGTACACAATCAGAAAAAATGGTCCAAAGAGGGAAAAACGGGCGAACCCGTTTTTCCCTCAAATAACGCTTATTTCATTTCGATGATGACTTGTTCGTTCCACTTTTTCGGCAGGCTTTTCGAGGTTTTTTCCCAGGCATCCGCGTCGGCAATCGGCTTCACGTGTTTGTACTGCTCGTTAGGCAGCAGCTTGGCTTGTACGTCAGCCGGCAGGGTGATGTGTTCAGCACGAATCGGACGGGCATTGCCCCGCGCCAGGTTGGTCTGGCCGGCATCGCTGAAGATGTATTCGCGAGCCAGTTTGGCGGCGTTCGGGTGTTTGGCGTATTTGTTGATGATGGTGGTATAGCCGGAAATCACCGAACCATCGGAGGGGATCAGCACTTCATAATCGTCAGGATTGACCATCTTGTCGCGGTAGCTCAGGCCATTGAAATCCCAGACCACGCCCACTTCGATTTCGCCTTTTTCCATCGTGGCGATTGTCGGGTTGGACAGCGACAGACGCCCCTGTTTGGCGATTTCGGCGAACATCAACAGTGCCGGTTCAATATTCTTTTCATCGCCACCTTTGGAAATGGCAGCAGCCAGCACGCCGTTGGCGGCCTGGGCGGCGGTGCTCACGTCACCGATGGAGACCTTGTATTTGCCTTTCTCCAGGTCAGCCCAGGTTTTGGGGGCGTCGGAGCCATGGAGCAATTTTTTGTTGATGATGAACGCGATGGTGCCGGTGTAGGCCAGTGCCCAGTTACCGTCTTTGTCTTTCGCCCAATCCGGGATTTGAGCCCAGGTGCTTGGCTTGTACGGCTGGGTCACGCCCTGTTTTACTGCGATAGGACCGAAGGCTGCACCCACATCGCCGATATCCGCGCTGGCGTTGTCTTTCTCCGCAGCGAATTTAGCGACTTCCTGGGCCGAACTCATGTCGGTGTCGATATGCGTGAGGCCGTAGTTTTTCAGCAGGTCGTCCCAGGTGCCTTTCCAGTTGGCCCAGTTATCGGGCATGCCGACGCTGTTGACCGCACCTTCCGTCTTGGCCGCGGCCTCCAGGGTTTTCAAGTCGGTATCAGCAGCCATGGCGGCTGTGCACAGGGCAATGGTCGAACCTAACAGTGATGCCAGGAAAAGATGTTTCATCCGAAGCTCCTTTGGGCGTTTTCAACGCTACGTTTTTATCGACGTTAGTGCGGTTGGGTTGGTCTAGGTCAGCAATACCTGAGCCAATTTAAGCCTGCTGAATGACACTTTGATGTCGGCATCACTCCTGCAAGGGTAATCATCAGCTAAGGGAGGTCAGTCCAAGGTAAGCGTAGACCATGGCTAAAATATTGATATTCATCGGTTTTGTTGATCTGGAACAACCGTATCAGGCCGTCCCTCGGCAGCTTTGTCATCGATCAGTCATGTGCTTTGTCTAGGCTGACCGATACTCACAGGAGCGATATTCATGCTCGGTCCTGCTCTTAAACAGCGCTGGACTAGTCCAGATAGGTAACGTTGATGCGCGAAGATGCACCAAAGGCGGTGACAGCCATCGGTCTGGCCTTGCAGGAACAGATCGAGCACGGCTTGTTGCCGGCCAGTAGTAAGCTGCCCGCCGAGCGCAAACTCAGTGAGTTGTTCGGTACCACGCGGATCACCGTGCGTGAAGCGTTGTTGCAGTTGGAGGCACGGGGTCTGGTTTATCGCGAGGAGCGACGTGGCTGGTTTATCTCGCCGCCGCGCCTGGCTTACGATTTGATGCGCCGCAGCCATTTTCACGCCATGGTCAGTGCGCAGGGACGAGTGCCTTCGACGGAGGTGATTTCAGCGCGTCTGCAGCCTGCGTCGGCGGCGGTATGTGCCTGGTTGCAGTTGCCAGCATTGTCCAGCGTGATCCAGATCTGCCGCGCGCGACGCATTGATCAGCGACTGGTGTTGTACGTGGAGCACTATCTCAATCCGGAATACTTTCCCCAGATACTGGATGTCGATCTGAGTCAGTCGCTGACCGAGTTATACGCCAGCCGTTATGGCTTGCGGTATGGCCAGGTGCGTTTCGAGATGGTGCCGACGGCCTTGCAGGTCGAGGCGGCAGCGGCATTGAAAGTGTCCGTTGGCAGCCCGGGCCTGCGCATTGCCCGGGTCAACTATGATCAGCAAGGCCGTCTGATCGACTGCGACCTTGAGTATTGGCGCCATGATGCGATTCATGTGAGTGCGGTGGTGCCGGGGTAGGGCGCGATCATGTCGTCACGCCCAGTGTGGTCGCGATCATTGCTTTTCCTTGGCCGCTCCAACGCCAATCACGCTACCGCCGCCGGTGCTCACCTGTACGCTTAAACGTGGGGTTGCCAAATCGAGTCCGGCTTCATCCAGATGGCGTTTAAGCGACAAGTTGAAGGCGCGCGAAACTTCCCACTGTTTGATCGGAGCAGTCTTGAAGCGCGCCCGCAGGACTGCGCTGCCGGATTCGAAACTTTCGACCCCCTGAATCTCCAGCGGCGACCAAATGTTGCGTCGCTCCAGCGGGTCACTGTGCATTTTATGCCCGACCTCACGAACCAGTTTGATCGCGTCGTCGATGTTCATGCTGAACGGAATCGCAATGCGGAAAATCGCATAGCCGAACTCCCGCGAGTAGTTCTGGATGCTTTTGATCTCGCTGAACGGAATGGTGTGGACGATGCCATCGATATCCCTCAAGCGCACCGTGCGGATGGTCAAACCTTCGACCGTGCCCAAATGCCCGCCGACGTCGACGTAGTCGTCGATGGCCAGCGAGTCTTCGATGATGATGAACAGGCCGGTGATCAAATCCGCCACCAATGACTGCGCGCCGAAACCAATGGCCAGGCCGATAACCCCGGCACCGGCCAGCAGAGGGGTCACGTTCATGCCCATGTTCGCCAGTGCGACGATCAGGGCGATGATGAATATCGCCACGAACAGCACATTGCGGATCAGCGGCATCATGGTTTGCGCCCTGGCATTGGCCAGGCCTTTGCGTGACCGGGTCAAGGCATGATGCACGGCGGTGTCACCGAGGATCCACACCAGCCAGGCGAACAGCAATGTTGCGCCCAGGCTGAACAGCTTGATGCTGACTTCGTGGCCGTCACCTTCGGCGAAACGAATCAGCGACAAGCCCCACACGCGAAGGCCCAGTTCGATGAACAGCAACCAGACCAGCAGATGCGCCAGGGTATAGAAGAAGTTTCTCAGTCTGTCCGAATACAGCGCATGACGTTTTTGTCCATGGTACGGCCGTTGCGCATGACGGCGCACCAGGCCATTGATGACCATGCACAGCACCAGCAATACCGCGCAGATCAAGGCCTGACGCAGGGCGGTACTGGTATCGCCAGCAGAGAAGAACGTGGCGAACAATGACACCGCCACCAGCATCAATGCCGGCACATACCAGAACGAGCCCAGGATGTAGAGGCTGTCGCTCAAGGCGCGCCGGGTCAGGCGACGGGACAGCGGCTGGTTGCGGATCAAGTGGCCGATGGGGCGGCGGAATCGCAGGATGAACAGCCCCGTGGAGATCGCGGCCAGTACGTTAGCCAGGGTTGCGGCGGTGTGCGCCAGGTGTTCGCCAAGACTGGCGATCAGGCGCGGGTCGCTCAAGGCCTGGCCGAAGGCGGCAAAACTCCCAATCAGCCACAGTGGGCGAAACGCCTGATGACGCAGGATATACAGCGCTCGGCGGCGGTGGGGGCCGTCGACAACGGAAAAGGCAATCACGCAAATGGCCGAGAATAAGGTGCCAACCACCAAGGCATACGCCAGCACCATGGCCAAATCCTTGCCCAGCGAAGAGGGCAGGGAATAGCTCAAGTACACGGTGATAACCAGGGCCACCAGCCACGGCCCCAGTTTGCGCAGGGCAAAACGCAGCATGTCCCAGGTACGAGGGTGTTGTGGCAGCTCTTCTGACAGACCAAAGCGCAGGCGCACCCGATGGCTGAGCCAGATCAGCACGGCAGCCAGCAGGCTCCAGAGCAGCATCACCAGGGCGAAACCGAAGATGACCGGCAACCATTGATTGGCGGGCAGCATCAGCCCCAACAGCTCTTCCTGCGCCAGGGTCAGTTCGTCGGACCAGCGCTGAATCGGACTGTCATCACCGCTGAATTGCTTCTCGAAACCGGACAGGGTGCTTCCGATCAATCCAAGCACGCCTTCTTCGGCGGTCGGTTGAGCTTTCTTGGTGGTGTCGCGGAGTTTTTTCAGGTCGTCGAGAAGTTTGGTGCGTTGTTGATCGTTTTCCAGGGTCTTGATCACTTCATCCAGCGATTGCCCAAGAGGTTCCTGTGCTTGCGGTTGGCCTTTCTGTGAGCCACCTAGTGAACCCGGCAGGCTTAGGGCCTGAGCCGCGCTAATGGGTATCAGGGCCAACAGACAGATCAGAAAAAGGCGCGGGAGAGCGAGCAGGCGGACAAAAACAGGCACTGGGCGGTGAACCTCGAATCAGCACAAAAACGCCCGGTATCATCAGGCAATGACTGGCGAGTGTACGAGTGACGCGTGGGCTTGGCGAGCGCCATTGTATAGACAGCTTGCGGTTATGCACGCCATACGCCGAGCGGCTTACACCAGTTTTTCGAGGAGTTTGTAAACCACCGTCCCGAGGATGCAGACCATGCCCAGCCAGAGTAAGAACACACCAACACCTCGCTCCTGGTAAGAGAAACCCACACACAGCATGAGCATGCCGGCGACTATCGGTATTAGCATGGAGTGGAACGGATCCATGAGCACTGCACCTGTCTGGTTCGGTAGTGTCAGTCTAGGTGGGTTTTTGCAGATGGACCAAGTGATCGTCTTCGCAGGCAAGTCCGCGAAGACGATGGACTGGATCAAGGCAGTTCGTGGCTGGCGTAGAACGCGGTAAGCACTTTCACCAAATGCGCCAGATCCTGGCTGCCTGCCAGTTCACGGATCGAGTGCATGGCGAAGGTAGGCAGGCCGATATCGACGGTGCGCACCCCCAGGTGGCTGGCTGTGATCGGGCCGGTGGTCGAACCGCAGGCCATGTCGCTGCGCACCACAAAACTTTGCACCGGAACTTCTTCGGCCATGCACAAATGGCGGAAGAAACCGGCGGTTTCGCTGTTGGTTGCGTAGCGCTGGTTACTGTTGACCTTGATTACCGGGCCTGCGTTGAGTTTCGGGCCGTGATTGGCGTCGTGCTTGTCAGCGTAGTTCGGGTGGACGCCGTGGGCGTTGTCGGCCGAGATCAGCAACGACTTTTGAATGGTACGCACATAATCTTCGCCTTCAGGTAGCAGGCGTTGAAGCACTTGTTCCAGCATCGGACCGTCTGCACCGCAGGCGGAGCTGGAGCCAACTTCTTCGTGATCAGTGCAGATCAGCAGGCAGGTCTCATCGGTTTCGGCCGTGAGCAAGGCGTTTACACCGGCGAAGCACGACAGCAGGTTATCCAGGCGTGCGCCGGCGATAAAATCACCATGCAGGCCGACGATCGCAGCGCTTTGGGTGTCGTAAAAGCTCAGCTCGTAATCGAGTACCACATCAGCATTCAAACCGTGTTCGCGGGCCAATTGATCGGTCAGCAGTGCACGGAAATCTACACGCTCATCGCCTGCCACCTGCGCCAGAATGGGCGGTAACTCGTTCTGGGCGTTGATCGCCCAACCTTCATTGGCCGTGCGGTTCAAGTGGATCGCCAGATTCGGGATCACGGCGATGGGCAGTTTGAAATCGATCAGTTGGCTTTCGACCTTGCCATCACGGCGGAAGGTGACACGCCCGGCCAACGACAAATCACGGTCGAACCAAGGCGCAAGCAGGGCGCCACCGTAGACTTCGACACCCAGCTGCCAGAAACCCTGGCGCTGTATCTCGGGCTGCGGCTTGACCCGCAGGCACGGGCTATCGGTATGGGCACCGACCAGACGGATGCCGCCGCTCAAGGGCGATAGACGGCCCAGTTTGAAAGCGACAATCGACGAATCATTGCGGGTGACGTAATAGCGCCCACCGGCCTCGGTGGCCCATGTTTCGCGTTCATCCAGACGTAGGTAACCGGCCGCTTCCAGGCGTTGAACAAGGCTTGCGGTGGCATGAAAGGGGGTGGGGGAGGCCTTGAGGAAATCGATCAGGCCTTGGTTCAACTCTTCGCGCATAAGTTACTCCAGACAGCAGTGGCGCGAGTTTACCGTATCTTGTGACTGACGCCGACCTTGTGGGGATTTGCATGTGCGTCCGGTTCGGATTGCACGCAATCAAAACGGCGCAGGGCACTCGAAGCGCATGCGCTCACCCGATTGTGGGTGAGTGAAGCTGAGCATGCTGGCGTGCAGGCACAGGCGTGGGTAAGCAGCCAGCGCTTGCGGGTGTGCGTACAGCCCGTCGCCCAACAACGGGTGGCCGATGGACAGCATGTGCACGCGCAATTGGTGTGAGCGACCGGTAATCGGCGTCAACTCGACACGGCAGTAATCACCGCAGCGTTCCAGCACTTTCCAGAATGTCAGTGCGTGCTTGCCGAATTCGTGATCGACCACGTGCCGGGGTTTGGTAGGGGGGTCGTAGCGCAGCGGCAAATCGATACTGCCACTGTCCAGTTCCGGCTGACCCCAGCACAGAGCGGTGTAGGCTTTTTCGGTTTCACGGTCGTGAAACTGCCGTGACAGCTCGCGATGCGTATCGGCATCGCGGGCCAGCAGGATGATGCCGGAGGTTTCCCAGTCCAGGCGATGGACAATGCGGGCCTCGGGGTAACCGTTTTCCTGCAGGCGGGTAATCAGGCAATCCTTGTTGTCCTCGGCACGGCCGGGAACGGAAAGCAGCAGGGTCGGTTTATCGACCACCAGAACGCCAGCGTCCTGGTGAATGATGCGGATGTTCGACAACGGCATGTGCAACGGGCCTCGAAACGCTGGAAACGCCAACGGCGGTATTCAGACCCTTTTTTTCAAAGGGTCCGAGATACCGCCGCAGGCACCCGCCGGATCAACGATCTGGCAGGGTGATATTGAGTTCGAGGATCGAGCAGCTGCCCTGGTTTTCCAGCGCGACATGCACTTGTTCAGACTCGATGTTGACGTATTTACGGATGACTTCAACCAGCTCTTTTTGCAAAGCCGGCAGGTAATCCGGGGTGCTGCGTTGGCCTCGTTCGTGCGCCACGATGATCTGTAGACGCTCTTTCGCTACCGAAGCTGTACTTTCCTTCTTACGGTCACGAAAGAAGTCAAAAATATTCATTCACGGCCTCCAAAGACTCGCTGAAACCATCCCTTTTTCTGCACATCGATGAACCGGTGTGCAACTTCCTTGCCCAGCAAGCGATCCACGGCATCGCTGTACGCCTGACCGGCGTCGCTCTGGTCGTCAAGGATGACCGGGATACCCTGGTTAGAGGCTTTCAAGACTGCCTGGGACTCAGGAATCACGCCCAGCAGGCGGATTGCAAGGATCTCTTCGACGTCTTCGACGCCAAGCATTTCGCCCTTGGTGACACGCTCTGGGTTGTAGCGGGTCAGCAACAGGTGTTCCTTGATCGGGTCTTCGCCTTTTTCTGCGCGACGGGACTTGCTCGCCAGCAAGCCGAGCATGCGGTCCGAGTCACGTACCGAAGACACTTCCGGGTTGGTCACAACGATTGCTTCGTCGGCGAAATACATCGCCAGATGCGCGCCTTTCTCGATGCCCGCAGGGGAATCGCAGACCACATATTCGAAGGTTTCCTTGAGTTCCATCAAAATCTTTTCAACGCCGTCCTGAGTCAGGGCGTCTTTATCACGGGTCTGGCTTGCGGCCAGCACGTAAAGATTTTCCAGTCGTTTGTCTTTGATCAGTGCCTGGGTGAGGGTTGCTTCACCGTTCACGACGTTGACGAAGTCGTAAACCACGCGGCGTTCGCAGCCCATGATCAAGTCAAGATTACGCAAGCCGACGTCGAAGTCGACGATCACTGTTCTGTGGCCGCGCAAAGCGAGACCGGTACCGATAGCGGCGCTGGTGGTGGTCTTACCCACACCACCCTTGCCGGATGTAACCACGAGAATCTTGGCCAAGGTGTTTCACCCCTAGAGGAAAAGGACAGTTAGTCCCTGAAGGGCATCCCTTGAAACGGCAACAGTCGAGCAATGCTGGAAATCGAGAACCCCTGAATCAGAGGTTTAACCATTGGGAAACCTTGGCTTTCTCGACTTCCGACTTCTTTTGCTACGTTTTCGCGACGAATCAGGGATGCTTTAAAATGGCGGCAGTATCCGTTAAAGACGGGTGATGTTCAACACTTCACCGGACAGGCTGACCTGTACCCCGGCCCCCCACAGCGGATCTCTGCGCAGGTCTTCTGAAACCTTGTATTGCCCGGCGATCGAGACCAGTTCAGCGCCCAACTGTTGGCAAAAAATCCGTGCCTTGGTATCACCTTTGATCCCGGCCAATGCTCTTCCGCGCATAGGGCCGTATACATGGATGTTGCCATCGGCCAGAAGTTCCGCACCGGGACTGACCGGGGCGATGACCACAAGGTCGCAGCCCTGGGCATAAATCTGCTGACCGCCACGCACGGGAGAGGTGATGATTTTGGTCGGTTTTAGGGTTGGCTCAGGTGGCTTTTCCGCTTTTTTCTTCGCTGCATCGCCTTCGACCGGTTCCAGCGGACGCTCCCGGGCACCCGAAGGGGGCAGTACCGGCAGGTCAATAGCAATGGCGGCAGCGATGTCTTCGATGCGGTTGGCACGAATCGCCAGCGTGCGCAGGCCGTGTTGCCGGCACACACGCATCAAGGCCGGCAGGTCGACCGCGCCTTCGCCAGCGGGCAGTTTGTCCAGAGCCAGCACCAGAGGGGTGTTGCTGAAGAAGTTCGGCGCGAGGGCAACCTTGGCCGCCAACTGGCGATCAAGGCTTTCAAGATTGTTTCGGGCCAGCTCAAGCACGGTAATGGCAAGCATGCTGCCCTTCAGCTGGAACACAGGATCCTGGTCTTGCAATTCGATTTGGCTCATGGTCGGCACAAAGCAGCTTGTCGCTAAAAGTGCCGAGACTTATAACGAGAACGCTCGCGAGTCGCAAGCCAAGCCGAACTGATGTTGCCGAACCGATGTAGAATGCGCGGCCCTTATCTTTACGGAAGCTGTAATGGATCGCCCGCGTTTTCGAGCTCGTTTTCTTCTACCGCGTTTCTGGCCGCTATGGCTGGGGCTGGGGCTGCTCTGGCTGATCGTTCAGTTGCCGTTTCGCACGCTGATAGCCGTTGGTCGGGCGCTGGGTGCGGTGATGTATCGTTTTGCCGGTGACCGACGGCGTATTGCGTCGCGCAACCTGGAGCTGTGCTTCCCCCATCTGTCGAAAGCCGAGCGTAAACAGCTGCTCAAGGAAAATTTCGCGTCTACTGGCATCGCGTTTTTTGAGATGGCCATGAGCTGGTGGTGGTCGCGCCAGAGGCTGGCCAAACTGGCCCATATCGAAGGACTGCAGCACCTCAAACAGGCGCAGTTGGAGGGGCAGGGCGTGATTCTCATGGCACTGCACTTCACCACGCTGGAAATCGGCGCGGCCTTGCTCGGTCAGCAGCACACCATTGATGGCATGTACCGCGAGCACAAAAACCCGCTGTTCGACTTCATCCAGCGTCGCGGCCGTGAACGCCATAATCTGGACTCCCTCGCTATCGAGCGTGAAGACGTGCGTGGCATGCTCAAGCTGCTACGCGCTGGCCGGGCCATCTGGTACGCGCCAGATCAGGATTACGGCGCCAAGCAGAGCGTGTTCGTGCCACTGTTCGGGATTCAGGCGGCGACCGTGACCGCCACCAGCAAGTTCGCTAAGCTGGGTCGCGCTCAAGTGGTGCCGTTTACCCAGCAACGCCTCGCTGATGGCAGTGGTTATCGACTGGTGATTCATCCACCGCTGAGCGATTTTCCCGGCGAAAGCGACGAGGCCGATTGTCTGCGGATCAATCAGTGGGTCGAACGCGCCATCATCGAGTGTCCGTCCCAGTACTTATGGGCGCATCGACGCTTTAAAAGCCGACCAGCGGGCGAGCCAAAGCTGTATAAGACGCGTGGCTGACACTAAACAGGCTGAAAATTAAAAAATGCGTTCACGTGCCATAGAAAATCGGTCATGAGTGCCGCTGAAATCTCTTCCGCAGAACCGATCACCGGGCTGATTCTTTCCGGTGGCGGTGCACGGGCGGCTTATCAGGTCGGCGTACTGGCCGGGATAGCTGATTTGTTGCCTGCCGGTGCTCCAAATCCCTTTCCGGTGATCGTCGGCACCTCGGCCGGGGCCATCAATGCCGTCAAGTTGGCCAGCGGTGCTTCGCACTTCTGCGCCGCCGTTCACCAATTGACCGAGTTCTGGCAGGGCTTTCGCAGTCATCAGGTGCTGCGTAGCGATTGGGCGGGGGTGGTCCATCAAGCCGGCCGCTTCGTCGGCCACCATCTGATGGGGATTGGCTCGCGAGTCCCCGTGGCGTTGCTCAACAGCTCGCCCTTGCGTGACCTGCTCAACGCCCGTATGGACCTGAGCGGTATCGAGCATGCCATCGAAGCCCAGCATCTGCGTGCCGTGGCAGTAACAGCGTTTGGTTATGAGTCGGGACAAGCCGTGACCTTTTATCAAGGTAAGGACTCCATCGACTCCTGGCTGCGTCATCGGCGTATCGGCTTGCCAGCACAACTGACGGTCGATCATTTACTTGCCAGCTCAGCGATCCCCTTGCTGTTCGCGCCGATCAAGATCGAGCAGGAGTATTTTGGCGACGGAGCTGTACGTCAATCAGCACCGATCAGCCCGGCGTTGCACTTGGGGGCGAATCGGGTGCTGGTGGTCGGGGTCAGCGGCAACCCGCGCAGTGTCGAAGCGAAAGCTCCGCTGCACCGGCCAACACGGGGCGCGCAGCCGAGTCTGGCTCAGATTGGCGGGCATATGCTAAACAGCACCTTTATCGACAGCCTGGAAAGCGACATCGAATTGCTGGAACGTCTCAATGAATTGAGTCATTTGTTGGCTCTGCAACAGCCAGTACGCAGGTTGGGTCTGGCACCGGTCGACGTGCTGGTGATCGCGCCCAGCCAGCCGCTGGACGAAATCGCCGCACGTCATCGGCACGAGTTGCCGGCCGCCTTGCGCATGTTCCTGCGCGGCCCGGGCGCGACTAAAACCAGCGGCGCCGGCGTGCTGAGTTACCTGTTGTTCGAAACCGGGTATTGCAGTGAGTTGATCGAACTGGGCCGACGCGATGCCCTGGCCCAGAGTGACCAGTTGAAGCGGTTTTTAAGGCTGGCTTGAGGACGCGCCCCTGCGGGCGCTTTCGCCGTTCAAATCGGCCCCGGCAGAGTCCAGACTGGCAGCAAATGCTACAGGCGTTACCCACCCCCCCGTCGTTGATGTAGGACTTGTCCTCAAGCCACACCGGAAACGTCTCCTTCGTATCCCCCCGCATTGAACCCGTTCGTCATCCACTGCATGTTTCGCCCTTTCTGGCAGACCTATCAAAGGACGGCTTATGTCTGACGCGATCATCCGGTTTCTTGAGCGTCCCACCCTGAACGGCCCTCGACTGGAACAGGGGCAGAAGATAGCGTTCCTTATCGAAGCCGCCCACGCGCCTGACGCATGGAAGGTACTGATGCAAAAAGGTGCGCAGTTCAACGTTGACCGGCTGTGGTTCGGCACCCCGTTTCAGGCGCACATGGCCCAGGGGCCCTCCTGGTTTGTGGTCAACACAGCGTGCATCGACGGGCTGGCGGAGGTGTGTCATCAACGCCCCGCAGGCACGGCCTTGACCTGCACCGACCCGGCGCAGGCACTGGCGCATGCCCGAACATTGCTGAGCATGATCCCGACGAACGTATTGTCGATTCACGACCCCGCTATCTGGGCCGCGCTGGCAATGGAAAACACCCGGCAACACGCCTGCCTGTTCGGGCCGTGGAGTGAGGTTTACACCCCGGTTCCTGGCGTTAATCCCGCATCACGTCAGTGGCATGTCTGGAAAGCCGAAACACCCGCCACAGGGCCCTGCGAATACCCCCTCGTTTTCTCCGACACCCTGTACTCGACCTACAAGGACATCCGCTGGCTGCACTGGCTACGGCAGAACCCACAGCACTTTGCCCAGGTGCCAGATCATGAACTGCCTCGCGCAGTCAGCAACCTCAATTTCTTCGTGAAGCACGGCATCGGTATCGACCGTGACCTGTTGCAGCTCTCTGCGCTAATCACCCACGGCGACGTGCGTGAGCGCGAAGACCTGCTCCCGATCCTCACCTCGCGCGAACGGCCACAGCGTCGGGTCGAGCAACTGCTACAGGGATTACAGCCATGACCACTCACATTTATACCGTCCAGGAAGGCGACACCCTCAGCGGTCTCGCGCAGCGATTGAACAGCGGTGTTGACGAATTACGACGTCTCAATCCCTTTATCAACAATCCGAACTACATCCGCACGGGGTGGACATTGAATGTGCCGGACACCACCAACGCGCGCGTGGCGGACAACCCGGCGCTCGCACCCGACACCAGCGCTCTGGAGGTGTTGCACCTCGACCCCGTTGCCGCGCCGCCTGAACACTGCACCGTCAATTTCTGCGGCGAGCAGCCGTGCACGCGAGACACCCATTACGCCGACGTTATTTATGAAGTCGGTCAGGAACGCTTCTGGCTGTTGCGCGAACACACCCTGAATACGCTGGTCGCCGCTGCCGATAGTCTACAAAAGAAGCTGCTGACCACTAATCCCGACTCACGGATCAACGCCCTGAATGACGCGGGCCTGCTGGAGCCTTTTCTCGAACCCAAAACCAACAGTTTTCTGGATGCCCAAGACAGCCAGCGGTATCTCGAAATCGAGCATGAGTTGGGCCAGACAGGGCGCGACCTCGGACGTCTGGGGATACGCGAAGAGGGCTTGCAGGACGTCAAACACGTACCGAGTCTCACGGTTGAGCAGCTCAGACACGTCAACCAACAGCAACAGGCCGCCCTGCCGTTACGCCGCGAACTGGCTGCACTCGATGCCAAGGGCCATAAAATCGGCCTCGAACGCGGCTATAGCTTTGAAGACGGTCATCTGTACAGCGCCGAGGCGATGAAAGCTCGCGAGATCATCCAGCGTTATCTCAAACAGCGCCAGATTCTGGTGGACCTCGGCAAACCTCATTTCAGCCAGCAAGAAATCGAGCAATTCTCCCGAGAGCAGGCCCAACTGCTCACAGAGATTGATAGTGCGACTCGTGACCTCACTTCACCGCGACTGGACATTGCGCAATGGGTACGGAATTCGACAGGAAAGTTTCATTATTCCGAACTGGTAAAAACCCTTCTCGAAGCCGCCGCCTACGGCCTGGCCTTGCCCGAATACGCTCTGCAAGGCGACAACGGGGATATTCAGCACGGGTTCGAGGAGTACGAGAAATACCACGCCTGGCTCAGGCAAAAAGCAGCCCTGGATCAACACGTCGAAAAATCATTCGACAATTGGGTCAATGTCGCCAAACAACAGCCTCCGAGCAGCCTGTTCACCACGGAAGCCGTGCAGTGGCAGGCACTCGAAGCCCAAGAACAGGCGCTGAAGAAAAAAGCCGAAGATTTCGTCAAACGCTCAAAACCCCTACGCCACCTGCTCTGGAACCCCGAGACCTTTGCGCCAAAACCGCAACAACGACTGGTACGCACTAACTTTCCGTTGCGAGAAATCAGCGTGCCCACCGAGCGCACGCGCCTGCGTCACTTGAGCCTCACCGACGTACTCAACCACCTCAACCAAAGCACCCGCGACCTGCTCAAGGACGACCTGAACAAAGCACTGGCCCAAGCCAAAGATCCCACCGTCAGAGTGACTGCGGGCAATACCAGTGCCGACCCGGATCTGTTCACCTCCTGGCTGAGAATGAACGACGCTCGGCCCGTTGAAATCCAGGCCGGCTGGTTCGACCGCAACGGCTTCTTCCAGCCCGAAACGTTCAAGCGCTACATCAAAACCGAAAAAATCTACATCGAGAACCTGCGCGACGACGCCACCTTCGATGCCTGGGGCAAAGACCTTGAACAGATCCTGTTCAAAAAAAGCATCCTCGGCCCATTGCGCTTATTCGATAACAGCCCGCAGGCGCGCTTGATCCGCTGCTTGACCCCGGCCCAGAGCAACGTGCAACTCGCCACTCAAACACTAGACCCCAGCGTCAGCCTGAAAAAAGGCCTGGGCGCGTCGGCCAACGTGACGCTGGACGTCAATCGGGCGCAGGGCGAAGTTGATGTGGCCTCGTTTGAGCTGCCAGGGAGGGCCGAGGCGACACCGAAAACGCTGAGCTACAAAAACGAAAACGACGACCAAGGCCAGAAAGTCGCAGACGGTATCGTCACGTTCGGAAAGTTTTGCCTGACCGGCAGCATCAAGGCCTGGGGCTTCGCCGGCGCCTCGATGATGCTCAGCGCCAACCTGCGCGTGGGGCCGAACAAACAGGAAAACGACGACCTGGGCCTCGACACCGGCCGCGACGCGGAGCGCCGCCTCAGCCGAGCGGAGACCGGCCTGAGACCCCACATCCGCCACGACGACCTCCTCGGCGGACAGTTCAACCTGTTCGCTGGCGTACAAGGTGGGGTCAAAATCAATGGCTCACTGCTCTGGACTCCGCCCGACGACCTGCTGACCCTGCGCCACCCGATCTTCAAGAAACACGTCGATAATGACGGTTGGCTGGAACTCGCCACCTTGGGCATCGACGCCTCCGCCGCATTGGGTGTCGGCACCAAGGCCGGGCTTAACCTGTCCCTGCAAAACGGCTACGTGATCCTGCGCATGAACGCCGCCATCATTGCCGGCCCCGGCGTGCAAGGCGCCTTCAACTTCGTCGTGGGCTACAAGGCCATTATTCAGATCCTGGATATCTTCAATAAAGCCCTGGTTGAAAACAACTATAAGAAAATGGTCTGGGTACAACCGGAGGCCTTCGCGTACCTCAGCAAACTGCAACTGCTCAGTGCGGTCGGCGTGGACATGCAGTGGGCTTTTTTGAGGGGGTATAACGTTGTGAGTCGGATGTATGACGTGATAAAGGCTGGCGGGCGGGCGGGGCCGATGGCTCACGAGATTTTTGATAAACAAGACGATCAGGAATTGAGGCGGTGGTATTCAACCTTGACGCCAGAGGGGTTGGGGTCGCTGCTGGATACGCTACTTCAAAGGCCAAGGGCGTTTGAAGTAGAAGCGCAGGGCGATATGGGTGGCACAAGGACGGTGAGGTATACAGCGCAGCAATGCCATTTATTGCAGCAGCACGCGATCGAAATCATTTTAACTTCCATCCATGAGAATGCCACGGCAAGCGCATATAACACGATCGGCTATGAAAGCCTGGCCTCGGCGCAAGAGCGGTTTGGCAAAGCAGTGCTGCGTTTTTCATCCTTTAATAAACCGGATAATCCCAAGTTTATTTATTGTGAAAATGTATACCGGATGAGTAATTTCATGGCGGCAAATGCTGGTGAAAAAATAGAAGATAGAATCATGCAGGAACGTTATAGAAAAGCGAGACGTCGATTGGGCGAGGCGATGGACACTGCCTGTGATTTTGCATCACAGACAAAATTCTGGAACCCAGATGCAGGGACGGAGCTGGCACCATGGCCAAGATATTGATTGTTGCAGTGAAACTAACCGGCCTGCTGTTGCTGTTCAGTCATTGCGCCTGGGCTCAATTGACACCAGAGCAAGAAGAGGCACGCAGCCAAGGTCTATTTTTCTTAAATATGATCAAGAGTGCAAAGGCAAGCCCCTTCCTTGAAATATCAGCCGAGGCTGGGGACACGGATTCACAGTATTACTTGGCTGAAATTCTTAGGCGGAACCAAAAAGTTATAACGCCGAGAGCTCAGGAGCTGTACGAAGCCGCCGCCGAAAAAGGTGATATTTACGCCATGATGCGGTTGGCCGATAAAGGTGATGACCTTTGTCACATCATGGAGAATTGTCCGCCTGATATAAAAACACCTCAAAAGTGGCTGGAAAGCGCTCGCTCACTGGCCAAAGAAAGAGCCGCTCAGGGGGATGGTGAGGCCATGCAGCAACTTTTCATGATAAGCGGTCATTTTGATTGGTTAGTCAAAGCAGCGGAGTCCGGCTTCCCTGATGCGCAGGAATGGCTCGGCTCTTTATATAAAGAAGGTGTTGGCACTTTTCTGATCCCCGGCAACCGGAAAAAGGAAATCGAGAAATGGTACCGGGCCTCGGCGGAAAGTGGCTATGCGCCGGGTATGAGTAGCTATGCCGATTTACTGCAAAAATTTGGAGATCTCAAAGGTGCTGGTTATTGGACAGAAAAAGCAGCCGAGGCCGGTCACTTTGGTTCTATGTCTAGTTACGCCGCGTGGACTGCTCATATGCCCGACGAAGTCGGCTACCCGCTTGATATGGTAAAAGCCTATGGTCTGACACTGCTCATGGCAGAAGCGGACCCCGGTAGAAGGCCGTCATCGCCCGGCTACGGAGGGCAAGTACTGCCAAGTGTCGCCGCCAAAATGACCCCCGAACAAATAGACGCCGGCAAAGCCTACGCCAAAGAGTGGGCGAAAACCCATCCGTCGCTGTCGAGATTCCCGCCTAGGTACGGATATTGATGCCGGCTGGACGCTCTCACGCCAATGCACGTAGGACCCATCCTCAAACTTCGCAAGACAACTCCCTACCTGTATCCCCCTCATTGAAACCATTCCTGTGTCGCCGCATCTTGCAGTTCTTCCGAACTTTTTTGTAGGCGACGCACTGCCATGTCAACGGCCAAACACCCTGTCCTCGATCAAACCGAATCCTTGCGTGCCGCCGCTGACCGACAGCAGTTAGGGTGCCTGGAAAGTACGTGGCTGGGCTGGAACGAGTTGCATCGTTTTGTTTGTTCTAAAGGGCATGTTTTTCTCAAGACCCCGAGACGGATGAGCCGAAGCCAGGAGAGTTGTCAGGCGTGTATTCAGGATCGCTTTACGGAGCGGGTCCGCGCCATTTCCCTGGAGGCCGGGGTGACGTGGCTGGATGAGCAGTGGCTGGGTGATGGCGTGCCCCATAACTTTCGTTGTTCGCAGGGGCACACGTGGCAACGTAAATCTTCGACCATGGGCTTGCACCCTGATTGCAGCCTCTGCAAGCGAGACAAGGCCAGAAACCTCAAGGGGTTCTCCGACGGACTGACCCGTTTGCAGCAGATCGCTGCGCAGCACGGCGGGGTATGTTTGGCTGATGCTTACACCAGTACCCGTCAACGGTATGGTTTTCGCTGTGCCCAAGGGCACGTATGGGAGTCTCTAGGTGTCAATATCATGGGCGGCGCGTGGTGCCATGAGTGCGCGATCCAGCCCAGACTTATCCATGAAAAGGGGGTGGACGGACTGGCACGGTTGCGTGAAGTGGCCGAACGCCATGGCGGAGTCTGCCTTGACCAGAAGTACCTGGGCGTAAAGCATCACTATCGCTTTCGTTGCGATGCCGGGCATGAGTGGATGAGGTTGGGGGCGAGCGCCTTGCATGGCAGCTGGTGTGTGACATGCCACCTGAAGGCGAAGACACTCACCCTTGATGACGCGCATCGGGCAGCCGCGGCAAAAGGAGGAACATGCCTGTCCACTGAGTATGTAAATGCCCAAATAAAGCTTCAATGGCAATGCCAGAACGGACATCGCTGGCTTGCCCCGATGGGGACTATCAGACAGGGTGGTTGGTGCAAACGGTGTCCAAAGAGCAGGCTAAGCCTCGACGATGCCCATCAGGCCGCGCGAGCAAGAGGTGGGAAATGCCTGTCCACCAAATACGAGAACTGCCACACAAAAATGCACTGGTTGTGCGAACGAGGGCATGGCTGGCACACCAATCTGTCAATCATACGTAATGGCCATTGGTGTCCTGAGTGCGCTCATATGGCGAAGGTAACCACTCTGAAGACGATGAAGCGATACTTGTCGGCTAAGTAAAGGGCGTTGGCCATGTGTCAGACCGGCTTGGTCATCACACCCATGAACAGCTCTGACGCGAGAAAGCGCTGTAACCAGGCCTGTAGGCGAGGGTAGGGGCTTTGCCAGAACCAGTCGGGGTCGACGTAGCAGAACTGCCGCACGAAGGGCGCCAGGGCGATGTCGGCCAGGGTCACGTGCTCAGCGGCCAGGAAGGTCCGTTGTAGCAGGCGTTTTTCGAGCTTTTGCAAAAACAGTGCACCCAGGTCGCGGTAGTGTTCCTGCGAGTGTTCAGGATGGCGGACCGCGTATTTGTAGTGATCCAGATGGTGCTTGAAGACGTGATCGTTTTCTTCGATCAATGCCCCGATGTCGCTCTGGGCCTGCGGGTCATTTGCCAGCAGCCAGTCATCGGGGTCGTTGAGCGCCAGTGCCCAGCGCATGATGCCCAGACTCTCGTCGATCACGCGTCCTCCCTCACAGATCAGGACGGGCACAGTGCCTTTGGGTGAATAGGCAAGCATGTGCGGCGGCTTTTCTTTGAGGCTGACTTCGCGAATGTCCAGTGCGCAGCCCGCGTAAAACAACGCCATGCGCGCACGCATGGCGTAGGGGCAGCGCCGGAAAGAGTAAAGAATCGGCGTCGCGGTGTTCACTGCGCTCAGCAACGGGTCTCTTTACGCTTCGGCAGGCAGTTGGCCGCAGTCGGCGATCACGACTTTTTTGCTGGTTTTGCCTGATTGCGAGCCCAGTGCTTCAATGGCCCTCACAACGTCCATGCCTTCGATGACTTTACCGAATACCACGTGTTTGCCATCCAGCCAGCTGGTGACGATGGTGGTGATGAAGAACTGGCTGCCGTTGGTGTTCGGGCCTGCGTTGGCCATGGACAGGTCGCCTGGCTCGGTGTGCTTCAGGGTGAAGTTCTCGTCCTTGAACTTTTCGCCGTAGATCGACTTGCCGCCGGTGCCGTTGTGGTTGGTGAAGTCACCGCCTTGCAGCATGAAGTCTTTGATCACGCGGTGGAACGAAGAGCCCTTGTAGTGCAGGCCGTCGCCTTTCTCGCCGGTGCACAGGGCACGGAAGTTCTCAGCGGTTTTCGGTGCCACGTCTTCGCGAAGTTCCATCACGATGCGACCCATTGGCTCGTCGTTGGCGGTGATGTCGAAAAATACTTTTGAATTGGACACGGGGAGTTACCTTCTCATTTGAGGTGGCGCAACGGGTCGCGCCGTGGGTGTGTAGGGTACAGAAATTCCGCTTGGCAGTTTTGTCTGACACAGGAAATGGGGGCTGCCTGTCGGTTTATCAATTGCTGACCTCAATCGTACTCAAACCATTGCCTTGGCGCCGCACCTGAATCTGCACGGGGATTCGCTCGTGCATTTCCTGCACATGAGAAATCACCCCCACTTTACGCCCTTGGGCTTGCAGGCCGTCGAGGGCATCCATGGCCAGTTGCAGGGATTCCGGGTCGAGGCTGCCGAAGCCTTCGTCGATGAACAGGGACTCGATTTTCAGCGTGCTCGACGCCATTGACGCCAGGCCCAGGGCCAGGGCCAACGACACGAGGAAGGTCTCGCCACCGGACAACGAATGCACCGAGCGCAGTTCATCGCCCATTTCGGTATCCATTACCAGCAAGCCCAACATGCTGCCGCCGCGCTTCAGGCGATAACGGCGCACCAGTTGCCGCAGCTGTGCGTTGGCATGGTGAACCAGCAGGTCAAGGTTGTAGGCCTGAGCGATCTTGCGGAACTTGTCGCCTTCGGCCGAACCGATCAGCGTGGCCAGGCGCGCCCAGCGTTGATACTGGGCATAGGCGTCGGCAATCTGTTGCGCCAACGCTTGATTGGCGTCTTGGCGGCGTTGATCGTCGGCTTGTTGGGCGCGCAGGTCGGCATTGAGGTGTTCGCTGGCGGCGCACAGCCCCTGCAGCTCGCTCAAGGCGCTGTCCAGTTGCTCGGCGTCAAGGTTGCCATTGGCTTGCGCTTGATGGCTGTGCAGGCGCTGTTCGCGCTCGTGCAGCAGGACCTTGGCTTGCTCGATGGCTTTTTCACTGTGCTGCAGGCGTTGGCGCAGTTGGCTGACGTGTTCATCGTCGACGCTCAGTAACTGTTCGAGAGCACTGTCATCCAGCTCGCTATGGCGGCTGCGCCATTCGGCAATCCTGGCGCTCAGCTCGCTGCGCTCTTGCTCCAGGCTTTGCAGGCGTTCCTGCCTGGCTTTGAGTTCGGCGGCGAGTTCGATCAGTTGGCTGCGTACGTCCTGCAACGCTTGGCTGGCGGCGCTTTCGACGTGACGCGCCTGTTCGACGGCGTGTTCCAGTTGTTGCTGCCAACGTTCAGCGCTGCGCTGTTCACCGGCTTGGCCACCCAGCAGTTCAGCGAGCGTTTGCTGGCTGGTGTGCTGCTGCTGGGCGAGGGCGGCGAAACGTTGTTGCAGGTCTTCCAGGTGCTTTGCGCGGGCGTGTTGCTGGAACTGCTCCTGCTCGATTTTTTGCTGACGTCCACTCTGTTCAAGCAGCTCATCGCGTTGCTGCTCAAGCTGGTCCAGGCGCTGGGTCACTTGCTGATCGAGCTGAATGACCGTCGCTGCGGCTTCGTTGCGCAAGCCATTGAGGATGTCGGCGGGCAGCAGTGGGGTGAAAGCCGCCAGTTCTTCTTCCAGTCGCTCATGGTCGCTGGCCAGTTGGCGCCGCTGTTCGGCCACATGTTGAGTAACGGTCTGGCTTGCTTCTGTGGCGCTTTGCAGTTGTTGCTGCAGGCGCCCGGCGTCTTGTTGCAGTTTGAGCAATGCGCTCTGGCGCTGTTCATCCTGGGTGATGTTTTGAGACAGCTGACTTAACTGCTGGCTCAGCCAGCCGTCGCGCTTGGCCGCGTCCTGTTCCAGGAGTCGGGTGCTGAGCGGATGAGCCTCGAGACTCGGGGTCAAGGCGCGTTGCTGTGTGGTCAATTGTTCCTGTTGGTGCAGGAATTCTTTTTGCTGAGCGATCAACCCACTGACGCAGGTACGCAGGTCGACCAGTTTTTCTTTCAGCGTGTCCACAGCTTTCAGGGCGTTGGCTTCTTCGCTTTCGTCATGCCGGGTCAGGCTTTGCAGCAGGGCTTCAGGCTGATGATACGGATGCTCGTGACTGCCACACACCGGGCACGGTTGATCGTCCTGCAACTGTTCGCGCAATTCTTCAACGCTGGCGCTACGAGCCAGGCGCTGGCGCTCCAGCAGTTGCTGAGTGACTGCCAGGGTTTGCTCGGCGACCTTGAGTTCATCCTTGGCCTGAATCCCCTCGCGGTTGAGGTGCTCGCGCTGTTGCTGGGCATGCTGCTGTTTCTGTGCAAGCGCCAGCGAACGCGTGTCGAGTTCCTGCTGCTCGGTCCATAAACGCGCAAGGTCTTCGAAGGCCCGTTGCTGTTTGCGATTGTCTTGCAGCAGGCTGCCGAGGATCTGGATTTGCTCAGCGACGGCATGCGCTTCGGCACCGGCTTCGTGGTACAGCAGCTCCAGGGCGCTACGTTGCTCGGTGAGATGTTGGCTGACGCTGGCGGCACGCTGCTCAAGCTGCGGCAACTCGATTTGGCCCTGTTTCAAGCGGCTGCCGATCTGCATCACTTGCTTCAGGCGTTCGCGGTAGGCATTCCAGGCTTCGCTGAGCGGAGCCAATGCGCTGCTCTGCTCAAGCTGTCCGGCAATTCGCTGCAGGCGCTCGGCTACTTGGTGTTGCTGGTCGAGCAGGCCTTGCAGGGCGCTTTGTCCCTGAATGCACTGTTGCTCCGCCTGTTGTTTGAGTTCAGTGGTCTGGTTCAGTTCGTCGATCAAGCGCGCGACGGTGCTTTGGGTTTCGAAGGCTTGACGTAACAGCGGCGTGGCGTCGGTCTGCTGCTGCTGAGCGTTGAGCAACGCTGCGTGGGCATCGACCTGGGTTTTCTCAAGCTGTGTCTGCTGGGCTTGACGTTCGATCTGCAGCTGTCGATGTTGCTGAATCTGCGCCACCAGCGGGCTGAGCTGGGCATTCAGTTCGGCCTGGCGAGCGAACGGGTGACGTTGCGGCGCGAGGTGTTCCAGTTGGGCCAGCTTCAGACGTTCGGCGCTCTGGCCGTCCCACTGCAATTGGGCCTGTTGCAGTTGTTCGGCAGCGCTTTGCTGTTCGTCCTGCAACTGATGCAGGGCCTTGAGCCAGTGGTGCTGAAGCTCGAGTTGCTTGAGTTGCGCTTGCTGAGTTTTCAGCTGTTGTTGGGCTTCGTTGAAACGCTGGTCGAGTTCGGCGCGGGCCTCTGGCGCTAGCGGTGTTACACCGGTGGCCAGTGCTTTCAGATCTTCATGGACCTTTTCCGCTTCCTTGCTCTTGCTGTAGGCGCGCCGGCCCAGTTGGCTGTAGATCGCAGTGTCAGTGAGCTTTTCCAGAAGCTCGCTGCGCTCTTTGTCATCGGCCTTGAGGAAGGCGCTGAACTCGCTTTGCGCCAGCATGACGGCGCGGGTGAACTGTTCGAAGTTCAGGCCCAGGCGCGCTTCGAGCATGGTTTTGTATTCGGTTTTGTTCTGGCTGCTCAACACCTGTTCGCTGTCCAGATCGGTCAGGGTCTGGCGGCTTGCCTGGAGTTTTTTGCTGGCGTTGTCCCGTGCGCGGTTGGTTTCCCAGCGGGCACGGTAACGACGGCTGTCGATGCCGACGAAATCCACTTCGGCATAACCGCTGCCGGTGCCGCGCCGCAGCAAGGTGCGCGGGTCGTTGGTGCTGATATCACCGTCGATTTCCGGCACTTTGGACTGACCGACATTGCTCAGCCGTGGGATGGCGCCAAATAACGCCAGGCACAGCGCGTCGAGCAGGGTGCTTTTGCCGGCCCCGGTCGGTCCAGTGATGGCGAACAAGCCAGCACTGGCCAATGGTTCAGCGGTGAAATCCAGCTCGAACGGACCCGCGAGGGAGGCAAGGTTTTTCAGGCGAATGGCGAGAATTTTCATGGCTGTTCGCTCTCCAGTTGTACGTCCTGCAAGAGCGTGGCGAAATCCTTGAGGGTTTGTTCGTCGACCTCGCTGCCGTAGCTGTCCTGCCAGGCGCGGCTGAACAGTTCCAGGGGGCTGAGTTGGTCAAGGTCGATCAGGCCGTTGCCGCTGTCATCGCCCTCGGCGCCGCCGTTGCCCGCATATTCGGTGGCGATGCGGACCAAACGCACGGCCTTGCCCTGCAGCACGGTTTCGATTTGCTGGCGCAGGTCCGGTTGCGGTTCGTCGAGGCGCACCCGAACCTCCAGCCAGGGTTGGCGTTCGATGTCCGCCAGCAGATCGATATTTGGCAGGGACGCTAGTTGCACCAATAACTCCGCCATAGGTGCAGGACCGACGCGTTGCAGATTGACTGCGCGAGGAATCAAGCAGGGTTCGACGCTGATCAACTGATCGCCGTCGCAATTGATTTCGAGAATCTGATGCTGATAGCCGATCTCCGAAAACGATAGCGGGATCGGCGAGCCGCTGTAGCGGATGCGATCTTCACCGTTGACCTTCTGCGGTTTGTGCAAGTGGCCAAGGGCAACGTAGGTGATGCTCGGACCGAACAGGCTGGCGGGCAGGGCCTCGGCGTTGCCGATGATCAGGCTGCGTTCAGAGTCTTCGGACACCGAGCCGCCGGCCATGTGCGCGTGGCTGATGGCGATCAATGCCTGTCCCGGCTGGCGTTTGAGGTTGGCGGCTTCGATCAGCAGTTCATGGACCCGGCCAATACCGCGCAAGTAGTCGTCGCCCAGGGTGGCGCCCGTGACTTCTGCGGGCCGAAGAAAGGGCAGCGCCAGGCACCAGGCGCCGATTTCGCCGCTGGCCTTGGGTAACGGCAGCAGCAGGCGCTCGGCATCCAGTTGTCCGTCATCGAGCCATAACACCCGTCCCAGGGCATGGGTGCGCAAACGGCGCATCAGTGGTGCGGGCAGTTCGATGCGCGAGCCGGAGTCGTGGTTGCCAGCGATCATCACAATGGTCAGCAGCGGCAGCTGTTCGTGAGCGTTGACGATGAAGTCGTACAGGCGCTCCTGGGCTTTGACTGGCGGGTTGACGGTGTCGAAAATGTCCCCCGCGATCAACAGTACGTCAGGCTGGCGGTCGACCAGGCGGCCCAGCAGCCAGGTCAGAAAACAGGCGTGTTCGAAGTCTCGCTCCTGGCCATGCAGGTTCTGGCCAAGGTGCCAGTCGGAGGTGTGGAACAAACGCATGGGGAATCCTTGTACAGCCTGATAGGAGCGGACTTGTCCGCGAAGAGGCCGGGTCAGTCAATGAAGATCGAATAAAAACCGCAGATATTCAAAATTATTTCGGGTACAGCGGCGGCAGGCTGGTGTCGGTGGCCGGATTCTGAACCCGCTCACCTGCTGGCAATGTACGCACGGCGCGCCACAGTTCTTCACCTTGCCAGTACTGGCCTGCCTCGCTGTACAGCGCGCCGTTCAGGCCGTCGAGGGCGTCGGACAAGGGTACGAAACGTGCAGCCATGTCGGCCAGGGTTTCCGGTTGTTGGCGGGCCCAGGCATCCAGCGCCTGGCGGGTCGCCTGCGGATCGTTGGACAGACTGGCACGTTTGAGTTCATCAAGTACGGTGCGTGGGCTCGGACCCGCTTGCACAACCCGCGACACTGCCGGTTGCCAACGCGCGCGCCACCATAGGCCAAAGCCGAGCAGGGTAGTGCAGGCCAGAAGTAATGTACTCAGTTGCCATGGCCACAACGATTGCCCTGCGATGGTCATGCCGTTCGCATCGGTGCTCACCGGAGTGTTCAGAGACAGACTCGGGTTATTCACCACCTGAAGGGTGCGTGCGGGGAGACTGCTGTGTTCCAGATGATCGTCAAGGGTGTTCCACCAGACCACGTCCACTGCCGGTAAGTCGATTGCGCCTGTGCGTGTAGGCACCAGGGCTTCACGTTCTTCGCGGCTGCCGATCAGGCCCCGCTCGCTGGTCAGGTTGGCCAGTTGAGGTTGGTCGGGGTAGCGACGCAGGCCGCTGACGTCGGTGCTGGGCAGTGGCGTCAGTTGCGCGCTCGACAAGCCTTCGGCGCGGATCGTCAGGCTACGGGTCAGGGAGTCGCCGAGCAGGATGTGTTCCGGTTCCGGGTTCCAGGCTTCGCTCAGGCTCACGCTGCGTGCGGGCAACCATGGGGCGTCGGCAGGGTAGTCGGTGGGCTGGGGTTTTATCCACAGGGGGATTTCGGCGGAGCTGACGTGCACCTGCTTGCCTGGCTTCGGCCCCGTCGGGTTGACACCCTGAGCCTGTCCCTGATTCTGGGCTTGAGCCTCCTGCACCAACGTTGCACTGAAGACTTGCGCGGGAATCAGCAACTCACCGCTGTGCTGTGGATAAATCGCATAGCGTATCTCAATGACACCGTGGCGAATGCCATTGATCAGTTTTTCATAGGTGCGCGAATCACCGAGTTTTTCGATCCGTGCATCCGGGATCTGCAGAGGCGTCAGGTTGCTGTCATCGAACAGTGCGACCGAGTGATAGACGCGCAGGGTCAGCACGACCTGAGCTTGAACGTAGACGTTTTCCTGATCGAGGCTGGCGTCGATGAACACGGGCGCCATCGTCTCTTGGTCCTGGGCTTCGCTTTGTACCACTTGCAATGTGATCGGCTGACTTTTCAGCTCGCCCAGTTGCAACGAGGGGATGACCACGGTGCCGTTCTGCTTCGGCAGCAGGGTAATGATCCAGCGGGTGGTGGCTTGAGCGCCGCCGTCCAGGGTGGTCAGGTGGTTGATCTGCCGCGTGCCGTGTACGTCGAAGTTAACCTCCAGCACGGTCAGATCGGGTTTGCCGAACAACGTGACGTCATTGGATTCCAGGGTCAGCTCTACGGTTTCGCCGGAGTTCAGGCGTGCGCGATCGACGCTGGCCACCAGCTCTGCAGCCTGAGCCGACAGCGTCATAAGACCTAGCATGAGGCTGATCAATAAAGTGTACGGGCGACTCATCGGGTTTGTTCCTGACGCTGTTGCTGTTCATACCAGAATTTACGTCGCAACAATTCGCCGGGATCGTCCGGGATCTGTCGCAACCATTGTTCCAGAGCTTGTCGTCGTTCTCCGTCGAGGGCGGTGTCGGCGGGTTTTATCGGTGGTCGGGTGGTGTTTTCATCGCCCAGTTGTGAGCCAGGTACGTCGTTGCCGCCAGCCGGGCTGTTCGGGTTGCTGGTGACGGTGTTGTTATTGGCGCTGCTGTCGTCGCCTGATGGGGGTAGCGGCTGATTTGGATTCTGCGGTGCTGTCGCCGCGCCAGCTTGTGGACTTTCGCCGATGTCGTCTTTTTTGCTGCCGTCCGGCTTGTTGGGGTTGGAGGCCTGTTGCTGCTTGTCCTGTTCCAGCAAACGCTCGACCAGCGCCTTGTTTTTCAAAGCCGGTTGCAAATCGGGCTGGCGTTCCAGGGCCTGTTCATAGGCATCCAGCGCGGCTTCCAGTTCGCCAGCCCTGGCCAGCGCATTGCCGCGATTATAGTGGTCGGCGGCGTTGTTGCCTTCAGCAAATCGCTGAGCGGCACTGGCGTAGTCGCCGGCCTGGTACAGCGCCAGACCTTGCCATTGGCTGTCCTTGAAGTGTTGTGCAGCTTCGGCAGGCCGACCTTGTTCGAGCAGGCGCTGGCCCTGCTGGTCGGGCCGCAACCACAGGTCGTTGAACTCGAAAGCATAGCTGGGCTGTGGAAGCATGAATAACAGCGGCAGGCACAACAACCAGCCTCGGCGCCCGGCGCAGGCCGCGAGCAATAATAGTGGCAGCAGCAGCCACGGACCCTGATCGTCCCAGCTGTCCAGATGCACGGTCTGGCCATCGCTGCGCAGGCTTTGCGGACTGTCGAACAGGCCCAGTCCTCGCAGGTCGGAGTCATCCAGGGAGGCCTGACGATAGCGCCCGTCGATCTGGCTGGCGAAGTCTTTCAGGCTTGGGCTGTCCAGACGGGGCAGGAGGATCGCACCTTGTGGGTCTCTGAGAAAGCCCCCTTTTTCCTGCATGACCGGCGCACCGTCAGCGGTGCCAACGCCGAGGATCAGCAGCGGCGTAGACTGTCGGCTCAAAGCCTCGCGGATGCCTTGGCGTTCCTGTTCGCCGAGTGACGAGCCGATCAACAGCAAGCGCCCTTGGCCCTGCGCACTTTGCTTAAGCAGGGCAAGTGCGTTGGTTACCGCCAGATCGGCGCGGTGGCCGGCTTCAGGCATGATAGAGGGCTTGAGCGCGTCGAGCAGGTTGCGACTGGTGGTCAGGTCGTCAGACAGCGGCACCAAGGTGTGAGCACTACCGGCATAGACGATGATCGCCGTTTGCGAATCGCTGCGGCTCTGCAACAGGTCGAGCAGTTTACGTCGCGCCTGCTCCAGGCGAGTCGGCGGAGTGTCGGTGGCGAGCATTTCCGGGGTCAACTCGAGCAACACGACCAACGGGTCGGCGGGCTTCTGGCTGGATTGCTCGACGTGCTGCCAACTCGGTCCGAGCAACGCCAGCACGGCGAGGGTCCAGGCCAGGCCCAGCGCAACCCACGGCAATTTGCTGTCTCGACCACTGCCGCCTCCGAGCAGTACCGCGTGGAAAGCCACAGGCAAGATCATCTGCCAGCGTCCTGCACGTTTTTGTCGGTGCCAGAGTTGCCACAACAACCAGCCCAGCAGCGGTAGTAGCAGCAACCACCAAGGCCTGAGCCAGTGCGGCCAGAATGTGATCATCGACGCCTCCGCAAACGCTTGAGTCGCTGACGCCATTGCTCATTCGACGGCAGAAAAACTTTCTGCTTGAAGAAGCGTTGCAGCAGGTTGTTCGGAAAGCGTTCGCGGATAACCAACAGCATACTCAATAGCAGCGCGCCGGCCAGCGGCCAGTGATACAACGCCTGGGTTGAGCGTGCTTGGGTAGGCTGTTGGGCGACCGGCTCCAGGGTATCGAGTGTTTGTCTGATTTTTTGCAATTGTTGGCCGTCGCGGGCACGAAAATATGTGCCCCCGGTGATGTCGGCAATGTGTTTAAGGGTGGGCTCGTCCAGGTCCAGGCTCGGGTTCAATCCCGGCATGCCTAGCGTTGCGCCTTGTTCCGGGTCGGCACCGATGCCAATCGGGTAGATTTTGACCCCTTCATTGGCGGCCAGGCGCGCGGCGGTCAGCGGATCGATTTCGCCGCCGTTGTTGGCGCCGTCAGTGACCAGCACCAACACCCGGCTTTGTGCCGGGCGCAGACGCAGACGCTTGAGACCCAGGCCGATGGCGTCGCCGATGGCTGTGTTTTTTCCGGCGATGCCAATCCGTGCTTCATCCAGCCAGATACGCACGGTGTGTCGGTCGAAGGTCAGAGGTGACTGAAGATAGGCCTTGCTGCCAAACAGGATCAGGCCAACACGATCACCTTCACGACTTTCGAGAAAGTCTCCCAGCAAATTTTTGACCAGGGTCAAGCGGCTGACCTCATCGCCGTTCCAGTGCATGTCGGGGTAGTCCATGGAACCGGAGACATCAACGGCCACTAACAAGTCGCGGCCACTGGCAGCAATTGGCAGCGGCTCACCCAGCCACTCTGGACGGGCAGCGGCCATCAGCAGCAACAGCCATAGCAGAATGAGTGGTGCCTGTTGCCGCCACCCAGGCAAACTGGTCCGTGCCCGACGTCCGGCCAGACCTTCCAGCTCGCTGAGAAAACTGACCTCGAGTGCTGCTTCACCGCTGTCTGCCACAGGCAACAGTATCCTCATCAGCCAGGGCAGAGGCAGCAGGGCGAAGACCCACGGCCAGGCGAACTCAAACATGTTTGCGAATCCAGGTGTCGACCGCCTGATTCAGGCCGGTGATAGCTTTGTCATCGAGTTTGCACTCCGGTTTGTATGCGCCTTCGACCAGCACCATCCAGCGGGTCAGGCCCGCAGCGGGACACCGGTTGTCGAGAAAGGCCAGCCACTTGCGGCCGTTCAAGGTGTGACTTTGGCTGTAGGGATAGTGGTTGCGGCACAGGCGCTTGAGCAACGCGTTGATTTGCTGCAGCCAGGCGCCAGCAGGTGCGCCGTCGTAAGGCTTTGGCAGTCCGGCGAGTTCTTCCAGGGCCGCGACCCTCAACGGATCCAGGGGTTGCTCGGCACGGCTGACCGGGCGCTTGCCGGGCCAGTAACGACGCAAACGCCACAGCCACCACGCTGCCACTGGAAGTAAGAACAAAAGCAGCCACCAGCCCGGCGCCGGTGGCCAGAGGCTGACCGCCGCGGGAGGGATCAGCGGTTGCAATTGCTCCAGGTTATTCATGGTTGTTTACCGGGACGCTGGGGATTCAGGTATTCGCGCAGTTGCTCGACCATTTCGCTCTGTGTGCTCAGTGGCATCAATGGCACACGCAGTTTTTGCGCGAGTAATTCCCAGTGTGCAACGCGGGCTTCGCCTTGAGCACGATAGGCCTGGCGCAAGTCTGGTTTGAGGGTGTCGAGTTCCAACTGCGCGCCGCGTTCGGAGAAGCGTAACAGGCCGGCTGCCGGCAAAGCGTGATCCAGTGGGTCGGACAGCGGCAACAGCAGCAGATCGCAATGCCTGGACAGCAGACTCAGTTGCTGCTCGGCCGCATCGGACAGCGCCCGCTCATCGCAGATCACGATCACCAGGCTGCCGGGGCGCAGCACTTCACGGGCGCGGCGCAGGGCGGTGCCAAAAGCGTCACGGTCGGCGGGAATTTCGGTGTGCAGTGATTGATTGACCCGCACCAGCCGGTTGAGCAACTGCAACAGGCTCTGCTTGCTGCGCCGGGGTTTGATCTCATAGTGCTCGTTGTCGCCGAACACCAGACCGCCGACCCGGTCGTTATGGCTCAGGGCGGCCCAGCCGATGAGTGCCGCAGCCTGAGCGGCGAGGACCGATTTGAACATCAGGCCCGACCCGAAAAACAGCCGACGGCTTTGTTCCACCAGAATGAAGATGGGACGTTCGCGCTCTTCATGGAACAGCTTGGTGTGCGGCTCCTGGGTGCGGGCGGTGACACGCCAGTCGATGGTGCGCACGTCGTCGCCAGCCTGGTAAACCCGCACCTGATCGAAGTCCACGCCACGCCCGCGCAGCTTCGAGTGGTGCAGGCCGATCAACGGGCTGCGCTGGCTCGGGGTGGAAAATAGCTGCACTTCGCGCACGCGATGGCGCATCTCGATCAGCTCAGCGAGGCTGACGCGAATTCCCGGTTCGGCAATCGGTTGGGGTTGCATGGGGTCAGGCGACAGCCACGACGTCGAGGATGCGCTGGATCACGCGGTCCTGATCGATACCGGCGGCTTCCGCTTCGAACGACAGAATAATACGGTGGCGCAACACGTCGAACAGCACCGCCTGAATATCTTCGGGGCTGACGAAATCCCGGCCAGCCAGCCAGGCATGAGCCCGTGCGCAGCGGTCCAGGGCAATCGAGCCACGCGGGCTGGCGCCGTAAGCAATCCAGTCGGCCATTTCCGGGTCGAACTTGGCGGGTGTGCGCGTGGCCATCACCAGCTGTACCAGGTATTCCTCCACCGCATCGGCCATATACAGCCCGAGGATTTCCTTGCGTGCAGCGAAAATCGCCTGCTGGCTGACCCGGCGTTCTGGCTTGGTTTCACCATTAAGTGCTTCGCCGCGAGCTTGCTGAAGGATCTTGCGTTCGACTGCCGCGTCCGGGAAGCCGATTTTGACGTGCATCAGGAAGCGGTCGAGCTGGGCCTCGGGCAGCGGATAGGTGCCCTCCTGCTCGATGGGGTTCTGCGTCGCCATCACCAGAAATAGCGGCGACAGTTCATAGGTGCTGCGCCCGACACTGACCTGACGTTCGGCCATGGCCTCCAGCAAGGCTGACTGAACCTTGGCCGGGGCCCGGTTGATTTCGTCGGCGAGCACCAGATTGTGGAAGATCGGCCCCTGTTGGAAGACGAAGCTGCCCGTTTCCGGACGATAGATCTCGGTGCCGGTGATGTCGGCAGGCAGCAAGTCAGGGGTGAATTGAATGCGGTGGAATTGTGCTTCGACGCCTTCGGCCAGTTCCTTGATCGCTTTGGTCTTGGCCAGACCCGGTGCGCCCTCGACCAGCATGTGGCCGTCAGCGAGCAGGGCAATCAACAGCCGCTCGATCAGTTTTTCCTGGCCGAGAATCTGCGTTGAGAGAAAGGTTCGCAGCGCAATCAGCGCTTCACGATGTTCCATCGTTGACTGTTCCTGGCAGGGTGACCGACAGCGTCAAACGACGCTGAGGTTGGGGGTGTTACTTTAATCCATCCGGGGCTGTGCCGACTAACGGCTATGGGCTTTTTTCCGGGATTGTCGGATTTAACCTGCGTAAATATCGGAATTGTCTGACGTGTCGTGTTTAAGCTGTGTAGGAGATTGCTGCTGGATAAATCTCCATCACGGCCTTCCGCAGTACTTACACCCGATAAAATGCCGTCGCATTGTCCCACAGCGCCAGCCGTGCGCCTTGTTCGCCCACTGCATCGATCAGCAGTTCGATATCGCTCGCTGCAAACGGCCGTGGCGCACGAGTGGAGGGCAGGTCGGTGCCGAACATCAGGGCGTGGGGGTTGGCGGCGAAAATGTCTTTTAGTGTCGAGGCTGCCGGGAAGTCCACCCGACCAAAACCGCAGGCCTTGATACGTACGCCTTTTTCGGCCAGACGCAGGACGCTGGGCAGACCCTCTTTGCTCAAACCCAGATGATCAATGCTGATCGCCGGCAATTGCAGCAGGCGTTGTTCAATCTCGGGCAACTCACGGGAATCGATGTACAGCTCGGAGTGCCATCCCACTTGCTCGTGCACGCGATGGGCCAGCGCTTCAAGCTGGTCCAGTTGCTCCGAACCGCCACGCTTGAGGTTAAAGCGCAGTGCGCGCACCCCAAAGCCATTCAGGGTTTGCAGTTCGGCGCTGGTCACGCGGCCTGGCAATTGGGTCACGCCGACGAAGCCTGACCCTAGTCGATGCAGGGCGTCGAGCAGATAACCTTGATCGAAGCCCTGGAAAGAACCGGACACCACCGCACCGCCGGTGACGCCCAGTGGCCGGGTTTGGGCCAGGTAATCCTCGACGGTAAAAGGTTCGGGCAGATAACCGTTGTTGGGCACCAGGGGAAAGCGCGAATCGATGATGTGGCAGTGGGCATCGAAAATCGGTGGGGTCATGACTGTTCCCGTCTTAGTGTCGGTTGACGATCAAGCGATGGGGTTCAGGCAATTTCGCTGACGTAGGTACCGATGTCTTCCAGAATGATCTGCAAGGTTTCCTGGACATCACGCAACTCGTCCGCCGGTGTTGTGTGACGAATTTCATAGGTGACATGACCCTCGAGCTGCTCAGCGTCGGCGGGGTCGATTTCAACCAGCAGGCGTTCGGCGCTGAAGGTGACTTTCAAGTTTTCCAGGGTCAGTGTCTTGTCGTCACCGACTGTGATCTCCACCTGATTCTCGTCAGGGAAGCGGGTCAGCGAGAACAGATCGCCTGTTTCCCCGTGGCAGCAGAACAAGGCCATATCGTCGTATTCGTCATCGCAAGGGTTGACGATGAGGGCGGTCGCGTTGATTTGCATGATGGTTTCCTGATCTATCGAGGCAGACAAAATTTGATTTTGCCAGTCTCGGCGATTGTTTGTCGGTTAATTACACGCTATGTCCCAGTGGCCTGCTAGGTTTTTATTGGGCGGGGCAGGGGCTATAATGCGGGCCATTACACCTTCGTAATGCTTAAGAATGTTTACTCGATATGACCCTGATTGTTAGAGACAGCAATGGTACCCAACTGGCCGACGGCGACTCAGTGACGCTGATTAAGGACCTTAAAGTCAAAGGCACTTCGGTCACGCTCAAGCGTGGCACCATGGTCAAGGGCATTCGCCTGACCGATAACGAAGATGAAGTTGAATGCAAGGTCGAGAAAGTCAAAGGCTTGGTATTGCGTACCGAGTTCTTGAAAAAAGCCTGATCCCTGATCATCGGCTGCTTGTCCAGGGGTGCGCAATCGCACCCCGTGACGTTTTATCCACAATCCCCCGCTTCATCCGGCTGGCTGTGATCCTCTTTTCAGTCTCGGCAATGCCTTCCCTTGATCATTCAAGAACACCTGATTCGGTGTCGACCTCTATTTAGAGGGGATTTCGCGCGCCTGTTACGTGCCGATGACCGAATATGTCGCAGCACCGCAAGCAGGGTCGGGCCCGCTATCGTTAAGCTTCGCAGTAGGATGGACACCTCTAAAGACACAGCCCGCCCGGGCAGTCGTTTTTGTAGATGCCCATTTTCTTCACCGAGTTCACTCTCGGGAAAATGAATGTGACTACCCGATCGTGACGAGCGTTTGTTCTTTAGCTTCATTACCCTGTCATGCTGTGCTGCGTTTGTTTGAAACTCAGCACGCGTGATGGCGATTCCCTGAACGGGATGCGACGCTTCTATCAATAAAAAGCCCAAGCGGAGTACCACAGATGGCGTTCTTCACCGCAGCCAGCAAGTCCGACTTCCAGCATCAACTGCAAGCGGCACTGGCGCAGCACATCAGTGAACAGGCACTGCCACAAGTGGCGCTGTTCGCTGAGCAATTCTTCGGCATTATTTCCCTTGATGAACTGACCCAGCGCCGGCTATCCGACCTGGCCGGTTGCACCTTGTCTGCCTGGCGACTGCTTGAACGTTTCGAACATATTCATCCGCAAGTGCGGGTCTACAACCCTGATTACGAGCGCCATGGCTGGCAGTCGACCCACACCGCGGTCGAGGTTCTGCATCACGATCTACCGTTTTTGGTGGACTCGGTCCGTACCGAGCTGAACCGTCGCGGTTACAGCATTCACACCCTGCAAACCACCGTGCTGAGCGTGCGTCGCGGCAGCAAGGGCGAATTGCTGGAGTTGTTGCCCAAGGGTTCTCACGGCGAGGACATCCTGGAAGAGTCTCTGATGTACCTGGAGATTGATCGCTGCGCCAATGTTGCCGAAATGAATGTGCTGGTTCGTGAACTCGAGCAAGTGCTGGATGAAGTACGGATCGCGGTCGCTGACTTCGAACCGATGAAGGTCAAGATCAACGAGCTGCTGGCCGGTATCGACACCCTTGAGTTTGCCGTTGAAGAAGGCGAGAAGTCCGAGGTCAAGGTCTTCCTGCAATGGCTGGTGGACAACCACTTCACCTTCCTTGGCTACGAAGAGTTCGAAGTCCGTAATGACAATGGCGGCGGCTATCTCGTGTATGACGAGTCGTCCTTCCTCGGTCTGACCAAGCTGCTGCGCGCAGGGCTGACCAAAGAAGACCTGCACATCGAAGACTACGCAGTGAATTATCTGCAAGAGCCGATGTTGCTGTCGTTCGCCAAGGCCGCACACCCAAGCCGGGTGCATCGCCCGGCGTACCCGGATTACGTGTCGATCCGCAAGATCGATGCTACCGGCAAAGTGATCAAGGAATGCCGCTTCATGGGCCTGTACACCTCATCGGTGTACGGCGAGAGCGTGCGTCAGATCCCTTACATTCGCCGCAAGGTTGCCGAAGTCGAGCGTCGCTCCGGTTTCGATGCCAAGGCGCATCTGGGCAAGGAATTGGCGCAGGTGGTGGAAGTGCTGCCGCGTGATGATCTGTTCCAGACCCCGGTGGACGAGTTGTTCAGCACCGTGATGTCCATCGTCCAGATCCAGGAGCGCAACAAGATTCGCGTGTTCCTGCGCAAGGACCCGTATGGCCGGTTCTGCTACTGCCTGGCCTATGTGCCGCGCGACGTTTATTCCACCGAAGTCCGGCAGAAAATCCAGCAAGTACTGATGGATCGCTTGAAGGCCAGCGATTGCGAATTCTGGACCTTCTTCTCCGAGTCAGTATTGGCGCGCGTGCAGTTGATCCTGCGAGTGGACCCGAAAAGCCGTCTCGACATCGACGCACAGCAGCTGGAAAACGAAGTGGTACAGGCTTGCCGGTCTTGGCAGGACGATTACTCCAGCCTCGTTATCGAAAGCTTCGGCGAAGCCCACGGCACCAATGTGCTGTCCGACTACCCTAAAGGTTTTCCGGCCGGTTACCGTGAGCGCTTTGCTGCGCATTCGGCCGTGGTCGACATGCAGCATTTGCTCAGTCTGACTGAAGCCAATCCGTTGGTGATGAGCTTCTACCAGCCGCTGGCGCAAGCCGGTAAGCAGCAACTGCATTGCAAGCTTTACCACGCCGATACCCCGCTGGCCTTGTCCGACGTCCTGCCGATTCTGGAGAACCTTGGCCTGCGCGTGCTGGGTGAGTTCCCTTATCGCCTGCTTCGAAAAAATGGCCGCGAGTTCTGGATTCACGACTTTGCCTTTACGGCGGGTGAAGGCCTGAACCTCGACATTCAGCAACTCAATGACACGCTGCAAGATGCGTTCGTACATATCGTGAGCGGCGATGCCGAAAATGATGCGTTCAACCGTCTGGTGTTGACGGCGGGTCTGCCGTGGCGCGATGTCGCGTTGCTGCGTGCTTATGCCCGTTACATGAAGCAGATTCGTCTGGGCTTTGATCTGGGTTATATCGCCAGCACCCTGAACAACCACACCGATATCGCTCGCGAGCTGACGCGGTTGTTCAAAACGCGCTTCTATCTGGCGCGAAAACTGACTTCCGACGACCTGGAAGACAAGCAGCAGCGCCTGGAACAAGCGATTCTGGCGGCACTGGACAACGTTCAGGTGCTCAATGAAGACCGCATCCTGCGTCGTTACCTGGACCTGATCAAAGCTACCTTACGGACCAACTTCTACCAACCGGACGCCAACGGTCAGAACAAAAGCTACTTCAGCTTCAAGTTCAACCCGCGCCTGATTCCCGAGCTGCCCAAGCCGGTGCCAAAATTCGAGATCTTCGTCTATTCGCCACGGGTCGAAGGTGTGCACCTGCGCTTCGGCAACGTCGCTCGTGGTGGCTTGCGCTGGTCGGACCGTGAGGAAGACTTCCGCACCGAAGTGTTGGGTCTGGTAAAAGCCCAGCAAGTGAAGAACTCGGTCATCGTGCCAGTGGGCGCCAAAGGTGGCTTCATTCCGCGTCGCCTGCCGTTGATTGGCGGCAGCCGTGACGAGACTCAGGCTGAAGCGATCACCTGCTACAAAATCTTCATTTCCGGTTTGCTGGACATCACCGACAACCTCAAGGACGGTGGCCTGGTGCCGCCGACCAATGTGGTACGGCATGACGAGGATGATCCGTACCTCGTCGTTGCAGCCGACAAAGGTACCGCAACGTTCTCTGATATCGCCAACGGGATTGCCATCGATTACGGCTTCTGGCTCGGCGATGCTTTCGCCTCGGGTGGTTCGGCCGGTTACGACCACAAAAAAATGGGCATCACCGCTAAAGGCGCGTGGGTCGGTGTGCAGCGTCACTTCCGTGAACGCGACATCAACGTCCAGCAAGACAGCATCAGTGTGATCGGTATCGGTGATATGGCCGGTGACGTGTTCGGCAACGGCTTGTTGATGTCCGACAAGCTGCTGCTGGTTGCTGCGTTCAACCACCTGCACATCTTCATCGATCCGAATCCTGAGCCGGCCAACAGCTTCATCGAGCGCCAGCGCTTGTTTGATCTGCCGCGTTCGGCCTGGAGCGACTACGACGCCAGCATCATGTCCGAAGGCGGCGGGATCTTCTCGCGCAGTGCGAAAAGCATCGCCATCAGCCCACAGATGAAAGAACGCTTCGACATCACGGCCGACAAGCTGACCCCGACCGAGTTGCTCAATGCGCTGCTCAAGGCGCCGGTGGATCTGCTGTGGAACGGCGGTATCGGTACGTACGTCAAATCCAGCGAAGAAAGCCACGCCGATGTCGGCGACAAGGCCAACGATGCGCTGCGTGTGAACGGCAATGAACTGCGCTGTAAAGTAGTGGGCGAGGGCGGCAACCTGGGCATGACCCAATTGGGTCGGGTCGAGTTCGGCCTCAATGGCGGCGGCTCCAATACCGACTTCATCGACAACGCCGGTGGTGTGGATTGCTCCGACCACGAAGTGAATATCAAGATTCTGCTCAACGAAGTCGTTCAGGCCGGTGACATGACTGAGAAGCAGCGAAACCTGCTGCTCGAAAGCATGACCGACGAAGTCGGCAGCCTGGTGCTGGGCAACAACTATAAGCAGACGCAGGCCTTGTCCCTGGCCGCGCGTCGCGCTTATGAGCGGATCGCTGAATACAAGCGTCTGATGAGCGATCTGGAAGCGCGTGGCAAGCTGGACCGTGCCATCGAGTTCCTTCCGACCGAAGAGCAGTTGGCCGAGCGGACTGGGGCGGGCCATGGCCTGACCCGTGCCGAACTGTCGGTGCTGATCTCTTATAGCAAAATCGACCTCAAGGAATCGCTGCTCGGGTCCCGCGTTCCAGATGACGATTATCTGGTGCGCGACATGGAGACGGCATTCCCGCCTTCGCTGGCCGCCAAGTTCTCCGAGGCCATGCGTCGTCACCGCCTCAAGCGCGAAATCGTCAGCACCCAGATCGCCAACGACCTGGTCAACCATATGGGCATCACCTTCGTTCAGCGGCTCAAAGAGTCCACTGGCATGAGTGCGGCCAATGTGGCGGGCGCTTACGTGATCGTGCGGGACATCTTCCACCTGCCGCACTGGTTCCGGCAGATCGAGGCCCTGGATTACAAGGTTCCGGCCGAAATCCAGTTAGCCCTGATGGACGAGCTGATGCGTCTGGGTCGTCGCGCCACGCGCTGGTTCCTGCGTAGCCGTCGCAACGAACTGGATGCTGGACGCGACGTCGCACACTTCGGTCCGCACATCGCGGCGTTGGGTCTCAAGCTTGACGAGCTGTTGGAAGGCCCGACCCGGGAAGTCTGGCAGGCTCGTTATCAAACGTATGTCGAAGCCGGCGTACCCGAGTTGCTGGCGCGCATGGTCGCAGGCACCAGCCACTTGTACACGCTGTTGCCAATCATCGAAGCGTCGGATGTCACCGGGCAGAACGCTGCCGATGTGGCCAAGGCTTACTTCGCCGTGGGCAGCGCGCTGGACGTGACTTGGTACTTGCAACAGATCAGCAACCTGCCGGTGGAAAACAACTGGCAGGCCCTGGCACGTGAAGCCTTCCGTGACGACATCGACTGGCAGCAACGGGCGATCACTGTGTCGGTCCTGCAGATGCCGGATGCTCCGGCGGATGTCGAAGCGCGCCTGACATTGTGGCTTGAACAGCACCTGCCAATGGTCGAGCGCTGGCGGGCAATGCTGGTTGAGCTGCGTGCGGCCAGCGGAACTGACTACGCGATGTATGCCGTCGCCAACCGTGAGTTGCTGGATTTGGCGATGAGTGGTCAGGCGGTTGTGGTTTGATGGTGTGAGTTGAAGCGGTAACAAAGGGCCCTGCATCGCGAGATGTGGGGCTTTTTTGTTTTCTGACTCTGACAGTATTGAAGGCAAAAAAAACCCCGTCACCAGGACGGGGTTTTTTCAACGCGGTGTTTCGTTACGCTTGAACGACCGGGATGTTGGCGTTCGCTGCAGCTTCACGGAACTCGGCGATCTGGTCGAAACTCAGGTAGCGGTAAACGTCCGCTGCCATGGTGTCGATTTCTTTCGCGTAGGCCATGTATTCCTCAACGGTCGGCAGGCGACCCAGGATCGATGCAACAGACGCCAACTCGGCCGAGGCCAGGTAAACGTTCGCGCCATCACCCAGACGGTTGGGGAAGTTACGGGTCGACGTGGACACCACGGTAGCGTTAGGTTCAACGCGTGCCTGGTTACCCATGCACAACGAGCAACCTGGCATTTCCATGCGTGCGCCAGCTTTGCCGTAGATGCCGTAGTAGCCTTCTTCGGTCAACTGGTGCGCGTCCATTTTGGTCGGAGGCGACAGCCACAGACGGGTTGGCAGCGAACCTTCAACTTTCTGCAGCAGTTTGCCTGCAGCGCGGAAGTGACCGATGTTGGTCATGCACGAACCGATGAATACTTCGTCGATCTTCTCGCCAGCAACGCTGGAAAGCAGACGGGCGTCGTCCGGGTCGTTTGGCGCGCAGAGCACAGGCTCTTTGATGTCAGCCAGGTCGATTTCGATGGTTTCGGCGTATTCGGCGTCAGCATCGGCAACCATCAGCTCAGGGTTGGCAACCCAGGCTTCCATCGCTTGAGCACGACGTTCCAGAGTACGAGCATCGCCGTAGCCTTCGCCGATCATCCAGCGCAGCAGGGTAATGTTGGACTTCAGGTACTCGGCGATCGACTCTTTCGACAGCTTGATGGTGCAACCGGCAGCGGAACGCTCGGCAGAGGCGTCGGACAGCTCGAAAGCCTGTTCGATGCTCAGGTTGTCGAGGCCTTCGATTTCCAGGATGCGACCGGAGAATGCGTTTTTCTTGCCTTTCTTCTCTACGGTCAGCAGGCCAGCCTGAATCGCGTAGTAAGGAATGGCGTGAACGAGGTCACGCAGGGTGACGCCAGGTTGCATTTTGCCTTTGAAGCGGACCAGGATCGATTCCGGCATGTCCAACGGCATAACGCCCGTGGCAGCAGCGAACGCGACCAGACCGGAACCGGCCGGGAAAGAAATCCCCATTGGGAAACGGGTGTGCGAGTCACCACCGGTACCGACGGTGTCCGGCAGGAGCATACGGTTCAGCCAGCTGTGGATGATGCCATCGCCCGGACGCAGGGAAACACCGCCGCGGGTCATGATGAAGTCAGGCAGGGTGTGGTGAGTCTTGACGTCGATCGGCTTTGGATATGCCGCGGTGTGGCAGAAAGACTGCATGACCAGATCGGTAGAGAAACCCAGGCAAGCCAGGTCTTTCAATTCGTCGCGGGTCATCGGGCCAGTCGTGTCCTGGGAACCGACGGTGGTCATCTTCGGCTCGCAGTACGTGCCTGGACGAACGCCGGCGACGCCGCATGCCTTGCCGACCATTTTCTGCGCCAGGGTGAAACCCTTGGTGCTGGCAGCCGGTTGTTCAGGCAGCTTGAACAGGGTCGAAGGTGGCAGACCCAGTTCGGTACGGGCTTTTTCGGTCAGGCCACGGCCAATGATCAGTGGGATACGGCCGCCAGCACGAACTTCGTCGAGCAGTACCGGGGTCTTCATTTCGAAGGTGGCCAGGACTTCTTCGCTGTTGTGCTTGGTGACTTTACCGGCATGCGGGTAAAGGTCGATCACGTCGCCCATGTTCATCAGGGAAACGTCGAATTCGATCGGCAGAGCGCCGGCATCTTCCATGGTGTTGTAGAAGATTGGAGCGATCTTGTTACCGAAGCAGAAACCGCCGGAGCGCTTGTTCGGTACGAAAGGAACGTCGTCGCCGAAGAACCACAGCACCGAGTTGGTGGCTGATTTACGCGAAGAACCGGTACCGACCACGTCACCGACGTAGGCGATAGGGAAACCTTGGCCGCGCATGGTTTCGATCTGCTTCATCGGGCCAGTCACGCCTTGTTCATCAGGCACGATGCCGTCACGGGCCATTTTCAACATGGCCAGGGCGTGCAGCGGGATGTCAGGACGGGACCAGGCATCAGGTGCAGGGGACAGGTCGTCGGTGTTGGTTTCGCCGGTGACCTTGAACACGCGTAGGCTGATTTTGTCGTCCAGAACAGGGCGCTTCTGGAACCACTCGCCGTCGGCCCAGGATTGCAGAACACCTTTAGCATGAACGTTGCCGTTCTTGGCTTTTTCAGCCACGTCGTGGAACGCGTCGAACATCAGCAGGGTGTGCTTGAGTTCTTTGGCAGCGACTGGCGCCAATTCAGCGTTGTCCAGCAGGTCAACCAGGGTGACGATGTTGTAGCCACCTTGCATGGTGCCCAACAGTTCAACAGCACGCTTTTTGTCGATCAGCGGAGAGGTGGCTTCACCTTTGGCCAGAGCGGACAGGAAGCCAGCTTTGACGTATGCAGCTTCGTCAACGCCTGGTGGAACGCGATTTGTAATCAGGTCGACAAGGAAAGCTTCTTCGCCAGCCGGGGGATTTTTCAGCAGCTCGATCAGGCCTGCGGTTTGTTCGGCGTTAAGCGGCTGGGGCACGATACCCTGGGCGGCACGCTCTTCGATGTGTTTACGGTAGGCTTCAAGCACAGTATTACCCTCATCAGTGGTCCCAAATGGGTGTCCGGGACGCTCATCCAGAAAATTATCCGCACCCATGCGCTTTTTAGGCTTTTTGAGCCATTTGGCCGGGGAGTCGGTAATTTCTTACAGAAGCTGTTTTCAAAGTTTTACGCCTGCAGGACGGTTGATGAGTGTCGACACAGAATTTTTCGAAGAGAAATACCTGCATCAACACCGGACTGCTGGGTTACTTGACTGTGCTCGTGACGCTTTGAAAACAGCTTCTAACGGACATTGGCGCCTTAAAAGGCTCGATGATTCTACGGCAAAAATCGGGTAAAGGTAAGTTAGACCCTGCATGTTCAGGGGTGACCCTCGTTAGACAAAGGGCTAACATGCGCGCTTGTTTTGCCTGTTGCCGTCCTCTCGACCATGTCCAATCAAACCATCAAGACTCCCTGCATCGGCCTCTGTTCTACTGTTTATGGGGATCTGGTGTGCCGTGGTTGCAAGCGATTCCACCACGAAGTAATCAACTGGAATGGTTACAACGAGGATGAAAAGCGTGCGGTCTGGCTGCGCCTGGAACAACTGCTCGTCCAGGTCATGACCGCCAAGCTTGAAGTGTTCGACGCTGCCAAGCTGCGTCAGCAGCTGGAAAAACGCAAAATCCGCTTTGTGCCACATCAGTCGGCCTATTGCTGGGCCTACCAACTGATTGCCCGCGGTGCGCGGGTTATCAGTCAGCTTGATGCGTATGGGGTGGTGCTGATGCCGGAGTTTCGTAGTTGGGCCCTGCCAGAACTGCGCGATGCGATTGATCGCGAGTTTTTTCTGCTGTCAGAAGCCCATTACGAACGGTACATCGCCCCGGGTTTTCTCAAGGATGCGTTTGGCGTCAGGTAAATCGCTTCAAGCCATTCGCGAAGGCGATGTAACGGGCACAAACGCTATCAGCCCTTGGCCGCCAGCTCTTCCAGATGAGCAATGATTTCTTCGGTTTTCAGCACTAACACATCGGTTTCCAGTGAATCGAGCACCACTTCGGCGGTGTTGCCGATCAGTGCGCCGGAAATACCCGTGCGCGCCACAGTGCCGATCACGGTGACGACCGCGTTGAGTTTGCGCGCGGTATAAGGGATCAGCACGTCGGCCGGGCCTTCGGCGATGTGCAGGTGGGCGTCATCGACATCGAACTCGGCCTGAAACGCCCGGCATTGATCCCGGTAGCGCGCTTCGATGCTTTCTTTGAGCTGAAACACCGGATCGGCGGCTGACAGCATGGGTGAAGGGTGCGCGGTGATGACATGCAATTGCGCCTTGGCCAGCGCGGCAATCTGGAAGCCGTGATCAACGATGTTGAAGTGCAGGGCACGGTGCTCACCGTCAGAATTACCGACATCAACCGCCGCCAGAACCACCCCGCCAGTCCACGGCGTCGAGGTTTTGACCATCAGCACCGGGCTTGGGCATAGCCGCAGCAATTTCCAGTCATCGGGAGTCAGCAACGCTTTTTTCAGCGGGTTATCGGGGAAGTGCTGCTTGATGACCAGGCCACACCCTTTTTCCAGCTGAGCATCAATGATGGTTTGATGCAGCGTCTCGTTCCACTCTTGCTCGGCGGTAACGCTGAAGCCTTCGCTGATCAACCCGGTCGTGAGAACGCTGAGCAGGGCCGAGTGATCATGTTTTTTGTCGCAGACCAGCAAATGCAGATGTGCGCCAGTCACCCCTGCGATCAGTTTGGCGCGTTTAAGGGCCAGGCTTTCGGCATGTTGAGGCTCGATTATCACGAGGATGCTGCGAACGGCTTGCATGAGTTGGATCTCCCTAGATGCGACTGACTATTTTCACGGCGGCTGTTTAGCTACAACTATAGTTGCAGTCCGCTGACTGGGTTGTTGATCCAGATCAGGTCAAATCTGCTGCAAGGCGCTGGTTCATTCGCTCTGCCCTCGTATAATGCTGCGTTTTGCCCACCCAGCCGTGCTGTGAGCCTATGCAACTGAACCCTGAAATCGACGCTTCACATCCTGTAACCAAGGTTTCGAGGGCGCCCGTGCTGCCTGAAATCCATGAGTTTCTAGGGTGCAGGACCCCCGCGGGCTGGATTGAGGCGGCGTTGGCCAATCAGGAAAAGATGCTCCTCGATCACAAGAACTGTGAATTCAAGGCCGCCAGCACTGCCATGAGCATGATCGCCAAATACGGTTCGTATCCTGACTTGGTCATGATGATGTCGCGCCTCGCCCGTGAGGAGTTGGTGCACCATGAACAGGTCTTGCGGCTGATGAAAAAGCGCAAAATCGAATGGCGCGCATTGTCAGCCAGTCGTTATGCCTCTGGGCTGAGAGCAGCGGTGCGGACCCATGAGCCCGTCAAACTGGTCGATACGCTGGTGGTGGGTGCGTTTATCGAAGCCCGAAGCTGTGAGCGTTTCGAAGCCCTGGTGCCGTATCTGGATGAAGAGCTGGGCCGCTTCTATGATGGGTTGCTGAAAAGTGAAGCCCGGCATTTCCAGGGTTACCTCAAGCTGGCCTATCAATACGGTGAAGCTGCTGACGTTGAGCGGACCGTCGAAAAAGTCAGGGTACTCGAAGCCAGCCTCATCGACAGTCCCGATGTCGAGTTCCGCTTTCACAGTGGTATTCCGAGCCCTCAGCCCCGAGATTAAAGCTCCTCAGCCTGCAGTCGCACAACGTTCTGTGTGAATAGGCCCGCGGCGCGCTTTCGCGGCTTTTGACGGCCACGACTTTGCCGATGGATGCGCTGCGGGTGTCCAGGTCCATCTGTTGTTCGATAGGGTTATAAAAACGGCTGTTGTCCGTCCAACTAGCAAGCTTGCTAATTAATGCATTGACATTCGCTGCCTAGGCAGTAGTATTTCGCCAGCTCTCTGCCTAGGCAGCTTTTTGGTGGTTCGATGAAGCATTTCACGTCTGACAACTTCAACTCCGGTCTCATGGGTCTGTTGATCGGGCGCATGAACGCGCTCAAAGATCGCCTGCTGGACACGCATCTGGTGCCGTACGGTGTGACCGCATCGCAGTTTAAAGTGTTGGTTATCATTGCCCAGTTTTCTGCCGACACCCCGGCCGACCTGTGCCGTCACCTGTCCCTCGACAGTGGCTCAATGACTCGCATGCTGGACCGCCTTGAACAAAAAGAACTGATCACCCGCACCCGCTCGGACACTGATCGGCGCCAGGTACATCTGGCGTTGACCGAAGAGGGGAAAACGCTTTCGGACCGCCTTCCGCAGATCGGTGCCGAGGCCATGAACGACCTGTTGGGTGCGCTCGAACCGGCCGAATTGCAGAGCCTTGAGCAGATACTGACCAAGGTGCTGGTGGCGGCCGATGATCAGATCACTATTGCCCGTCTAGGCGTTAAAGCGACAGGTGGGAAATGAGTAACCTGACTCTGCGGACCTCAGTGAGTCTGGTGTTTCTCGCCATGAGCCTGGCCGGGTGCGCCAGTTACCGTGGTCTTGGCCCCGAAGGCACACGCCTGGATGCGAAAAACCTCCAGGCCGCGCAGACGCTCGATGGCGTGACGTTGTCGCCCGCCGTCTGGCCGAAAAGCGATTGGTGGAAAAGCCTCGGTGACCCGCAACTCGATGGTCTGATCAGTGAAGCATTGCGCGACAGCCCAGACATGCAAGTTGCCAGTGCCCGGGCGCATCAGGCCAGTGCCGCGGCGTATGCCACCGACGCTGCACGGATGCCGACCGTTGATGCCGAGGGGGGTATCAGTCGTTCACGTCTGGCTCGCGATCAGAGCCCGACAGGCGAGGGTGGTACCTACTCTACCGTGCGTAATCTGGGTGTGAATTTCAATTACACCTTCGACCTGTGGGGCGGCCAACGCGCCACGTGGGAAGCTGCACTTGGCCAGGCACGTGCCGCCGAAGTCGATCAGCAAGCCGCGCAACTGACCCTCGCGGCCGACGTTGCCCGCGCCTACAGCGACCTTGGTCAGGCCCATGTGGTTCATGATCTGGCGGCTGACGACTTGAAACGCACCCAACAAATGCTTGAACTGGGTGACCGTCGTCTGAAGTCCGGGATCGACAGTCGCTATCAGTTCCAGCAGACCCAAAGTCTCGAAGCCAGTTCTGAAGAACAACTGATCAATGCCGCAAAACGTCTGCGTAGCGCGAAAATAGCCTTGGCGGTGTTGCTGGGCAAAGGGCCGGACCGGGGTGAAGAGATCGCCCGTCCTAAGGTTCTACAGCCCAGTGCAGTTGCCTTGCCGTCGGCGCTGCCGGCTGAGCTGCTCGGGCGTCGTCCCGATCTGGTGGCCGCGCGTTGGCGGGTAGAAGCCGCGAGCAAAAGTATTGTCGCTGGCAAAACCCGCTTTTACCCAAACCTGAACCTGAGTGCTGCCGCAGGCACCGAGTCTTTGCTGGGTGACGCGCTGTTCGGTTCGGCCAGCCGTTTCTTCAATATCGCGCCTGCCGTGTCCTTGCCGTTGTTCGATGGCGGACGCCTGCGCGCCGATCTCGATGCTCGCGATGCCGATTACGACCTGGCCGTCGCGCAGTACAACAAAAGCCTGGTTCGGGCGTTGGGTGATGTCAGCGACACGCTCTCTCAACTGCGTGCCATCGGTGGTCAGATCGACGCCAAACAGCGCGCCACCGACATCGCTCAAGACTCCTACAACACGGTGGTCCAGCGATTTGGCTCGGGGATAGGCAACTACCTCGATGTGCTGAGCATTGAACAGCAATTGCTCCAGTCACAACGCCAACTGGCGGATCTCAACGCAGAACGAATCGATTTGTCGATCCAGTTGATGCAGGCACTGGGCGGAGGCTTTCAAGGTGAAAGCCAAGGCCTGAACACCCCATCAACCGCTTCGCTGACTGAATAACTCAAGGTAATCGTCATGGCTACTGCCGCTACCGAAAAGACGTCTGTACACGACCAAAAAGCTCAGAACGCAGCTCAGAACCAGAACCCGCGCAAGCGCAAGATCTGGCTGCTGGTGGTCCTGATGCTGGTGATCCTCGGCGGTCTCGGTATCTGGGGCTGGTATGAAATCTACGGGCGCTGGAACGAAAGCACTGATGACGCCTACGTAAACGGCAACGTGGTGGTCATTACCCCGCTGGTCACCGGGACGGTGGTGAGCATCGGCGCCGACGATGGCGATCTGGTTCGAGAGGGCCAGGTGCTTATCCAGTTCGACCCGAGCGATGCCGAAGTCAGCCTGCAAAGCGCCGAAGCCAATCTAGGCAAGACGGTGCGCCAGGTGCGCGGGCTGTACAGCAATGTCGACGGGATGAGGGCCCAATTGGCCGCGCAACGGGCCGAGGTGCAGAAAGCCCAGGACAACTACAACCGCCGCAAGAATCTTGCCGCAGGCGGGGCGATCTCTCTGGAAGAGTTGTCCCATGCTCGCGACGACCTGACGACCGCGCAAAATGCGTTGAACAACGTCCAGCAGCAATTGGCTACCAGCTCCGCGCTGGTGGACGACACGGTGGTGTCCTCGCACCCGGATGTGAAAGCAGCTGCCGCGCAGTTGCGTCAGGCTTACTTGGGTAACGCCCGCAGCACCTTGATTGCCCCGGTCACCGGCTACGTAGCCAAGCGTACCGTGCAGTTGGGCCAGCGGGTTCAACCCGGCACCGCGTTGATGGCAGTGATTCCTCTGGATCAGCTGTGGATCGATGCCAACTTCAAAGAAACCCAGCTGGGCAAAATGCGCATCGGTCAGTCGGTGGACATTGAATCTGACCTGTACGGCAGTGACGTGAAGTTCAGCGGCACGGTTGACAGCCTGGGTGCCGGCACGGGTGGCGCGTTTGCCTTGCTGCCGGCGCAGAACGCCACCGGTAACTGGATCAAGATCGTGCAGCGCGTGCCGGTGCGGATTCACATCAACGCCGAGCAGTTGAAAGAGCATCCGTTGCGTATTGGCCTGTCGACCGTGGCCAACGTCAACCTGCACGATCAGAGCGGCCCGGTACTGGCACAGCAACCGCCGCAGAAGGCCTCGTTCAGTACCCATATCTACGAAGAACAACTGGCCGACGCCGACGCCCTGATCACGCGTTTGATCCACGATAACAGCGCCAACAACAGCAGAACGGTTCAGCGCTGATTCGCCAATCCGTCCGCTCCGGCCCTGTGGCTGGAGCGACGTTCAAGTGTTAAAGGATTCGCGATGAGCTCGACCGCCCCGGCTTCTTTTACGCCGCCAAGTTTGTTGATGTGCACCATCGGCCTGTCGCTGGCGACCTTTATGCAGGTGCTCGACACCACCATCGCCAACGTCGCTCTGCCGACTATTTCCGGCAACCTGGGGGTGAGTTCGGAGCAGGGCACGTGGGTCATCACCTCGTTTGCGGTCAGTAACGCGATCGCCTTGCCGCTGACCGGTTGGCTCAGCCGCCGGGTGGGTGAGGTAAAACTGTTTATCTGGGCCACTGTGCTGTTCGTGATGGCGTCGTTTTTATGCGGGATTTCCCGGTCGATGCCAGAACTGGTGGGCTTTCGCGTGCTGCAAGGTGTGGTCGCCGGCCCGCTGTACCCCATGACCCAAACACTCCTGATTGCGGTTTATCCCCCGGCAAAAAGGGGGATGGCGCTGGCATTGCTGGCGATGGTCACGGTGGTGGCGCCCATTGCCGGGCCGATCCTTGGTGGATGGATCACCGACAGCTACAGCTGGCCATGGATTTTCTTCATCAACATTCCAATCGGTCTGTTCGCTGCGTTCGTTGTGCGCACACAAATGCGCACGCGGCCGGTGGTTACCAGTCGCCAGCCCATGGATTACATCGGTCTGCTGACATTGATTGTGGGTGTGGGTGCGTTGCAAATCGTGCTCGACAAGGGCAATGACCTGGACTGGTTCGCGTCCAGCTTCATCGTGATAGGCACCGTCATTTCAGTGGTCTTCCTGGCGATTTTCATCATATGGGAAATGACCGACCGGCACCCCATCGTCAATTTGCGTCTGTTCGCCTTTCGCAACTTCCGCATCGGTACCATCACCCTGGTGGGGGGCTATGCCGGATTCTTCGGCATCAACCTGCTACTGCCGCAATGGCTGCAGACACAGATGGGCTATACCCCGACCTATGCCGGGCTGGCGGTGGCGCCCATTGGTATTCTGCCGGTGTTGATGTCGCCCTTTGTCGGAAAATACGCGCACAAATTCGACCTGCGGCTGCTCGCCGGGCTGGCGTTTTTTGCGATAGGGCTGAGCTGCTTCATGCGCGCCGATTTCACCAATCAGGTTGATTTTGAGCATATCGCACTGGTGCAGCTCTTTATGGGGGCTGGCGTGGCGTTGTTTTTTATGCCGACGTTGACCATCTTGCTGTCTGACTTGCCGCCTGACCAGATCGCCGATGGCTCGGGGCTGGCGACGTTTCTGCGGAACCTGGGAGGGAGTTTTGCCGCATCGCTCACCACCTGGATCTGGATTCGGCGGGCGAATCAGCACCATGCCTATTTGAGCGAAAACATCAGCACCTATGAGCCCGCGACCCGCGACGCGCTGAACAATCTGGGCGGGGCGGGCAGTCAGGCCTACGCGCAACTCGAGGGGATGCTCAACAGTCAGGCGTACATGATGTCGACCGTCGACTACTTCCACATGCTGGGCTGGGCTTTTATGGGCTTGATCGTGCTGGTGTGGATGGCCAAACCACCGTTTACGGCGAAGGCGGGACCGCCGGCGGGGCATTGAGGGTCACCAGAAGCAGGTCTGTGGTTCTCCGAAAATTCATGGTGGCGGGCTGGCAACTACGCGTCCCGCCGCGATGGTGTCAGTGAGTCAGCGCCGGTACCGGCACAAAATCAAACGCCGCCAACTGAAACCCCTGTTCATCCACCTGCAACGCCCAGCCCTGACGATCCCAATCCCCCAGGACAATCCGCTTCGCCGCATCGTTGCCGATCAGCAGTTTATGGATCGCCGGACGATGGGTGTGACCGTGGATCAGCGTGCGCACACCGTATTGCGCCATGATCCGTGGGATTTCCTCGGGCGTAACGTCGACGATGTCGTTGGCTTTCATGCGGGTCTGTGCGCGACTTTCGCTGCGCAGTTTGCGCGCCAGTTTGTGCCGCGTGCCCAAGGGCAAATGACGCAAAACCCATAAGGTCAGCGGGTTGCGCAGGTAACGGCGCATGCGCATGTAGGCTTCGTCGCGGGTACAGAGGCTGTCACCATGCATCAGCAGCACAGGCTCGCCATTGAGCTGGACCACGCTTGGGTCCTTCAACAAGGTGCAACCCGCCGCCTTGCAGAACGCCTTACCGATCATGAAGTCGCGATTGCCGTGCATCAGGAACACCAGCGTGCCGCTGTCGCTCAGTGCGCGCAGGGCTTGGCAGATAGACAGTTGGAACGGCGACATGGCGTCATCGCCGATCCATGCCTCGAAAAAGTCCCCGAGGATGTACAGCGACTCGGCCGTGCGGGCCCGGCCGTCGAGTAATTCCAGAAACGCCCGGGTGATGTCCGGCCGCTGCTCTTCCAGGTGCAGATCAGAGATCAGCAATATCACTCAATGATCTCGGCTTTCACGATGATCACGTCTTCGGCGGGCACGTCCTGATGACCGGCTTTCATGGTGGTCGCCACGCCTTTGATCTTCTCGACCGTGTCCATACCCTCTACCACTTCACCAAAGACGGTGTAGCCCCAGCCTTGAACGGTCGGTGCAGTGTGGTCAAGGAAATCGTTGTCGCCCACGTTGATGAAGAACTGCGAGGACGCCGAATGCGGCTCCATGGTGCGGGCCATGGCCACGGTGCCTTTTCGGTTGGAAAGGCCGTTGTTGGCTTCGTTTTTGATCGTGGCGCGGGTTTTCTTTTGTGCCATGCCCGGCTCGAAACCGCCGCCCTGGATCATGAAATTGCTGATCACACGATGGAATATAGTGTTGTCGTAATGGCCTTCTTTAACGTACTGCACAAAGTTGGCTACGGTTTCCGGCGCTTTATCGGCGTTCAGTTGCAGGACGATGTCGCCGTGGTTCGTGCTCAGTTTGACTTTGGACATTTTAAAAATCACTCGTTTTGAATTCGTGGAAGGCGCGCGCGCTGGTCGCAACACCTTGACAGCTTCGGCTATGATAAGCGCTTTGATTTAGTCGGCCTACCCTGGCCGCGCACTTGTACGTTCAAGGATCCTATGAGCAAGCCCACTGACTCCACTGCGAATTCCAAGGCAGGTCCTGCTGTCCCGACCAATTTCCTGCGCGCAATCGTGCAGGCAGACCTGGACTCTGGCAAGCACACCCAGATCGTGACCCGTTTCCCGCCTGAGCCCAACGGTTACCTGCACATCGGCCACGCCAAGGCGATCTGCGTGAACTTCGGTCTGGCTCAGGAGTTCGGTGGCGTAACGCACCTGCGTTTCGATGACACCAACCCGGCCAAGGAAGACCAGGAATACATCGACGCCATCGAAAGCGATGTGAAGTGGCTGGGTTTCGAGTGGGCCGGCGAAGTGCGTTATGCCTCGCAATACTTCGATCAATTGCATGAGTGGGCCATCATACTGATCAAGGCTGGCAAGGCGTTCGTCTGCGACCTGAGCCCCGAGCAGTCCAAGGAATACCGCGGTAACTTGATCGAGCCTGGCAAGAACAGCCCGTTCCGTGAGCGTAGCGTCGAGGAAAACCTGGACCTGTTCGCCCGGATGAAGGCTGGCGAGTTCAAAGACGGTGAGCGTGTACTGCGGGCCAAGATCGACATGGCTTCGCCGAACATGAACCTGCGCGACCCGATCCTGTACCGCATTCGCCATGCGCATCACCATCAGACCGGCGATAAGTGGTGCATCTACCCGAACTATGACTTCACCCACGGTCAGTCGGACGCCATCGAAGGCATTACCCACTCGATCTGCACCCTTGAATTCGAAGGCCATCGCCCGCTGTACGACTGGTTCCTGGACAACCTTCCAGTGCCGAGCCATCCGCGTCAGTACGAGTTCTCGCGTCTCAACCTGAGCTACACCGTCACCAGCAAGCGCAAGCTCAAGCAACTGGTCGACGAGAAGCATGTGCATGGCTGGGATGACCCGCGCATGTCGACTTTGTCGGGGTTCCGTCGTCGCGGCTACACTGCGGGCTCGATCCGTAACTTCTGCGAGATGGTCGGCACCAACCGTTCCGATGGCGTTGTCGATTTCGCCATGCTCGAATTCAGCATCCGTGATGACCTCGACCACAGCGCACCACGTGCCATGTGCGTGCTGCGTCCGCTGAAAGTCGTGATCACAAACTACCCGGAAGGCCAGGTCGAGAAGCTCGAGTTGGCGCGTCACCCGAAAGAAGACATGGGTGTACGTGAACTGCCGTTTGCGCGCGAAATCTACATCGACCGTGATGACTTCATGGAAGAGCCGCCAAAAGGCTACAAGCGTCTCGAGCCCAACGGCGAAGTGCGCCTGCGTGGCAGTTACGTGATTCGCGCCGACGAAGCGATCAAGGACGCCGACGGCAACATCGTCGAACTGCGTTGCTCGTACGATCCGGAAACCCTGGGTAAAAACCCTGAAGGGCGCAAGGTCAAAGGCGTGGTGCATTGGGTGCCGGCAGCGGCAAGCCTCGAGTGCGAAGTACGTTTGTACGATCGTCTGTTCCGCTCGCCGAGCCCGGACAAAGCGGAAGACGGCGACAGCTTCCTGGACAACATCAACCCTGATTCCCTGCAAGTGCTCACGGGTTGCCGTGCTGAGCCGTCATTGGCGCAAGCGCAGCCTGAAGACCGTTTCCAGTTCGAGCGCGAAGGTTATTTCTGCGCGGACATCAAGGACTCGAAACCCGGTCAGCCAGTGTTTAACCGTACTGTGACGCTGCGTGACTCATGGGGTCAGAGCTAAGGAATCATCGTGCTCTCAATTTACAACACGCTCACCAAGAGCAAAGAAGTCTTCAAACCTCTGGACGGCAACAAGGTGCGGATGTACGTGTGCGGCATGACCGTATATGACTTCTGCCACCTTGGGCACGGCCGCAGCATGGTTGCGTTCGATCTGGTCACTCGCTGGTTGCGCTTCAGCGGGTATGACTTGACCTATGTACGCAACATCACCGATATCGACGACAAGATCATCAATCGTGCGCGTGAAAACGGCGAGTCATTCGAGGCGCTCACCGCACGCATGATCGATGCGATGCACGAGGACGAGGCGCGGCTGAACATTCTGCCGCCGGACATGGAGCCGCGCGCGACCGATCATATCGCGGGCATGCACGCCATGATCCAGACCTTGATCGACAAAGGTTATGCGTACGCCCCGGGCAACGGCGACGTGTATTACCGCGTCGGCAAGTTTGTGGGTTACGGCAAGCTGTCGCGCAAGAAAATCGAAGACCTGCGCATCGGTGCGCGGATCGAAGTGGATGAGTCCAAGGATGATCCGCTGGACTTCGTGCTATGGAAGGGCGTCAAGCCGGGCGAGCCAAGCTGGGATTCACCGTGGGGCGCTGGGCGTCCGGGCTGGCACATTGAATGTTCGGTGATGTCGACTTGCTGCCTGGGCGAGACCTTCGATATTCATGGCGGCGGCAACGATCTCGAGTTCCCGCACCATGAAAACGAAATCGCCCAGAGCGAGGCGGCCACGGGCAAGCCGTACGCCAACGCCTGGATGCACTGCGGCATGATCCGCATCAATGGCGAGAAGATGTCCAAGTCCTTGAACAACTTCTTCACCATTCGCGACGTGCTGGAGAAATACCAGCCGGAAGTGGTGCGCTATCTGTTGGTGTCCAGCCATTACCGCAGCTCGATCAACTACTCCGAAGACAGCCTGAAAGAGTCCAAGGGCGCGTTGGAACGTTTCTATCACGCCCTTAAAGGCTTGCCTGCCGTAGCGCCTGCCGGTGGCGAAGCGTTCGTCGAACGTTTCTCCGCGGCGATGAACGACGACTTTGGCGCGCCGGAAGCCTGCGCGGTGCTGTTCGAGATGGTGCGCGAAATCAACCGTCTGCGTGACACCGATCTGGCGGCAGCTGCGGGCTTGGCGGCACGTCTGAAAGAATTGGCCAGTGTGTTGGGTGTTTTGCAGCTTGAGGCGGATGACTTTTTGCGTGCAGGCGCAGAGGGTCGGGTCGATGCGGTTGAAGTCGAAGCGCTGATCCAGGCCCGATTAAGCGCTCGTGCCAACAAGGACTGGGCCGAATCGGATCGCATTCGCGACCAACTCACCGCGATGGGGGTGGTGTTGGAAGACGGCAAGGGTGGAACGACCTGGCGTCTGGCGGACTGATTGTTGAACCATAAAAAACGGCACCCGAGGGTGCCGTTTTTTATGCCTGATCCCGCGCACTCAGACGTGCAGGGTTTCCGCGGCGTACAAGGTGTTTTCCAGTAGGCAGGCACGGGTCATCGGGCCAACGCCGCCCGGTACCGGGGTGATCCAGCCGGCGCGGGGCAGGGCGGTTTCATACACCACGTCACCGACCAGCTTGCCGTCTGCCTGACGATTGATGCCGACGTCGATCACGATCGCGCCTTCCTTGATCCACTCGCCTTTGACCAGGCCGGGCTTGCCGGCAGCGACAACCACGAGATCAGCACGGCCGATATGGCCTGGCAGGTCGCGGGTGAATCGGTGCGTGACAGTGACCGTACAGCCGGCCAGCAACAACTCCATCGCCATCGGACGTCCGACGATGTTACTGGCGCCAACGATGACGGCATCCATCCCGTAAAGATCGACACCGGTGCTTTCCAGCAAGGCCATGATGCCCTTGGGGGTGCAGGGGCGCAGCAGGGGGATGCGTTGCGCCAGCCGACCGACGTTATAAGGATGGAAGCCGTCCACGTCCTTGTCCGGGCGAATGCGCTCCAGCAATTTTGAGGCATCCAGATGCGCGGGCAGTGGCAGTTGCACCAGAATGCCGTCGATATTTGGATCGTCGTTGAGGCGATCGATCAGGTCGGTCAGCTCATCCTGCGAGGTGTCGGTAGGCAAGTCATAGGCTTTGGAATTGAAGCCGACTTCTTCACAGTCTTTACGCTTGTGCGAGACATAAACCTGGGACGCGGGGTCGTTGCCAACCAGAATCACCGCGAGGCCCGGTGTACGCAGGCCCTGTTCGCGACGCTCGGTGACACGTTTAGCGATCTGCTGGCGCAGGCCGGCTGCGATCGCTTTACCGTCGATTAGTTTTGCTGTCATGACGCGTGATTAACCATCGAAAGGGATTGAAAAAGAGCGCGCATTCTCGCATGCCATGGCGCGAGGGCAAAGGCGCTTGGTCTGTATATTCCTCTAACTCCTTTATCTAACTGAATTTTTTTCGAAAAAGAGTTGACGACCTCGGGGCTCGTCTATAAGATTCGTCGCACTTGTCGGGCACAGCCTAGCACTGGTTAAGAACGTCGGGCAGAGTTGTAGATTGGCTCAGCGTGACTGAAGCTCTTAATTTGTAATCGGTTAATGAATACAGATTAAATAAGCGCCCGTAGCTCAGTTGGATAGAGCATCCGCCTTCTAAGCGGATGGTCGCAGGTTCGAGTCCTGCCGGGTGCGCCATTTAGGCAACTTTGGCACAAGTAATGTTTCATCGGTCACACGCTATATGGTGGGCGTAGCTCAGTTGGTAGAGCACGGGATTGTGACTCCCGTTGTCGAGGGTTCGATCCCCTTCGTCCACCCCATATTCGAAAGGCGCCTGACTTAAAAATCCGGCGCCTTTGCTTTAAAGGCTTGAAGCGCGGACGTGGTGGAATTGGTAGACACACTGGATTTAGGTTCCAGCGCCGAAAGGTGTGAGAGTTCGAGTCTCTCCGTCCGCACCAAGATACAAGCTTTGTGAAATGCCCGCGGCATTCATAAAGCAACAGAAAGCCGCCTAGTGCGGCTTTTTTTTGTTTCGGAATATTGAAAGTTTCGCCCGGCGCGACCACTCGCTTCGCCTGTTTTCTCTGGCGTTCAGCGATTTTTGGTTGATGCAGAGAGCTGGCGACGCATCAGGGGTTCCTTATATAGGGTGTGCCAGACGCGTCGCTTGCTGCCTTGCGTCAATCGTTCGCAATGGGCGTCGTCGCCCCCCTGCCGGCTGCTTGATTTCATGCTGCTTACTTACCCTTTTCAGTGGGGTGACTTCTTGAGTTTGACCCACTAGAATGCATGCCCTTGATTCTGGGGTCGGAAACGGCCGGCTAACGTCTGTGCAACGAGGAATATCCATGCAAGTTTCTGTTGAAAATACTTCCGCTCTTGAGCGCCGCATGACCATTGGCGTGCCTGCCGAACGCATCGAGACTGAAGTCAACAAGCGTCTGCAGCAGACTGCCCGTAAAGCTAAGATCCCAGGCTTCCGTCCTGGCAAAGTGCCTATGAGCGTGATCCGTCAGCGTTATGAAGATGGCGCTCGTCAGGAAGCGCTGGGCGATCTGATTCAGGCAACGTTTTACGAAGCAGTGGTTGAGCAGAAGCTCAATCCAGCTGGCGCACCTTCTGTAGAGCCAAAAACCTTTGAAAAAGGTAAAGACCTGGAATACGTGGCTACTTTCGAAGTATTCCCGGAATTCACGGTTGCAGGCTTCGAGTCCATCGCTGTCGAGCGTCTGAGTGCAGACGTGGCTGACGCCGATCTGGACAAAATGCTGGAAATCCTGCGCAAGCAAAATGTTCGTTTCGAAGTCACTGAGCGTGCCGCTCAGAACGAAGATCAACTGAACATCGATTTCGTTGGCAAGGTTGATGGCGAAGTGTTTGCTGGTGGCTCTGCCAAAGGTACTCAGCTGGTTCTGGGTTCCGGTCGTATGATCCCTGGCTTCGAAGACGGTCTGGTTGGCGCTAAAGCCGGCGAAGAGCGTGTTCTGAACCTGACCTTCCCGGAAAACTACCAGAACCTGGAGCTGGCCAATAAGGCCGCCGAGTTCACCGTGACGGTCAACACTGTTTCCGAGCCTAAATTGCCTGAGCTGAACGAAGAGTTCTTCACTCAGTTCGGCATCAAGGAAACGGGTATCGACGGTTTCCGCACCGAAGTTCGCAAGAACATGGACCGTGAGCTGCGTCAGGCGATCAAGTCCAAGGTCAAGAATCAGGTGATGGACGGCTTGCTGGCCTCCAACCCGATCGAGGTGCCTAAAGCACTGCTCGAAAACGAAGTGAACCGTCTGCGCGTGCAGGCTGTTCAGCAGTTTGGCGGCAACATCAAGCCGGATCAACTGCCAGCCGAGCTGTTCGAAGAACAAGCCAAGCGCCGTGTAGAGCTGGGCCTGATCGTTGCTGAAGTGGTCAAGCAGTTCGACCTCAAGCCTGATGATGCCCGTGTTCGCGAGATGATCCAAGAGATGGCATCGGCTTACCAAGAGCCTGAGCAGGTCGTGTCCTGGTACTACAAGAACGACCAGCAACTGAACGAAGTGCGTTCGGTTGTGCTGGAAGAGCAAGTTGTGGATACTGTTTTGCAGAAAGCTAGCGTGACCGACAAATCGGTCTCTTACGAAGAAGCAGTCAAGCCGGTAGAAGCTCCACACGCCGACTGATTTTTTCTCTCGTTCGAAAACACCCATAAGCCAGCCTTCGCGCTGGCTTATGTGTATTCAAGAAATGACTATTTGGGAGTGAATGCGAGACATGTCCCGCAATTCTTATATTCAGCAGAACTCTGACATCCAGGCCGCTGGCGGCCTGGTCCCGATGGTTATCGAGCAGTCCGCCCGTGGCGAACGCGCCTATGACATCTACTCGCGCCTCCTCAAGGAGCGGGTGATCTTTCTGGTAGGTCCAGTAGAAGACTACATGGCCAACCTGATTGCGGCGCAGCTGTTGTTCCTTGAAGCCGAAAACCCGGACAAGGACATCCATCTCTACATCAACTCACCAGGCGGTTCGGTGACTGCGGGCATGTCGATCTACGACACCATGCAGTTCATCAAGCCAGACGTGTCGACCATTTGCATCGGTCAGGCCTGCAGCATGGGTGCTTTCCTGCTGGCTGGCGGCGCCGCTAAAAAGCGTTACTGCCTGCCAAACTCGCGAATGATGATTCACCAGCCACTGGGCGGCTTCCAGGGGCAGGCATCGGATATTGATATCCATGCCAAGGAAATCCTGTCCATTCGTGCTCGCTTGAATGAAATTCTCGCATACCACACCGGGCAAACGATTGAGACCATCGAGCAAGACACCAATCGGGATAACTTCATGGGCGCCGGGCGCGCTGCTGAATACGGTTTGATCGATCAGGTTCTTACTCAGCGTCAAATGGCTCGCTAAGCAGCTCAATCGTAGGTGGTTGGAACAACTGACCACCTGCGGACTTGAAAAAGCCCGCAATAGCCTTCATCTTGTGTTGCAAGCCTACCGGATTGGATCGATCGAATGACTGACACCCGCAACGGCGAGGACAACGGCAAATTGCTCTATTGCTCCTTCTGTGGCAAAAGCCAGCATGAAGTGCGCAAATTGATTGCCGGCCCCTCGGTTTTTATCTGCGACGAATGCGTCGACCTGTGCAACGACATCATCCGAGAGGAGGTGCAAGAAGCCCAGGCCGAAAGCAGCGCGCATAAATTACCATCGCCTAAAGAAATCAGCGGCATCCTTGATCAGTATGTGATTGGTCAAGAACGTGCAAAAAAGGTTCTGGCAGTAGCGGTGTACAACCACTACAAGCGTCTGAACCAGCGCGACAAGAAGAATGATGATGTTGAACTCGGTAAAAGCAACATCCTGCTGATTGGCCCAACCGGCTCCGGCAAGACGCTGCTCGCTGAAACATTGGCTCGTTTGCTCAATGTGCCGTTCACCATCGCGGACGCCACCACCCTGACCGAAGCTGGTTATGTGGGGGAGGACGTGGAAAACATCATTCAGAAACTGTTGCAGAAATGTGACTACGACGTAGAAAAAGCCCAGATGGGCATTGTCTACATCGATGAAATCGACAAGATTTCGCGCAAATCCGACAACCCTTCGATTACCCGCGATGTTTCCGGCGAGGGTGTGCAGCAAGCCTTGCTGAAGCTGATTGAAGGCACCGTGGCTTCCGTTCCTCCTCAAGGGGGTCGCAAGCATCCACAGCAGGAATTCCTGCAGGTGGACACGCGTAACATCCTGTTTATCTGCGGTGGCGCTTTCTCGGGCCTCGAAAAGGTTATTCAGAGCCGCTCCACTCGCGGCGGCATCGGCTTCAATGCCGAAGTACGCAGCAAGGACGAAGGCAAGAAGGTTGGCGAATCGCTGCGTGAGGTTGAGCCTGACGATCTGGTCAAGTTCGGTCTGATTCCAGAGTTTGTTGGCCGTCTACCTGTTCTGGCGACGTTGGACGAATTGGATGAGGCTGCTTTGATGCAGATTCTCACCGAGCCGAAAAACGCGCTGACCAAGCAGTATGCAAAACTGTTCGAAATGGAAGGTGTGGAACTCGAGTTCCGTGCTGATGCACTGAAATCGATCGCCAAACGCGCACTTGAGCGCAAAACAGGCGCTCGCGGTCTGCGTTCCATTCTCGAAGGTGTTCTGCTCGACACCATGTACGAGATCCCCTCGCAGTCCGAGGTGAGCAAGGTGGTGATCGATGAGAGCGTCATCGAGGGCACGTCCAAGCCGTTGTTGATTTACGAAAACAGCGAGCCGGTTGCCAAGGCTGCCCCAGACGCGTAAGTGAAGCTGCTGCGTTGACAGGTAATAAAGAAGGGGCCTTCGGGCCCCTTCTGCTTTTCCTGCGCCAGAGCTTGTTTTTTTAAGACGCTACCCCCATCTTGACCTCAAGCTAACTTCCATATGTTCCGGCCTTATGGCCGCCGTAGAGGCGAAATCATGAAGACAACCATAGAATTGCCTCTCCTGCCATTGCGCGATGTCGTGGTTTATCCGCACATGGTTATCCCGCTGTTTGTGGGGCGCGAGAAATCTATCGAAGCCCTCGAGGCCGCGATGTCTGGGGATAAGCAGATTCTGTTGCTCGCGCAAAGAAACCCTGCAGACGACGATCCAGGTGAAGAGGCTCTTTATAGCGTCGGCACCGTTGCAACCGTGTTGCAGCTGCTCAAGTTGCCTGATGGCACCGTTAAGGTGTTGGTCGAAGGCGAGCAGCGTGGCGCTGTCGAACGTTTCATTGAGGTCGATGGCCATTGCCGCGCTGAAGTGACCTTGATTGACGAGGTCGATGCCCCTGATCGCGAATCTGAAGTGTTCGTGCGCAGCTTGCTGGCCCAGTTCGAGCAGTATGTGCAGTTGGGCAAAAAAGTCCCGGCTGAAGTCTTGTCATCTCTCAATAGCATTGATGAGCCGGGCCGCCTGGTCGATACCATGGCCGCGCACATGGCGCTGAAAATCGAGCAGAAGCAGGCCGTTCTCGAAATCGTCGACCTGCCTGCACGGGTAGAACACGTATTGGCTTTGCTGGATGCCGAAATTGATCTGTTGCAGGTCGAGAAGCGCATTCGCGGCCGCGTCAAAAAGCAGATGGAGCGCAGCCAGCGCGAGTACTACCTGAATGAGCAGATGAAGGCCATTCAGAAAGAGCTGGGTGACAGTGACGAAGGTCACAACGAAATCGAAGAGCTGAAAAAGCGCATTGACGCTGCCGGCTTGCCTAAGGACGCCTTGACCAAAGCGCTGGCTGAGCTGAACAAGCTCAAGCAGATGTCGCCGATGTCGGCTGAAGCGACCGTGGTGCGTACCTACATCGACTGGTTGGTGCAAGTGCCGTGGAAGGCTCAGAGCAAGGTGCGTCTGGACTTGGTTCGTGCTGAAGACATTCTTGATGCCGACCACTATGGTCTTGATGAGGTCAAGGAACGCATCCTTGAATACCTCGCTGTGCAAAAACGCGTGAAGAAAATTCGCGGTCCGGTTTTGTGCCTGGTAGGTCCGCCGGGTGTGGGTAAAACGTCTCTCGCAGAGTCGATTGCCAATGCGACTAACCGCAAGTTCGTGCGTATGGCCCTCGGTGGTGTGCGTGATGAAGCGGAAATTCGTGGTCATCGCCGGACATATATCGGTTCCATGCCGGGAAGATTGATACAAAAGATGACGAAAGTGGGCGTGCGCAACCCGCTGTTTTTGCTCGACGAAATCGACAAGATGGGCAGTGATATGCGCGGCGATCCGGCCTCTGCATTGCTGGAAGTGCTCGACCCTGAGCAGAACCACAACTTTAACGACCATTACCTGGAAGTCGATTACGACCTTTCCGACGTGATGTTCCTGTGCACCGCGAACTCGATGAACATTCCTGCGGCATTGCTGGACCGGATGGAAGTCATCCGGCTGCCTGGCTATACCGAAGACGAAAAAATCAACATCGCGATCAAATACCTGTCGCCAAAACAGATTCAGGCCAACGGCTTGAAAAAAGGCGAGGTTGAGATAGACGAGGAAGCAATTCGCGACATCGTCCGCTACTACACCCGTGAAGCGGGTGTGCGGAGTCTGGAGCGGCAAATCGCCAAGATCTGTCGCAAGGCGGTGAAGGAACACTCGCTGGAAAAACGCTTCCAGGTCCGCGTTACTGCGGAAATGCTTGAGCATTTCCTGGGTGTGCGCAAATTCAGCTACGGTTTGGCCGAGCAACAGGATCAAATCGGACAGGTGACAGGCTTGGCGTGGACGTCGGTGGGCGGCGAATTGTTGACCATCGAAGCGGCCGTGGTGCCTGGCAAAGGCCAGTTGATCAAGACCGGTTCGCTGGGTGATGTGATGGTCGAATCCATCACCGCTGCCCTGACCGTTGTGCGCAGTCGTGCGAAAAGCCTGGGAATCCCCGTGGACTTCCATGAGAAGCGTGACGTTCATATCCATATGCCAGAAGGAGCCACCCCGAAAGACGGCCCTAGCGCTGGCGTAGGTATGTGCACGGCCCTTGTTTCAGCGCTAACACAGATCCCGGTCCGTGCTGACGTGGCAATGACCGGTGAAATCACCCTGCGGGGGCAGGTTCTGGCCATCGGTGGTTTGAAGGAAAAACTGCTTGCGGCGCACCGTGGCGGAATCAAAACGGTGATCATTCCTGAAGAAAACGTACGGGACTTGAAAGAGATTCCGGACAATATCAAACGGGACCTGCAGATTAAACCGGTTAAATGGATTGACGAGGTCCTGCAAATTGCGCTGCAATACGCGCCGGAGCCCTTGCCGGATGTGGCCCCGGAGATGGTTGCGAAGGACGAAAAGCGCGAGACTGACTCTAAGGAGAGAATCAGCACGCATTAGCCTGAATGACCTTCCTTGACAGCTTTTTAGAGCCCTTGTTATAAAGCGGCTCTTAAAGTGTCTGTTCGTCATTCAGCACTCGTTTTTGTCTACACCAAAAAACTTAGAAACATACTCAATAGATATAAGGGGACTTAGAGTGAACAAGTCGGAACTGATTGATGCTATCGCTGCATCTGCTGATATCCCGAAAGCTGCTGCTGGCCGTGCGCTGGACGCAGTAATCGAATCCGTCACTGGCGCTCTGAAGGCTGGCGACTCTGTGGTATTGGTAGGGTTTGGTACTTTCTCCGTAACAGATCGTCCTGCTCGTATCGGTCGTAACCCGCAGACCGGCAAGACGCTGGAAATCGCAGCAGCTAAAAAACCAGGTTTCAAAGCCGGTAAAGCCCTGAAAGAAGCTGTTAACTAAGTTTCTTTCAAGCCTTTGCCCATCCAGGACCTGGTCATTCTTGTCCTGGCAGCGGAGCGGTAGTTCAGTCGGTTAGAATACCGGCCTGTCACGCCGGGGGTCGCGGGTTCGAGTCCCGTCCGCTCCGCCAGTTACGAGAAGGCGCATCCTCGGATGCGCCTTTCTTCTATCCGGATTCCACCCACGCTCCGCGGTTGGTTAATCTTTACAACCGTTCTGGGGGACGCATGCTGCAAAATATCAGGGACAATTCCCAAGGCTGGATTGCCAAGACGATCATTGGGGTCATCGTGGCATTGATGGCCTTGACCGGTTTTGACGCCATTTTCAGGGCCACCAGCACGAGTCAGGATGCTGCCAAGGTCAATGGTGAAGAAATCACGACAAACGAGCTGAGTCAGGCGGTCGATATGCAACGCCGTCAGCTTATTCAGCAGTTGGGCAAGGATTTCGATCCTGCGCTGCTGGATGACAAAATGTTGCACGACGCAGCCTTGAAAGGGCTGGTTGATCGCAAGTTGTTGCTGCAAGGTGCAGCCGATTCGAAATTTGCTTTCTCCGAAGCGGCTCTGGATCAGCAGATTTTGCAGACACCTGAATTTCAGGTAGACGGCAAATTCAGCGCTGACCGTTTCGATCAGGTGATTCGTCAACTGGGCTTCAGCCGTTTGCAATTCCGCCAAATGCTGACTCAGGAAATGCTCATTGGTCAGTTGCGTGCCGGTTTGGCAGGTAGCGCTTTCGTGACCGATGCTCAGGTTGATGCGTTCGCTCGTCTGGAAAAACAGACTCGCGATTTCGCCACGCTGACATTCAAAGCGGACACTGCGGCCGCGAAAGTGACCGACGATGAAGTCAAAGCGCATTACGACGAACACGCCAAAGAGTTCATGAGCCCGGAGCAGGTCGTACTCGACTACATCGAATTGAAGAAGTCTTCTTTCTTTGATCAGGTTGAAGTCAAAGACGCCGATTTGCAGGCGGCTTATCAGAAAGAAATCGGCAACCTTGCCGAGCAGCGTCGTGCTGCGCACATTCTGATCGAAGTGAATGACAAACTGAACGAAGCTCAGGCCAAAGCGAAGGTTGAAGAGATTCAACAGCGCTTGACCAAAGGTGAGGATTTCGCGGCCCTGGCCAAGGAGTTTTCCCAGGACCCGGGTTCGTCCAGCAAAGGCGGTGACCTGGGTTACGCGGGCAAGGGTGTCTATGATCCGGCTTTCGAAAAGGCGCTGTATGACCTGAAGAAAGATCAGGTCTCGGGTCCGGTACGCAGCGACTACGGTTGGCACTTGATCAAGTTGTTGGGCGTTGAAGCACCGTCGGTGCCGAGCTTCGCCAGCTTGAAAGACAAGCTCACCCACGAATTGAAAAGCCAGCAGGTCGAGCAGCGTTTCGTTGACGTGACCAAGCAGCTTGAAGATTCGGCGTTCGAAGCGTCCGATCTGGTGCAGCCAGCTCAAGAACTGAAACTGAAAGTGCAAACCACTGCGCCATTTGGTCGTGAGGGCGGTGAAGGCCTGACCTCCAACCGTGCAGTGATCCAGGCCGCGTTCAGCCCGGAAGTGCTTGAAGAAGGCTCCAACAGTGCTCCGCTGGAACTTGATCCGGAAACGGTTGTGGTCGTACGGATGAAGGAACACCGTCAGCCAGAGCAGCTGCCACTTGAAAGCGTTGCCAGCAGCATTCGTGCGCAGCTGATCAAGAATCACGCCACCGAAGCGGTCAAGACCAAAGGTGCCGAGCTGGTTGCAGGTCTGCGCGATGGCAAGATCGCTCTCGCTGCGAAGCAGAACGGTCAAAGCTGGAAAGTCCTGGAAGCGGTCACCCGCAGTCAGGAAGGCATCGATCCGGTGGTTCTGCAGGCGTTGTTCCGCATGCCCAAGCCTCAAGGCAAGGACAAGCCGTCCTACACCAGCCTGACGTTGGCTGATGGCAGCTTCGTGGTGGTGCGCCTTAATGGTGTCAACGAAGCCGCAGCACCGACAGCCGATGAGAAGGCCCAGTACCGTCGCTTCCTCGCCTCGCGTGCCGGTCAGCAGGATTTCGCTGCTTACCGCGCACAGCTGCAAAGCAAAGCGAAGATCACCCGTTACTGACGTCTGATCCCGCGACAAAAAAGAAGGCCGCTCAATGAGTGGCCTTTTTTTGTCTGAAGTTTTTTGTGCCTGAACAGATGCTTTCGCAACTCCCGTAGGGCCGAACACAAAAAGCCCGCCGTTCGTGAGAACGGCGGGCTTTTTGGGTGCCGCGCGTTGAGTTTTTACTCTTCGAGGTTGCCCATCGCGGTGGTGTTGAAGCCGCCGTCGACGTACATGATCTCGCCGCTGATGCCGGACGCGAGGTCCGAGCACAGGAACGCGCCGGCGTTGCCGACTTCATCGATGGTCACGTTGCGACGCAGCGGTGTTTGCGCTTCGTTGGCAGCGAGCATTTTGCGGAAGTTCTTGATGCCGGAGGCGGCGAGGGTGCGGATCGGGCCAGCCGATACTGCGTTCACTCGTGTGCCTTCCGGGCCAAGGCTACCGGCCAGGTAACGTACACCGGCTTCCAGGCTGGCCTTGGCCATGCCCATCACGTTGTAGTTAGGCATGGTGCGCTCTGCACCCAGGTAGGACAGGGTCAGCAGGCTGCCGTTGCGGCCTTTCATCATTTCGCGACCGGCCTTGGCCAATGCGACGAAGCTGTAGGCGCTGATGTCGTGAGAGATGCGGAAACCTTCGCGTGTTGTCGCTTGGGTGAAGTCACCGTCAAGCTGGTCGCCAGGGGCGAAGCCAACCGAGTGAACGATCACGTCCAGGCCATCCCACTTCTTGCCCAGTTCTTCGAAGACCTTGGCGATCTCTTCGTCGCTGGCCACGTCGCAAGGGAAGCACAGTTCCGGGCCTGAGCCCCAACCTGCTGCGAACTCTTCGACACGACCTTTCAGTTTGTCGTTCTGATACGTGAAGGCCAGCTCTGCGCCCTCGCGATGCATGGCGGCAGCGATGCCGGATGCGATGGACAGTTTGCTAGCGACACCGACGATCAGGACGCGCTTACCGGCGAGAAAACCCATGTGTTGTTCCTCTTCAGGTTAATCGACAGCTACCGGTGCCAAAAAGGCGGCTTCCAGCAGCTGCTGTGTATAGGTATGTTGCGGTGCGGCAAAAATGCTGCGCGCCGCACCCTGTTCAACGACTTTCCCCTGCTTGACCACCATAAGCTGGTGGCTAAGCGCTTTGACTACCGCCAGGTCATGGCTGATAAACAAATAGGTCAGGTTGTACTTTTTTTGCAGTGAGCGCAGTAGCTCCACCACTTGGCGCTGAACGGTCCGGTCGAGCGCCGAGGTGGGCTCGTCCAGCACAATCAGCGCCGGTTTTAACACTAATGCCCGGGCAATGGCGATTCTCTGCCGTTGCCCGCCGGAAAATTCGTGAGGGTAGCGGTACCGGGTTTCCGGGTCCAGGCCTACCTCCTTGAGCGCTTCGATGATGGCGAGTTCCTGTTCAGCCTCTGTGCCCATGCCATGGATACGCAGGCCCTCACCCACAATTTCGCCTACGCACATGCGGGGGCTCAGGCTGCCGAAAGGGTCCTGAAACACCACCTGCATTTGCCGACGCAGCGGACGAATCTCCTTTTGCGTCAGGCAGTCTAGCGTTTTGCCTTGAAACCGTATGGCGCCCTTGCTACCTATCAGCCGAAGAATCGCCAGACCCAGCGTCGATTTGCCCGAGCCGCTTTCACCGACAATCCCCAAGGTATGCCCTTGGGGCAGGCTGAAGGTGATGCCATCGACTGCTTTGACATGATCGACGGTTTTTTTGAACAGGCCTTTCTTGATCGGAAACCACACCCGCAAGTCATCGACTTCGAGCAGCGGCGCGCCAGCAACGTTGTCCACCGGGCCGCCACTGGGCTCGGCACCCAGCAATTCTTGTGTGTACGGATGCTGAGGTGAACGGAACAGCTCCTCACATGACGCTTGTTCGACGATGCGACCGTGCTGCATGACACATACCCGATGCGCAATTCTCCGGACCAGGTTCAGATCGTGGCTGATCAGGAGCAGCGCCATGCCCAGTCGGGCCTGCAGTTCGGTGAGCAATTTGAGAATTTTCAGCTGTACCGTCACGTCGAGTGCGGTGGTCGGTTCGTCGGCGATCAGCAGCTCAGGCTCGTTGGCCAGGGCCATGGCGATCATCACGCGCTGTCGCTGGCCGCCTGAGAGCTCGTGTGGCAGAGCTTTGAGTCGTTTCTCGGGCTCGGTTATACCCACCAGCTCAAGCAGCTCCAGTGTGCGCAGGGTGGCCTCCTTGCCCTGCAAGCCTTTATGCAGACCGAGGACTTCATTGATTTGCTTCTCAATGGACTGCAGCGGGTTAAGTGAGGTCATCGGCTCCTGGAAAACCATGGCGATCCGGTTGCCACGGATCGCGCGCAACCTTTTTTCGCTCAGCGTCAGCAGGTCGTGCCCGGCGTAGTAGATGGTCCCGCTGGGATGGCGCGCCAGCGGGTAGGGCAGCAGGCGCAGAAACGAGTGCGCGATGACTGATTTGCCAGAACCGCTTTCGCCGACCAGCGCCAGGGTTTCGCCCCGGCGGATATCGAAGCTGATGCCTTCGACCACGCGATGGACCTGCTCGCCGGTAACGAACTCGACGGCGAGATCGCGGACTTCGATCAAATTGTCCTTGTTCATCTCATTTCCTTGGGTCGAAAGCGTCGCGGGCGGATTCGCCAATGAACACGAGAAGGCTGAGCATCAGGGCCAGCACGGCAAAGGCGCTGATCCCAAGCCAAGGGGCCTGGAGGTTGGATTTGCCTTGGGCCACCAATTCACCCAGCGACGGGGAGCCTGCTGGCAAGCCGAAACCGAGGAAGTCCAGGGCGGTCAGGGTGCCGATAGCGCCCGTGAGAATGAACGGCATGAAGGTCATGGTCGAGACCATGGCGTTGGGCAGGATGTGGCGGTACATGATCGCCCCGTTTTGCATGCCCAGGGCCCGTGCGGCGCGCACATATTCCAGGTTGCGCCCCCGCAAGAACTCGGCGCGTACCACGTCCACCAGGCTCATCCATGAAAACAGCAGCATGATGCCCAGCAGCCACCAGAAATTAGGCTGGACGAAGCTGGCCAGAATGATCAGCAGGTACAACACCGGCAGCCCGGACCAGACTTCCAGGAAACGTTGCCCCAGCAGATCCACCCAACCACCATAAAAACCCTGCAGGGCGCCCGCGATGACGCCAATGATCGAACTGAGTACGGTCAAGGTCAGTGCAAACAGCACGGAAATGCGGAAGCCATAGATGACCCGTGCCAACACATCGCGGCCCTGATCGTCGGTGCCGAAGTAGTTCTCCCGCGACGGCGGGCCAGGGGCCGGGACTTTCAGGTCGTAATTGATGCTCTGGTAGCTGTAGGGGATCGGTGCCCACAGGGTCCAGCCGTCCTTCGCTGCCAGCAGTTCCTTGATGTAGGGGCTTTTGTAATTGGCTTCCAGCGGAAATTCGCCGCCGAAGACCGTTTCGGGATAGCGCTTGAATACCGGGAAATACCACTCGCCGTCATAGTGCACGGCCAGCGGCTTGTCGTTGGCGATCAGTTCGGCGCCCAGGCTCAGGCCGAACAGAACCAGGAACAACCACAGTGACCACCATCCGCGCTTGTTGGCCTTGAAGCGCTCGAAGCGTCGGCGATTGAGAGGGGAGAGGGTCATGTCAATTCTCCCTGCTTTCGAAGTCGATACGTGGATCGACCAGCGTATACGTGATGTCACCGATCAATTTCACCACCAGCCCGAGCAGGGTAAAAAGAAACAAAGTACCGAAGACCACCGGATAGTCGCGGTTGATGGCCGCCTCGAAACTCATCAAGCCCAAGCCGTCGAGGGAGAAGATCACTTCCACCAGCAGCGAGCCGGTGAAGAAGATGCTGATAAAGGCCGAAGGGAACCCCGCGATCACCAACAGCATGGCGTTACGAAACACATGGCCGTACAGCACACGATGCTGGCTCAGGCCCTTGGCTTTGGCGGTGATGACGTACTGCTTGCCGATCTCGTCGAGAAAGCTGTTTTTGGTCAGCAGGGTCATGGTCGCGAAGTTGCCGATCACCAGTGCGGTGACGGGCAACGTCAGGTGCCAGAAGTAATCGAACACTTTACCGCCCCAGCTCAGCTCGGAGAAGTTGTTCGAGGTCAGGCCGCGCAAGGGGAACCAGTCGAAATAGCTACCGCCAGCGAACACCACGATCAGCAGGATGGCAAACAGAAAGGCCGGAATGGCGTACCCGACGATGATCGCCGAGCTGGTCCAGACATCGAAGTGGCTACCGTGACGTGTCGCCTTGGCAATCCCCAGCGGGATCGATACCAGGTACATGATTAAGGTGCTCCACAGTCCAAGGGAAATGGACACCGGCATCTTCTCGATAATCAGATCGATCACTTTGGCATCGCGGAAAAAACTGTCGCCAAAATCCAGCGTGGCGTAGTTCTTGATCATGATCCACAGGCGTTCGGGTGCTGACTTGTCGAAGCCATACAGGTGCTCGATTTCCTTCACCAGCGCTGGATCAAGCCCTTGCGCACCGCGATAACTGGAGCCTGCCACCGACACCTCTGCGCCACCGCCCGCAATGCGACTGGTTGCGCCATCGAAGCCCTCGATCTTGGCGATCATCTGCTCCACCGGACCGCCGGGCGCTGCCTGGATGATCACGAAATTGATCAGCAAAATGCCGAACAACGTCGGAATGATCAGCAGCAAACGCCGAAAAATATAAGCCAGCATCTTATTGCTCCACGCTCGCCGGCTCGGCTTGCTCAGGGGGTTGTGCAGGGTTGGCCGGTTTGGCGTCGGGTTTTATCCACCAGGTCGAGGTAGCGACGTCGAACAGCGGTGTCACCTTGGGATGACCGATATGGTCCCAGTACGCCACACGCCAGGTTTTGATGTGCCAGTTGGGGATCACGTAGTAGCCCCAAAGCAGCACACGGTCCAGCGCACGGGCGTGGGTGATCAGGCTTTGCCGCGAGTCGGCATCGATCAGTCCGTCGACCAGGCTATCGATGGCCGGGTCTTTGAGTCCGATGAAATTGCGGCTGCCCGGCTTCTCGGCGCTGGAGGAGTGCCAATACTCGCGTTGTTCGTTGCCCGGTGAACTGGATTGCGGAAAGCCGCTGACAATCAGGTCGAAGTCACGCGAACGCAGGCGGTTTACGTATTGCGAGACGTCGACCCGACGCAGCACCAGATCGATGCCGAGGTCGCTGAGGTTGCGCTTGAAAGGCAGCAGGATGCGTTCGAATTCGGTCTGCGCCAACAAGAACTCGAGGGTCACTGGCTTGCCTTGGGCGTCGACCATCTTGTCGCCGACGATCCTCCAGCCGGCCTCTTGCAGCAGCTGAAAGGCTTTACGCTGTTGTGGGCGAATCATGCCGCTGGCATCGGTGACCGGCAGCTTGAACTCGTCAGTGAACACCCGGTCAGGAATGGTGCCGCGCAACGGCTCGAGTACGGCCAGTTCGTCTTTACTCGGCAAGCCGCTGGAGGCCATGTCCGAATTATCGAAGTAGCTTTTGGTCCGGGTGTAGGCGCCATTGAACAGTTGCTTGTTGGTCCACTGGAAATCCAGCAGCAGGTTCAATGCTTCACGCACCCGCACGTCTTGAAATATCGGACGCCGCAGGTTGAAGACAAACCCCTGCATGCCGGTAGGGTTGCCGTTGGGGATTTCTTCCTTGATCAACCGACCGGCGTTGACGGCAGGCGTGTTGTAAGCCGTGGCCCAGTTCTTGGCGCTGGTTTCGAGCCAATAATCGAATTGCCCGGCTTTGAGTGCTTCAAGGGCAACGGTATTGTCTCGATAGTAATCGATGGACAGGGTGTCGAAGTTGTAAAAACCACGGTTAACCGGCAGGTCTTTGCCCCAGTAGTCCTTGACCCGTTCGTAACGGATCGAGCGCCCGGCTTTGACTTCGGCCACCTTGTACGGGCCGCTGCCTAACGGGATTTCCAGATTGCCTTTGGCGAAGTCGCGATTTTCCCACCAGTGCTTGGGCAGGACCGGCAGTTGGCCGAGGATCAGTGGCAACTCGCGGTTGTTGCTGCTTTTGAACTTGAACAGCACGCGCAGAGGGTCTTCGGCGATGACCTGATCAACGTCTGCATAGTAGCCGCGATACATCGGGGCACCGTTCTTGATCAGGGTCTGGAAGCTGAATACCACGTCTTCGGCACGGATGGGGTGACCATCGTGGAAGTGGGCTTCGGGGCGCAAATAGAAGCGCACCCAGCTATTGTCCGGCGCTTTTTCGATTTTGCCGGCAATCAGGCCGTATTCGGTAAAGGGCTCATCCAGACTATGGCGGGTCAGGGTGTCGTAAATCATGCCGATGTCGTCAGCTGGCACGCCTTTATTGATAAAGGGGTTGAGGCTGTCGAAACTGCCAAAGCCGGCCTGACGAAAGCTGCCGCCCTTGGGGGCGTCCTGATTGACGTAATCGAAATGTTTGAAATTGGCGGGGTATTTCGGCGCCTCGTTGTACAGGGTCACTGCGTGTTCGGGGGCGGCCAGGGCTATGCAGGCCACGCCCATCAGCAACATGCCGCTGGCCCGCATCAGCAGGGAGCGCATAGCAATCATTGGGTTTTCTCCGAAGGCTTGAGCCACCACGCACGCAAACCCAGAGTGTAGGTTGGGGTGGTGACCTGGGCGAACCGGTTGCGGTACGCCAGGCGATGATAATCGAGGTACCAGTTTGGGATGCAGTACTGCTGCCAAAGCAACACCCGGTCCAAGGCACGGGCTGCGGCGATTTGTTCGTCGCGTGATTGTGCCGCCAGCAATTGATCGAGCAGGCTGTCGACCACCGGGCTGGATACGCCTGCGTAATTCTTGCTGCCTTTGATTCCAGCCTGACTGGAGTGAAAGTACTGCCATTGCTCAAGACCGGGGCTGAGGCTCTGGTTCAAGGTCATCAAGATCATATCGAAATCGAACTGGTCCAGGCGCTGCTTGTATTGGGCGCGATCTACCGTCCGTAAGCGAGCGTCGATCCCGAGGCGAGAGAGGTCCTCAATGTAAGGCTGCAGAATCCGCTCAAGGTTGGGATTGACCAGCAATATTTCGAAGCGCAAGGGCTGCCCGTTGCGATTGAGTAACCGCTGATCCGACAACTTCCAGCCCGCTTCGGCAAACAGCCCGAGCGCTTTGCGCAGGGTTTCCCGGGGAATATCACCCCCCTCGGTTTTAGACACACTAAACGGCTGGGTGAACAGGTTCGGCGGCAACTGATCACGCCAGGGCGACAGCATCAGCCACTCGTGACCTGACGGCAGGCCGGTGGCTGAGAACTCGCTGTTAGGGTAGTAGCTCGCCGAGCGGGTGTAGGCGTCACTGAATAGCGCGCGATTGGTCCACTCGAAATTGAACATCAGCCCCAGCGCTTCGCGCACCTTGACGTCCGAGAAGGTGCCGCGCCGGGAGTTCATGAACAGCCCTTGGGTCTGGGTTGGAATCTTGTGCGGGATCTGCGCTTTGATCACGTCGCCACGGGCGATCGCCGGAAAGTTGTATCCGTTGGACCAGTTTTTGGCCTGATGCTCGATGTAGATGTCGAACTCACCAGCCTTGAATGCTTCGAATGCCACATCGCTGTCGCGGTAGAACTCCACGTTGACCCGATCGAAGTTGTACTTGCCACGGTTCACCGCCAGATCTTTGCCCCACCAGTCCTTGACCCGCTCAAACACCAGTTGCCGTCCGGGTTGCACCTTGGTAATCCGGTAAGGACCACTGCCCACGGGTGGTTCGAAGGTGGTGGCTTTGAAATCGCGATCTTTCCAGTAGTGCTGCGGCAATACCGGCAGTTCGCCGAGACGCAGGATGAGCAAGGGGTTGCCGGCACGCTTGAAGACGAAGCGGATGCGATGGCGACCAAGAATGTCGACCCGCTGCACTTCCTGCAGGGCAGTGCGGTATTGCGGATGACCTTCCTTGAGCAGTAACCGATAGGAGAACGCAACGTCATACGCGGTGATTGGTTTGCCATCATGGAAACGCGCCTGCGGGCGCAGGTTGAAGACCACCCAACTGCGGTCTTCGCTGTATTCGACGGTTTGCGCGATCAGGCCGTAGCTGGAGGTCGGCTCATCACCGGACGGGTCGTACTGACCGGTGCCGACCATCAACGGTTCGTTGAGCTCGTTGACCCCGTATTGCAGAAAATTTGGCGTCGAAATCGGACTGCTGCCCTTGAACGTGTAAGGGTTGAGCGTATCGAAAGTGCCAAATGCCATCATCCGCAAGGTACCGCCTTTCGGCGCCTCGGGATTGACCCAGTCGAAATGGGTAAAGCTGGCTGGGTACTTGAGCACACCGAACTGCGCGTAACCATGGCTTTCGCTGATGGTTGCGCCTGCGGAAAAGCTCAAGACCAAGGTGAATAACAGGAGGAGGCGTATCAAGTCAGAGATTCGATCCAGGAGGCTTGGGCTTCTTGGTCGGTACAGTAACAGCTTGTATCCGTTGGAAAAAGGCCACCTCCAGGGTGGCCCTTTGCTGTGTATCCCGTCTGGTTATTCAGGGGTGCAAGCCAGTGGATCTCAAGGGGCCTGATACACGGTCAGGGTCTGGCCTGGTTTGAGGGCATGGCCGCTACGTGGGTTCAAGCGTTGGAGATGCTCCATCTCGACGTTGAAACGTTTGGCCACCATGTACATCGAATCGCCTTTGCGTATCGTGTACTGGGTCGACTTCTTGTCGCTGCTTTTGCCTTTGCTTTTGCCTTTACCCTTGGGGCTGATCATGTCCTGCATGACCAGGGTCTGCCCGACTTTCAGGTTTCGCCCGGACAGTTGGTTCCAGTGCTGCAGGTCTTTGACCTCAACTTTGTTGGCTTTGGCGATGGCTACCAGGTTATCGCCCTTTTTCACCCTGTAGTTGCGGCTTCGCGTGGGTTTGTCGCGGCTGGCCAGCGTGTCGCCAGTGCGCACGCGGTATTGTTGCCAGCCCGCCAGTTCCTGAGGTTTCATGTTCGACAGGCTGGCGGTCAGCAACTGTGCCTTGGCGGTTGGCACCAGCAAATGCTGTGGACCGTCGACGGTCATGCGTTTCTTGAACGCCGGGTTAAGCTGGAAAAGCTCGTCTTCGTCGATATCCGCCATGGCGGCGACCTTTGACAGGTCCATGCGCTGGTTGAGTTCAACGACTTGGAAGTAGGGCTGGTTGGCAATCGGATTGAGGTTGACGCCGTAGGCTTCCGGTGCGAGCACCACTTGGGACAGTGCGAGGAACTTGGGCACGTAATCCTGAGTTTCCTGCGGCAGTGGCAGGTTCCAGTAATCAGTGGGCAGGCCAAGTTTCTGGTTGCGTTCGATGGCCCGGCTGACGGTACCTTCGCCAGCGTTATAGGCAGCAAGCGCCAAAAGCCAGTCACCGTTGAACATATCGTGCAGGCGTGTCAGGTAGTCCAGGGCGGCGATGGTCGAGGCGGTAATGTCGCGGCGGCCGTCGTAAAAGCTGGTCTGACGAAGGTTGAAGTAACGCCCGGTCGATGGAATGAACTGCCACAGGCCTACCGCGTCGCTGCGTGAATAGGCCAAGGGGTTGTAGGCGCTTTCGATTACCGGAAGCAAGGCCAGTTCCAGCGGCATGTTGCGTTCTTCGAGGCGCTCTACGATGTAATGCATGTAGAGGCTGCCGCGTTCGCCAGCGTTTTCCAGAAAGGATGGATTGTTGGCGAACCATAGACGTTGTTGATCGATACGTGGGTTCTGACCGTTGCCTTCTTGCAACTGGAAGCCCTGACGCATCCGCTCCCAGACATCCTGAGGTACTAGTGGGGTCGGTTTGTCACTGAGAAAAATCGGTTTTTGCTTGATGCCGGCGGCGAGATTCGGCGCGTGATGGGTACTGACAGAGTCGATTTGGCTGGTGGTCTGACAGCCGGCCAGCGTAGCGCTCAGGGCCACGGCGATAGCCTGGACCAGTCGGGTCAATGCGTCTGAATTGATGACTTTGCGTATGGATGACGACATTGGCTGGGGGGTAGTTCCAGGCGAAAATGTCGGGCGATTCTAGGAACCAGCCAGCCAACGGTCAACCTTTCAGAATTTCTATGCTGATCAAGACGGTGCTTAGAACTTATCTTTCCAAGCACGCAAGCTAGCAAAAATAGCACTTGGCGACTGATTGTCCGTGCCAGTCCGTTCGTCTGCTTTTTCTTTAACGGATCTTTCATGGGTCCGAATGAATGGGTTAGTGCGTCGTTCCAGCGCTAAATTTGAAGGTAGGCTGATCCGGTTTTCGCTGCGCCATTGGCTCACTTGGGCGAAGCGTTCGGCGATGTCGCAATTACCCGGTTCTACCGCTTGGGCGAAGCGCAGATTGCTCAGGGTGTACTCATGTGTGCAATACACCAGTGTGCTGTCCGGCAGCGCCGCCAGACGGCTCAATGACTGATGCATTTGCTCGGGTGTGCCTTCAAACAGTCGGCCACAACCTGCCGCGAACAGCGTGTCGCCGCAAAACAGTAACGGTGCGGTCGGGTCGTCGTGGTAGAAGGCGATATGGCCCAGGGTATGACCGGGCACAGCGTACACAGCAAAGGTCAGGCCGAGTACGCTGATCTGGTCGTTGTCGTTGAGCGCGACATCTCGCGCCGGGATGTTTTCGGCCGCAGGACCCAGTACCCGGGCACCAGTGGCTTTTTTCAGTTGCTCGACGCCGCCCACATGATCGAAATGGTGGTGGGTGACCAGAATGTCGCTGAGCTGCCAACCCGGATGCTGTTCCAGCCAGGCCAGAACCGGTGCAGCATCGCCAGGATCGACCACCGCACAGCACCGGCTGGCAGTGTTTTGTAACAACCAAATGTAGTTGTCAGTGAAAGCGGGCAGGGCATCAATCTGTATCATGGCGCAGTTCGCTAAGCGGGAAACAATGGTGCATCTTAGGGTCTATAGAGGTTCTACGCGAGTGCCCTCATGGAGAACAGAAATGACTGATAAAGCTTTCGCCCAGGCTGATTCTGAATGGCTTGCGCTGATCAGCTCAGCCCGTGAGTGGTTGTCCGGACCGGTAGGGCAACTGCTGCTGGAGGAGGAGCGGCGGGTGCTCGAAGATGAGCTGGGCCGTTTTTTTGGCGGCTACCTGGTGCATTACGGCCCTTCTGCCGAAGCGCCGCCAGCGGCTAAACAGGTCCAGCGTAACGTACGTCTGGGTGCACCTTTGCCCGGCGTGGAAATCGTCTGTGAAGAACAGGCCTGGCCCCTGAGCGAGCACGCCGCCGACGTTGTGGTCATGCAGCATGGTCTGGATTTCTGTCTGTCGCCTCACGGTTTGCTGCGTGAAGCGGCCAGCAGTGTGCGCCCCGGTGGACATCTTTTGATTATCGGGATCAACCCGTGGAGCGCCTGGGGGCTGCGGCATGTTTTCGCTCATGATGCCCTGCGCAAGGCCCGCTGCATTTCGCCGTCGCGGGTGGTGGACTGGTTGAACCTGCTGGGCTTTGCGCTGGAGAAACGACGCTTCGGGTGCTATCGTCCGCCGCTTGCTTCAGCGGCCTGGCAAGCACGACTGGCCGGGCTGGAACGCCTCGGCGACGGTTGGCAAAGTCCCGGCGGCGGCTTCTACTTACTGGTTGCACGCAAGATCGTGGTCGGTCTGCGTCCTGTGCGTCAGGTGCGGCGTGAGACCATGGGCAAACTGCTGCCATTGCCGATGGCCAAGGTCAATCGGCGCAATCCGCAGCCGTAAAGCGTTACGCAAGACAAGCCGGTTGATGGTTTGTCGATGAAAGTTCGGTGGAAAGCTCGATGGAAGGTTTGATGGAAACGGTTGTAGTGAGCGAAAGCGTTGAAATATTCACCGACGGCGCCTGTAAAGGTAATCCTGGCCCTGGCGGTTGGGGCGCCTTGTTGGTATGCAAGGGGGTCGAAAAAGAACTGTGGGGTGGCGAGGCCAATACCACCAACAATCGGATGGAGCTGACCGCGGCCATTCGTGGTCTTGAAGAACTCAAACGGCACTGCAACGTACTGGTTGTTACCGACTCCGAATATGTCATGAAGGGCATGAAGGAGTGGCTGGTCAACTGGAAGAAACGCGGCTGGAAAACCGCGGCTAAACAACCGGTGAAAAATGCCGACTTGTGGCAGTTGCTCGATGAGCAAGTCAATCGCCATACCGTGACCTGGAAGTGGGTACGTGGGCACACCGGCCATGACGGCAACGAGCGCGCCGATCAGTTGGCCAACCGCGGTGTAGAGGAAGTGAGAGGCATCAAACATGCGTAGTGTCGTACTCGATACCGAAACCACCGGTATGCCCGTTACCGATGGCCACCGGGTCATCGAGATCGGTTGCGTGGAGTTGATCGGCCGCCGCCTGACCGGGCGGCATTTCCACGTGTACCTGCAACCGGATCGCGAGAGTGATGAGGGCGCCATTGGGGTCCACGGCATCACCAACGAGTTTCTGGTGGGCAAGCCGCGCTTCAATGAGGTCTCGGAAGAGTTTTTCGAGTTCATCAAGGGCGCGCAGCTGATCATCCACAACGCAGCGTTCGACGTCGGCTTCATTAACAACGAATTCGCCCTGATGGGGCAGCGTGACAAGGCTGATATTACTCAGCATTGCACCATCCTCGACACCTTGGCGATGGCCCGGGAGCGTCATCCTGGCCAGCGCAACAGCCTTGATGCACTGTGTAAGCGTTACGGTGTCGACAACTCCGGCCGTGAATTGCACGGCGCTTTACTCGATGCCGAGATTCTTGCCGACGTTTATCTGACCATGACCGGCGGGCAGACCAGTCTGTCTCTGGCAGGCAATGCGACCGATGGCAACGGCTCGGGAGAAGGATCGGGCAACACGGCCAGTGAAATTCGCCGCTTGCCAGCGGATCGGCAACCGGCGCGGGTGATCCGGGCCAGCGACAGCGAAATGGCTGAGCACGACGTGCGCATGGCGGCAATCGCGAAATCTGCCGGTGCGCCAGCGTTGTGGGTGCAGTTGCAAGAGGCTCAAGCGCAAACTCCCCAGTAAACTCATTTTCAGATAGCGCAGTGGTGTCATGACTCAGGAAAACCCGGCACTGTCCATTCGAGTCGCGGATGAGTGCTTCGAGGATTACATCCTCAACAGCGAGTTCACCTTCACCGTCAGCGGCTATGCGTTGGCGCAGGTTGGTCAGCGTGTCGACTCCTGGGAAATCGACCCCGTCGAGCCTTATCGCAAGAATTACGGGATCGATTCCCAAGAGTTTTGCCATTATCGGGACGCTGCTGGCAGCACGGTACTGGTGGCCTGGCTAGGCGAGCGGGCAGTGGGCCATGTGGTGCTCAGCACTCACTGGAATGGCTTTGCCCATGTGGACGAGCTGGCTGTGGACGCTTCGGCGCGTCGCCAGGGGGTGGCGAGGTCACTGCTGGATGTTGCGCAGTTCTGGAGCCGCAAGCACCGCCTGCCGGGCCTTATGCTTGAAACTCAAAACAATAATCTGGCAGCCTGCAAGCTCTACGAGCGTTGCGGTTTTGTGATGGGTGGCATCGATCACATGCTGTATCGGGCTATCGACCCTGAAACACGGGAAGCCGCGATTTTCTGGTACTTGGTGTTTGAAGACTAACGTCAGAAGTTACTGAACGTTATTCTTGGGGCGTGCGGGGAGGGGGTAGCGATTTGGATTTACAGAAAGCGCAAGCGCGGCAATTTAATTATGTCCAAAAACGGACCTGAATCGCCGCTTGCGGCCACGTCAGTGCGGGGCGTTAAAACGGCGCACAGGTAACCTGACGATTCAGCACAGTTAACGATGCACGCTCCCGGATCAGGGAGTGCGGGTCATTTTTACGCCGGACTGAAGCAACTCGAAGTCATCTCCGCCCAAATGATTGACTCGATCGCCAATGGCCAGACGGTAGGTCGAAACAGGCTCCGTGCCGCTGGCCGCATCGGGCTGTGATTCCTGGAATTCATGCACCGAGTAGACGCGGCCTTCCGCATCTCTTGCATGAAAATGTCGGACGAGAACTGAAGCCATTTGCTTTGTAACCTCTGGAGATAACCGCTCATTTGCGCTGACATGCTAACACCACGCGCTGACAATCGATGCCCGCTTGTAAGGTAAGTCTGAACGAATTGATTCAGCTGCTACACCTATATTTGTCAGACCGCTGTTTTGCAGGCTAGTTTTCCAGTGCTGAAAAAATAGTCTGAGCCGTTGGTACTGCGGGTAGCAAGTGGCTGTGCGTGGCGTTTTCAACAGTTCAATCGTAATGGTCGGACCCGAAAACCAGACTAAATAGGTGACTTCATCTATAACTTACACCTCCATTAATCAGTGAGCGGAAATCTTCATGAGCCAGGTCTATACGATCGCTGTTGTTGTTGGCAGTCTGAGAAAGGACTCAATCAACCGTAAGGTCGCGCGCGCGTTGGTGGCGTTGGCACCCAGCAGCCTAAAGCTGAATATCGTCGAAATTGGCGATTTGCCCCTCTATAACGAAGATATCGATAGTGACTCTCCTCCGGCCGCTTACACGGCCTTTCGCCAGCAAATCAGCGCAGCCGATGGCGTGCTGTTCGTCACCCCGGAATATAACCGTTCGGTACCGGGTGTCCTGAAAAACGCCATCGACGTGGGTTCGCGTCCGTATGGCAAAAGTGCCTGGGACGGCAAGCCAGGCGCAGTAGTCAGTGCCTCGCCGGGTGCCATTGGCGGTTTTGGCGCCAACCATCATTTGCGTCAATCGCTGGTTTTTCTTAACGTACCGTGCATGCAGCAGCCGGAAGCCTACCTGGGCAACGCGGGGACTTTTTTCGATGCCGCCGGTACGGTGTCCGAGCAAACCAAGCCCTTCCTGCAAACGTTCATGAACGCGTTTGCGGCCTGGGTTGAGCAGCATAAGAAGGTTTAACGCCTAAAGGCGGTGCGTCAGCGCCTGCCTTGCATTATGTAACGCAGGGCAGGCGAGGTAATTCGGTAAGTTTCTCTTTCACGTTCAACCACCGTCGCGGAATTCGTTCGGCGGGGTGGTTTTCAGCGCAAAAGGAAACTTGCCATGACATCCCCCTCCCGCCCGTACTTCCATACCGAATCGCTCAAAGAAAGATTTTCCCGCGACGTGACGGACGCCGTCCTCGCCGAACGTATAGACGAGGACGAAGCGCGCTGGTTGCGAACGCTGGTGGGTCCCTCTGCTCTGGACGGGACGGTGATACCACCGCGGCTGGACCGCGTGATCAAAACCGGTGGTCTGCCCACTGACGTTGAACTGGCTGCGGCCGTGTTAATCAGCTACCCATCGAGCGACACCACCGTTTACCTGAGTACCCTGCTGTATGGCCTGGAGCGATTCGATGATAGGGAACAACTGCTGGTCAAATTGCTAAAGCGTTTCGGATCGCAAACAAGTGACGTGCCGGCGTTCGAAAATCAATTGATCGATGAGCCGTTGTTTGAGTTTCGGATGCTCAAGATCATCGATCACCAAGTACAAGAACTCGTTGAGCTGGCCCAGCATTTTGAGCAAACACCCTCATTGCAATCGATACTGAAATACGGCTTGGAAGGGCAGATCAAGACCGCAATACCCGAGACGTCAATCGATCCTTCGACGCACATTCTGCAGATCATCCAGTCAACAACGCGGTCGTCGATGAAAGACGTCACGGCCGTCCAGTCGCTCGTGGATGAGGCACTGGACGAGTACATCGACCGGGAATTGCCGCAAGGCGCTGAGCACCGCTTTCTGGGGCCGTCGGGTACGACCCTTGACTCACTGGAGGCGCAACCTCAACGACAAGCACTGTCTGATACGGTCAAGGAACTGAAAACGTCTTTTGATAATCGACTGGGTCATTTTTGGTGGTCTCCGGTAGGTCATGGCCAGACGCGTCGTGAATACGTTGCCGCTGCGTTGTCCGAATGCTTCCGACAGGCGCTGCTGGCACGCAGGCACGATGCTAAGCTCGACGCTCATGAGTTTCGACGAGTCAGCTCACTGTTAGATCCGTCTCTTGAGCAATGGGGCGATGGTGGTCAGGTTCGCCTCAGGAAGCTCACACTGTCTCTTGATCATCGAGATCCGTCGGAGCTGGCGGGCGTATTTCTGGTGGAGTGGATTGTGCCGTCGCTGTCGGAACTGCTGCTTTACTCAGTGGGAAAGGGACTGCGTTCGTTTCGAAATCGAAGGGAATTGAGCGATCACTTCTCCACAGGCGAAGGACGCACAGAACTCCTTCACTACCTGTCGCTGGATGATCACGCTCGGGTGCGCACGGCGGCCAGGTTGCAGTTGGCGTTTGAAAACATCGACCGGCCCTTGTTTCTGGATCGAGTCGACTCGGTCATCGCCTTGCAGAACCGCAATCTGGCTTTCGTTATCGATCAGCCTCGCAGAGACCGCGATCTGGCAGCCGTCATGATTGACGATGCGTTGGATATTCGTCATCTGATTGACCATCGCCTGTCGCGGCTGGGTGGCGGTGGTCGATGGCGTGATGTACCGGGCACGTTCGGTGAAGCATGGCGCCTGACACCTTCGATCCCACTGGCACTCCCACCTGCCAAGGCCGTGGCGGCCACGCTCAGTCCATCCTGGCTAGAGCGGATGCAGACGCTTGATGATGCATCCCGGCTTATCTGGAAAGCGCACCCGGGTATCGAATCCTGCGCCCGCGATGTGCTGAACAGGCAGTTGGCCATCCTGTGTGATGGCCGTCTGGATGCGAAGGATGTTCACGTGCAGCTCATTGAGGCATTGCCTGTCGAGGTGCTGAGAAACACGGCAGAAGCCCGAGCTGGCGCAGTCAGTCCGACAATGCCCCCAGTCGATCTGATCACCCTGCTGCTCGACCGGGTGAGCGGTCATCGAGTAGTCGATGTGCACGTCGACAATCAGATTATCCTTGCTCCGGCAACGATTGCGCAGACAGACCCCAGCACACTGCTGACGCCTGCGTTGGTCAATCATCTGCTGAAATACGCGCATGCCCAGTTTCCCGCAGCGCTGGCACGTCAGACCAGGCGGTTCCACACGCATGCTCTGCGTCAGGTCAACTCCCGATTGGACCCTCGGGCGTTGTCGTGCGAGATAACGGCAGCACTGCTTCGCCTGGAGCTGAACCTGAAGGGACGTCTGGACGACCTCGATCAGCCAGCGCAGGTCATGCTTGAGCAAGTACTGGATTACCCTGTGCGTAGTCTGCGCCGGGTATTTGGCGACGCTATCGTCGAAGTCTGCGCCCTGTCGTGCACCTATGACGAGAAGCGCCCATCGGTGCAGATGACCAACCTTTTCATGCTGCATCAACCCTCACTCGCCCCCACGGGTGTAGTGCTCTGGTCTTCATTGTTGGGTGTACGACGATTCGACTCACTTGTTGGTCTCAAGCGGTTATTGATTGCGAAGCTGGCGAACACTCATCACCGCGAGCAATGGTTGGATCTTTTTCCCGAGCCTGAAAAGTGCATGATCCGCAAACACCTGGAGCAACCCGATGGCAATCTATTGTCTATCGATACTATTCCGCTGAATGAGCATTTCATTGAGCAGTTGCAACGGGTCGAGCAGGACCGGCAATGCAAGGCTGTCGAGCACGCGGTTCAACTCGCAACGGACTGCCGTCTAGAGACGAAACTGTTCAGCAACCTCGTGACCGCTGCCCAGGCCAATGACCAGATGGATGCAGCACTGGATGCGATGTCAGGGGCCATTCAGAGTGCCCTGTTCGAAGCGCAAATGCCGGCCTGGTTAAAAAAAGCCTCGATTGACGACTTGCAGAGCTATGCCGACGTACTCAAGCGTTACTTTCGGGTCGGTGATCCGATCAATGATTTTCTATTCGGCATTCCGTATCTAAAGGCGTACGCCCGCGAAAAAATACTCGACCAGCTGAGTATCGACTTCCCCGGCCAGTCATTTGACCCGGACACCTTGCGAATAACCCTTACGCGATACGTTGGAGCCCCGGTGGGCACGGGACAGACGCCTTCTTTTTTGCCCGCAGTGACCGATGTCAACACCGAAACATTGACCGAATACTCGCTTAATCATTTTTCGACGATCCAGGGGGCGAGCCTGGCGGTGAGTTCTGCTGAAGAGAGCCTGGCTACCGTTCTGTTGACGCCCGCCTACCTGAGTGGGTTGATCCACACGTTGGATGTGGGAGCACATTATCAAAAACTGCTGACGCAAAAGCTGGACAGCAGTCATTCAGACTACAGCCTTCGCAGACGTTTATTTTTCAAGCAGTTGCCAGCGCTGATGATCGAAACTGCTGTTCAGAAAAAGCTTGAAGGGCAGCTCAGTGCCAGCGCCTACGATTACATAGAGGGCCTCATGGAGATGCCCGATAGTCTTGCCCGGCAAACTGTACATGAAGAGGACATTATCCTGTGTCCGCTTCGACTGATCGCGCAGGCGGGCGCCATGGCGGACAGTGTGCCCGGCTTTTACGTCATAGGCCCAAAGGACCCATCTCAGGGGCCGGTGATCCTTTATTCGATTTTTAACCAGAATTTTTGCTTCAAGGAGTACGCCGACAACGCCAGCCTGCTGCAGGACATACGTACATCAAGCAGCCTGCAAACTCAGCTCATGCAGCGTGTCACGCCCGACGTGCAAACGCGTTATGGCCATCACAGCTTCCTTCTGCCTCCGGTGTGGAGTACCGAGTTCTATACGGATTTCCCAATGTTTTCATTGGGGCCTATCACCCTGGACAGCGAACCTGTTGAGGGCAATGTTTTGCAGTATCTGTTCCGTGATGCCGTTAGCGTATTCAAGGAAATAGCGAAAACGCAGACAGTCACTACTGCCCAGGCTGATTGGGAGTCGCTCACGTACCTGATGACGCTTCAGGCCGAGCAAGTCCTTATTTTTCTGCCCGGCGATCTCGGCCTGATGGCTGCTGGCTGGCAAGGGCTATCGTTGTTTCACTCATCAGCCACCTCGGCCGCCAGTCGACACTGGGGCGAGGCAGTGTCGGAGTTTACCGCTGCTTTGGCCATTTTTGTGTCGGCCAAACATTCAGCCTTGAAGGCGCTGGAGGTCGACGATTCAGCCTCTGAGGTGCTGAGTGACCTTGACGCGCCGCTGGGATTCTCTTGGCGAAATGCCCAATTGCCCCCAGACGTAAAAGTCCGTTTGCAGGCGTTCGAAGTGTCCGATATCGCATTGAGCGATTTGATGAAAGATGAGCTGTACAACCTTTACCAGGCGCCCTTGACGCTGAAAAAGTATGCGGCTGTCGCTGGCAAGGTCTATCAGGTACAGATGCAGGATGAGGGGGCCTGGCACATTGTCAGTGGTGACAATGTCGGGCCGAACCTGAAACTCAATGACCATCAGCAATGGGAACTCAATGTGCGTTGGGGGTTGAGGGGGGGAGGCGGGCTTCTTACTCGGCCTAAATCTCCTGATGCTTTAACCCCGAGTGAGATCGACGCAGCGGTCAATCATGAGTTCGACGTTCTGGCCAGTGGAATGCCTGCGATACGTCTGGGGTATCGAGACCACGCGCGCAGGATTGGTCGCGCCCATCTGCAAACCAAACGCTATATCGAGACCTGCCTGGAAAATCTGAACGTGCGAACGCCCGCTGCACCGCTCAATGCACAGGTCAACACAATCATTGGTGAGTTCTTCGGTGTACAGACGCCGAGTGCCGGACTTGTCGATGCAATCAAAAAGTCGACAACGGGCTTGTTCAACGCCGTGATGGATGCCTCGTTGGCACCTTATTCTTCACCCCGTTTTGTCTTGGGGGTGAATCGGGCAGGGTACGAAACCACTGTCGCGTTCACGCTAAAAGCTGATCCACTCCAGCGTATCTACCTGAGCGAGCAGTTTTTTAAAGCGTCGAAATATCACCTCAAGCCTTCAGCCGTTGGCAGCGCGGGTTTCAATCTGAGGTCCCACTATCGAGCGGCTGCACTCATCCACGAACTGTCTCACCTGAGCAATGACACGCACGACATCGCTTACCTGGAGGCCACGGCCCCTTTCCTCGATTTGTTGGCCATCGATACGCCGGACCAGATTCGGATCAAATCCGATCTGGAGGAGTTGCATCACCGCTATCTTTCGCATCGGACCCCCATCAGTCAGCTGTTCAAGCACTTTAAAAATGGCCAGTGGCAAGACATCAATGATGAAGGGGAGGGTAAGCAATTCGTTCTGAACATCACCGGACAGACAACCCTGGCAGACGCTCGCCCGGTTTTTCTGGCCGATGCTGAAAAACGCAGCGAAATCATCCTGGGAAATGCTGACTCTTTGGGCCTTCTCGTCACGTTGTTGGGGCGCCAACGCTTCGCCGCTTGACTCGCTTGTCGGGTGCATCGAGGCTGCATTGAAAAAGAGCCGCTTTTTAAAGCGGCTCGTCTTAGCTCTTATACCGGCGAATCAAATCGTGTAGTGCCGCAACTCACGGGCGATGACCAGGCGCTGGATTTCACTGGAACCTTCGTAGATCTGGGTGATCCGTGCATCCCGGTAATAACGCTCCACCGGGTAGTCTTCCAGGTAGCCATAGCCGCCATGGATCTGCATCGCCTTGGAGCAGACTTTCTCAGCCATTTCCGACGCGAACAGCTTGGCTTGTGACGCTTCCGACAAGCAGGGTTTGCCCGCGCTGCGCAGGCGCGCCGCGTGGAGGATCAGCAGGCGTGCAGCGTTGAGTTGGGTGTGCATGTCGGCGAGCATATTCGAGACGCTTTGGTGCTCGATGATCGGCTTGTCGAACTGCACCCGCTCACGTGCATACGCCAATGCGGCTTCGAACGCGGCGCGGGCGATGCCCAGTGCCTGTGCGGCAATGCCGATGCGTCCGCCTTCAAGGTTGGACAGGGCAATGGCCAGGCCCTTGCCACGCTCACCCAGCAGATTGGCGGCGGGAACGCGGCAATTGCTCAAGGTCACGGCGCAGGTGTCTGATGCGCGAATGCCCATCTTGTGTTCGGTACGGTCTACCACGAAGCCCGCAGTGTCGGTTGGTACCAGAAACGCCGACAGGCCTTTCTTGCCCAATTCGGGATCGGTCACGGCGAAAACAATGGCCAGTTTGGCGCGTTTGCCGTTGCTGACGAACTGCTTGGCGCCATTGATGACCCATTCGTCGCCCTGCAACTCAGCACGGGTCCGCAGGTTGTGTGCTTCGGAGCCCGCCTGAGGCTCGGTCAGGGCAAAGCAGCCGATGGCCTGACCGCTTGCCAGCTCGGCCAGCCACGTCTGCTTTTGCGCCTCGGTGCCGCAGTTGAGCACCGGGCCACAGCCCACCGAGTTGTGAATACTCATGAGCGCACCTGTCGCGCCATCGCCTGCGGAAATCTCTTCCACGGCCAGGGCGTAGGCGACGTAATCGACATAAGTGCCGCCCCATTCTTCCGGGACCACCATGCCCAACAGGCCCAGTTCGCCCATTTTGGCGACCAGGGCGTCATCGATCCAGCCGGCTTTTTCCCATGCCTGGGCATAGGGTGCGATTTCATTACGGGCGAAGTCGCGCGCCATGTCGCGAATCATTACCTGTTCTTCTGTCAGTTCGAGGTCGTGCATGGCTTAGCCCTCATGGCCGTTAAAGAAGCTTTGGACATGCTCGGCACTGAGCGCCTGCACGGTGGGTGGGTTCCACTGTGGATTTTTATCTTTGTCGACAATCAGTGCGCGGACCCCTTCGATCAGGTCGCCGCGCTTGAACCACTGGCGATCGAGGTGCAGCTCCAGAGCGAAGCAGGCTTCAAGTGGTAAATGGCGACCTCGACGCAGCATTTCCAGGGTGACCGACATCGCCAGCGGCGAGCGACTTTCCATCAAGGCAGCCGTACTCATCGCCCAGTCGTGGCTGTTAGCCACGGTGACTTCACGCAGTTGTTCGATGATGCTCTGCACGTTCGGCTGGCTGAAGAAATGGTCGATGACCGGACGCAGTTTTTCCAGCGGGGCATCGGGCAATTGCTGCACGGCGTTTTTTGCCAGCAGGTTTTGTAAATCCTTCAGTGCGTTGTCATTCCACAGCAGGCTGTCCAGTTGCTGGTCCAACTGCGGTAAAACTTCGCTGTTCAGGTACCAGTCGGCCAACCCGCAATACAGTGCGTCCGCCGCACGAATCTGTACGCCGGTGACGCCAAGGTAAACCCCCAGCTCGCCCTGTACCCGCGACAGGAAATAACTGCCGCCCACGTCCGGGAAGTAGCCGATGGCGACTTCCGGCATGGCCAGTCGGCTGCGTTCGGTGACCACCCGCAACTCGGCGCCTTGAGCCAGGCCCATTCCGCCGCCAAGCACATAGCCATCCATCAGCGCCAACACGGGTTTACGGTAGCGGTGGATGGCCAGGTCTAGGGCGTACTCCTCGACGAAAAAGTCCAGATGCACAGTCAGGCCATTTTTGTGGCTGTCGTACAACGAACGGATATCGCCACCGGCGCAGAAGGCCTTGTCGCCGCTGCCGCGTAAGACCACGGCGTACACCTCATCGTCCTGAGCCCAGGCATCGAGCTGTTTTTGCAGGATGCGGACCATGTCCAGGGAGAGGGCATTCAAGCCAGCGGGGCGGTTGAGGGTCAAATGGCCGATATGGTTACGCACCGTGGCGAGTACAGCGTTGCCAGTTCCAACGGGTAATTCCTGGGCAGTCATGGCTATCTCCCTGCTGCTTTATTGTTCTGCTTCTCATCTGGTGCGAGAAATGACCCACGGATGCTACCAGTGCAAATTTGCAAATGACAATCGAGAATACTGCAGTGCGGTTGGGCATTTTTGCATGGGCCAAAGAGAGGACATGCCAAATAGGCCTCAAGCCTTCAAACTGAACAGCGCCACTTGGGGGGCTTCGCTCACCCAGAAAGCACTCACCGACCAGTTGGCGTCCGCCGCAAGCGCGGTGAATGATTCGATGCTGAACTTGTGTGAATTCTCGGTGTGCAGGCGTTCGCCAGCGTTGAAGTGGAACGTGTGTCCAGCGACCTTGACTACATGTTCGCGGCGGCTCACCAAATGCATTTCCATGCGCTCCTCGGTTTCGTTCCACAGCGCCAGATGGTCGAAGGCCTCGACGTTGAAGTCGCCGTCGAGTTCGCGGTTGATACGGGTCAACAGATTCTTGTTGAAACGCGCGGTGACACCGTCGGCATCGTCGTAAGCGGCCACCAGAATGTCGGCCTCTTTGAGCAGATCCACTCCAACGATGAAATGTGCCTGATCGCCCAACAAGGTCCGGGCTGAACGCAGAAACTTCACGGCTTGATCGTGAGTGAAGTTACCAATGGTCGAGCCGGGGAAAAATCCCACACAGGTGTGCCCGGCTACCTCGGTCGGCAATTGCAGGGCGCGGCTGAAATCGTCAATCTGAGGCACGATGTTCAAGTGCGGGTAGCGTTTCCTCAGTCGTACGGCGGCCTTCTTTAATGCGTTGGCGCTGATGTCGATCGGTACATACAGCGCAAGCTGCGGCGCTGCATCGAGCAACAGACGGGTTTTTTCGCAGGCGCCACTGCCGAACTCCACCAGCGCTGCACCGTCTGGAATGGTACTGGCAAGCTGTTGGGCCACGTGAGTCAACAGGGCGGTTTCAGCGCGGGTCGGGTAGTACTCGGCGGTCTCGCAAATGGCCTCGAACAGCTCGGAGCCAGCAGCGTCATAGAAATACTTGGGCGACAGACTTTTCACCGACGCCGACAACCCGGCAATCACGTCGCGGGCGAACTCGCTGTCGTGGCTGTTCACTGCGCCAGGCTGGCGGGCATCACGGGCCAGGCGCAGGCCGGAAAACATCCAGCGCTTTTCCGGGTGGAAAAAGTTGCGGTAGGTCGTGCGGGTGTGGCCAGGGGCGGTGACACTGGCCCCGCCGCGAAGGACCATCAGGTTGATCATGAATTTGCCGTTGTACTCGCCCACCGCGCCAGCAGCCGGACGAAACCCCGGGTAGGCGCTGTAGGCACTTTGCGTCCATTGCCAGGCGACGTCATCCACCTGCTCCAGCAGTCCGGCCTCTGCGGCAGCTTCCCATTCGGCCTCTGTTGGCAGTCGCGCATCAGCCCAGTGGGCAAAGGCGGCCGCTTCGTAATAGCTGATGTTGATCACTGGCGCTGTCGGGTCAATGGCTTCCAGCCCGCGCAAGGTCAGCTGGCGCCAGCCGGGCGCGTCGTATTGCCAATAAAGTGGGGCATTCCAGCCATGTTCCTGGACCGCGGCCCAGCCGTCCGATAGCCATAGCCCGGCTTGGGTATAGCCACCGTCCGCCATGAACGCCAGCCATTCGCCGTTGGTCACCAGGCGGTCGCTGATTTCGAACGGTTGCAGGTAGGTGGTGTGTCGGGGGCCTTCATTGTCAAAGGCAAAGCCTTGGCCCTTGTGGCCGATTTCCGTCAGTCCCCCCTTGAGCGGCTTGAACCGGCCGCGCCGCCCGGGAAGGTCTTTGGGCCAACGTGGGTCATAGGCCGGCTTGAGCGAGGAGGTGCTGAACAGGTGCAAGATGTCCATCAGCAACAACTCTTGATGTTGTTCCTCATGGGCCAGACCCAGCTCAAGCAAATCGGCAGTGGCCGTGGTTATGTCTGCCTCAAGCAGCGTGCGCATGTGTTCGTCCACATGCTTGCGGTAGTCCAGTACTCTGTCCACGCTCGGACGTGTCATCAGCCCGCGCTGCGGTCGGGGATGACGCGGGCCGACGGCTTCGTAATACGAGTTGAACAGGTAACCGAATGCCGGATCGAAAGGGCGGTAGTCGACAACGTTCTCGGCCAGCAGAAACGTTTCAAAGAACCACGTGGTATGCGCCATGTGCCATTTTGTCGGGCTTGCGTCAGGCATTGACTGAACGACCATGTCCTCGGCACTCAGTGGTGCGATCAGGTTCTCGGTCCTGCGTCGAATAGACAGATAGCGCTTGAGACGTGCGTTACCGGTGGGAATATTACGTCGCTCGCTTGAGGTGCTGATCATCAGGTCCTCTCTTCGGCAGTTCAATGGCTGGTACGTTGTTCAGCCCTGTACACCTTAGGCTTTGAAGGTCACCCTGACAGGGGTAATAACTGTGATGTGCAGTGCGCGCGTAATGTTCAAACCGAATGTCGGATCGCGGAATATAAAAGGCTGCCGGGTATTCCTGTCCGCTTGAAATCAGCGAGTCCAAGGCTCGTTTCAATCGGTTTCACCCAACGCTGGCAAGAACTCCTGTCCTACGGTTTACTACGCCTTGACCGCGCGCTTTACTGATCTGGACTCGCTCGGTTCATGAACATTTGAGGAGATACTCCATCAGGTCCACTCGATGAACGAGTACACCCCTCGCCATTGGGCGCCCCACGAGCGCCCGGTACTGCCTGGCTCCCCGTCCACGCCGTTGCACTCGACGGGCAAACGTTGGGCGTTTGCAATCGTCGGTGTGATCGTTGCGTTGACCGGCGGTCTGGGTAATGCACTGGTGGTTGCCAATCTACCGTACCTGCAAGGCGCTCTGGGTGCGACGACTGCGGAAATTGCCTGGCTGCCCGCCGCGTATGTCATGACCAACGTGTCGATGAACCTGCTGTTGGTGAAGTTTCGCCAGCAGTTTGGCTTGCGTGCATTCACTGAAGTATTTTTGGTGTTGTATGCGCTGGTGACGTTCGCGCACCTGTTCGTCAACGACCTGGGGTCGGCGGTGGCCGTGCGTGCGGCCCACGGTATGGTCGGCGCGGCACTCAGTTCGTTGGGGCTGTACTACATGATCCAGGCCTTCCCGCAGAAATGGCGAATGAAGGCGCTGGTCCTTGGCCTGGGCACTTCGCAGCTGGCGATTCCTCTGGCGCGACTGGTGTCCGAAGACCTGTTGCAAATCGCCGAATGGCGCGGCCTTTATCTCTTTGAACTGGGCATGGCGTTGCTCTCGCTGGGCTGCGTGCTCCTGCTGAAACTGCCCCCGGGCGACCGGTTCAAGGCGTTTGAAACACTCGACTTTCTCACCTTCGGCCTGCTCGCCAGCGGCTTTGCCTTATTGTGCGCCGTGCTGTCGTTGGGACGGATTGACTGGTGGCTTGAGGCGCCATGGATCGGTATCGCCTCGGCTGCATCGATCGCCCTGGTCTTTGCTGGCTTGGCGATCGAACATAACCGCACCAACCCCTTGCTGATCACTCGCTGGCTGGGCAGCGGCCGAATCCTTCGTCTGGGTTTGGCCGTGATGTTGATTCGTATCGTGTTGTCGGAACAGTCCATCGGCGCGGTGGGCTTTTTGCAAGTGTTGAACATGAGCAGCCAGCAGATGCACAGCCTGTATCTGGTGATGTTGCTGGGCAGCGTGGTGGGGCTGGCGGCCAGTGCGCTGACCATCGATCCGCAGCACCTGTTCAAACCGGTGATCATTTCGCTGGCGACAATGGCCGTGGGTGCCTGGATGGACAGCAGCTCGACCAATCTGACCCGGCCCGAGAACATGTACCTGAGCCAGTTTCTGCTGGCCTTCGGGGGTACCTTTTTCCTCGGTCCGACCCTGGTACAGGGGATGAGCGGGGTGATTGGCAACCCGCGTAATCTGGTGAGCTTTTCGGTGTTGTTCGGTATCACCCAAAGCCTTGGCGGGCTGATCGGGTCGGCGGCGTTGGGCACGCTGCAGGTTGTGCGCGAGAAATTTCACTCCAGTCACATCGTCGAACACCTGACGTTGATCAATGCCCAGGTGCAATCGAGCCTGCAAATCGCCAGTGGCAGTTATGCCTCCGCCATTGCCGACCCGTCGCTGCGTACCAACCAGGGGATTCGCACCCTTGCAGCGGCGGCGACCCGAGAGGCAAATGTTCTCGCCTACAACGATGTATTCATGATGATCGCGCTGATCGCGGTGCTGACCCTTATCTGGATTTTCCTGCGCAGTCTCTGGCTGAAGATGACCACCGAAAAAATTGCTCCTGCCCCGACAACGACGTCCTCCGACCCCTCCAGTGGCGCTGAACTTTCATGACTGAGCCCAATACTCCGGCAAACGCCACACCAGCGGCCTCTTCAGGCCCACCGCCGGCGCCCGTCACGGAACCGCCGAGTACTCAGCCGCGTCCGTTGCGGGTACGGATTTTCTCTTCATTGATATTTGGCTCGATTGCGCTCATCGGCATATTGATCGTGCTTTACGCCTGGCAACTACCGCCGTTCAGCAGTGCCATCGAGAGTACGGAAAACGCGTTGGTCAGGGGGCAGGTGACGATCATCGGGCCTCAGCTCAGCGGGTATGTGTATGAGGTGCCCGTGCAGGACTTCCAGTTCGTCAAGGCCGGCGATGTGTTGGTGCGTCTCGATGATCGGATCTACAAGCAGCACCTGGATCAGGCGCTGGCCCAACTGGCGGTGCAGAAAGCGGCGCTGGCCAACAACCTGCAGCAGCGTCGCAGTGCCGAAGCGACCATCCTCCTGCGAAAGGCCGCGCTGGCCAACACTATTGCCCAGGGCCGCAAGACCGCCGCTGATTTGCGCCGTAACGAGGATTTGGTCGCCGATGGCTCAGTGTCCAGGCGCGACCTGGACCTGAGCCGCGCAGACAATGCCCAAGCTGTCGCCGCCGTCGCCGAGGCGCAAGCTTCGCTGGAGATTTCCCGCCAGGATCTGCAAACCGTGATCGTCAATCGTGGCTCGCTGGAAGCGTCGGTGGCCAATGCCGAGGCCGCCATCGAACTGGCGCGTATCGACCTGTCCAACACGCGGGTTACAGCCCCGCGTGATGGTCAGTTGGGGCAGATCGGCGTGCGGTTGGGCGCTTACGTCAATTCGGGGGCGCAACTGATGGCGCTGGTGCCGGATCGGCTGTGGATCATCGCCAATATGAAAGAAACCCAGATGGCCAACGTACGTCTCGGTCAGCCGGTAACCTTCAGCGTCGACGCCCTCGACCATCAGAAGATGCAGGGCAGGGTACAGCGAATCTCGCCCGCCGCTGGCTCGGAGTTCAGCCTGCTACCCGCGGACAATGCCACGGGGAACTTCGTCAAGATTGCCCAGCGGATACCGGTGCGGATCGTCGTTGACCCCGATCAACCCCAGGCCAAACGCTTGCGACCGGGGATGTCAGTGGTGGTGAGCATCGACACCCGCCAGAGCGGCGAAGTACCGCCTGATCAGGTTGATGACGATTCAGCCCCGGAACGAGCCGATCAACGCCGCTGAGTGAACGGCTCTTGGCGCGAGCCGTGCACTGAATGCTTGCGCGCTTCAGTAGTCGTCGCGTTTGCGAAAGGCCCAGCGACCCGCGAGCAGGGTGAACGTTGCGACCAACGCCACCAGTACCCAAAAGCCTTCGGGGTCAGTGGCCAGTGGAATGCCGCCGACGTTCATCCCGAAGAAGCCGGCGATGATATTGATCGGCAGCGCCAGCACGGTGACCACGGTCAAGGTGAACAGGGTGCGGCTGCTCTGCTCGTTGAGCTTGGCGGCGATTTCTTCCTGCAGCAGCTTGATCCTCTCGCCCAGTGCGGTGAGGTCGCTGATCACCAGTGCGGATTCATCGGTGGATTTACGCAGCTCTTGCACGTCTTCTTTCTGGAACCAGGCCGGTGGGCGGTTGAGCAGGCGCAACAGGGACCGGGGTTCCAGGGCCAATAGCCGATGCAGGCGCACCAGCACCCGGCGCATGGCACCCAGGTCTGCGCGGTTATCGCTCAGGCGTGAAGACAACAGTTGGTCTTCGATTTGATCGACGCTGACCGTGGTTTTCCTCACAATCTGTTCGAGGACTTCGCCTTGATCGCGCAGCAAATGCACGAGAAGCTCCAGCGGCGAGCGGAAAAACTCCCCGCGTTTTACCGAGTGACGCAGCCTGTCTACCGAATGCAGAGGCTGCAAGCGGACGCTGATCATCATGTGGCTGCGGGTGCAGACCCACAAGGTAGAGATGTCTGAAGACACCATGCCGAAGTTGAACACCACATCGTTGACCACTGCCAGTAGCGACGAGTCGATGTGTTCGATGCGTGTCGAGCGCGACCCTTCATGCAGGGCTTCGAAAAACTCTTCCGGTAGCTCCAGATGCGATTTCATCCAGCGTTGGCAGCCTGCATGGGCCAGGTTCAGGTGCAGCCAGATGAATTCTTCGGGGTCGCCCGGAGTGTGCAGGCACTCCAGGGCGGCGGCCGAATCGATTTCCCGGCCCCGCTCACCGGGGAGGAAACGAAACCCATAGATCAAGCCGAACAAGTCTGAATCCTGATGATCGTGCACGATGCTGTTGTTCATGGATGCTCGCTGACCTGAATACGCCTGTCAGGGACGCAGGATTGCTAAAACCGCATCATGGCAATCTGTTTTGACAGTTTTGTTACAGTTCAATCGGTGTCTCAGGCACTCAGCCGTGCTGTCACCTCATTCAACTGACCCGACACGCTGTGCAGGTTACGGCTGGCCGTTTCGGTGCGTTTTACATTGTCCTGATTGGCGCTGGCGATTTGGGTAATCTCTACCAGATTGCGCGAGATATCTTCGGCGACCGAGGTTTGCTCTTCGGCCGCCGTGGCGATCTGTCGGTTCATGTCGCGGATCGCCTCGACCGCTTCGGTGATGCGATGCAGCATATGGCCTGCTTCGGTGACCTGCTCGACGCTTTCTTCGCTGCGAGACTGGCCACCCTCAATCGCTTTCACTGCGTCGAGGGCGCCAGTCTGTACGGTGTGGATGATTTGATTGATTTCGGCAGTTGAGGCCGCGGTGCGCTGTGCCAGGCTGCGGACTTCATCGGCGACAACGGCAAACCCGCGTCCTGCATCGCCGGCGCGCGCCGCTTCAATGGCCGCGTTCAGGGCTAACAGGTTGGTCTGCTCGGCGATACCGCGAATGACTTCGAGTACTTTACCAATTCTTCCGCTGTCGGTTTCCAACTGACGGATGACCGAGGCTGTATTGGATATCTCGCCACGCATGTGAGTAATCGCGGCAATGGTTGTCTGCATGACCTGTTCGCCTTGCTGGGCGCTGTGGTCGGCGGCGTCTGCCGCAGTGGCGGCCTGCTCTGCGTGTCGAGCCACTTCTTGCGCGGTGGCGGACATTTCGTTCATGGCCGTGGCGACCTGATCGGTGCGCTCGAACTGCTCGTTGGTGCCCTGAGCGATCAGTTGTGCAATCGCATTCAACTCACTGCTGGCGCTATCCAGGTCCGTAGCGCTGACCTTCAAACGGTTGAAGGTCTCTGCCAGAAAGTCTCGAAGCGTGTTGGCGGCCACGGCCAGACGGCCTAGCTCATCCTGACGCTCGGTGCTGACGCGGTCACCGAATTTACCTTGGCTGAGCTGGGCGACGTATTCGATCAATCGTCGAACTGGATCGATCAGATTGCGATTGACCAGCCACAGGCTCAGCAGTCCGATCAACAGCCCGGACACCAGCATCACCGCAATACCCAGGAGAATTGTTTGGTTTGCGTCTGCGCTGATGTGCTCGGATTGTTGGCTGCCCTGCTCGCGTAATTGGGCGACCAGCTCACTCATTTGTTCACTGGCGGGCCGATCCATGCCTTTGACTGCCGTATCACCTACAACAGGGTCGCCGTTAGAGGCTATAAATGCATCGCGGCCTTTCTGGTACGCGGTGCCCAGCACTTGATGGGCTTCGCGCAGTTTCTCGATCCGGGTTTTCAACTCGGGGGGCGTCTGGTTGGCGAGGCGCCCAAGGATGTCTTGCACCTCACGTTGGCGCTCCTCGAATTGTCCCCAGTATTTATTCAGCTCTGCCGGTTCCTTGCCACGCAGCAGGACGTTCTTCCATTCCTGTACCTGAATTTTGAATTGGAGGTTGGCCTCATCGATCAGTTGGGATGTGTGCAACGGCCCGTCGATCAGGCCTTTGTAGTTCTGCACGCTATTGGAGAGGAAATGAAAACAGGCCAGCGCGATCAGCAGGATCGCCAACAGGCTGCCACCGAGCAACGCCAGAATCTGGGCTCTCAGCGATTTTTGCAAGAACATGGGGGGTCTCTCATGGCCAAGAAGAAGGCATTCCACGTGGGAACGGGTGCGGCAAAGACATCCCTGTTCTTCAAGGCCGGGATTGCCCCGAACTTGAAGGTCGTACCTAGAGGTCGGCGGACGCCGGGGTTTCTTGAGCAATGCGGTTTTTCGTTCGGATGAACAGTACGCTGCGGCCAATCTCTTTCCGCCCCCGGTACGACTTTTCAAGAAAATTCGCAGCGGCAATAACTATCCTGAACCTCGCACGCCCTCCAGACCGCCAACGGAAGGCCATATTTTTCCTTCTTGTGGCGAATAAAATCTTCGTTTAAGCGATTGATCAGCGCGGCGTGTTTACCCTGCTAGGGAAGGTCTGAAGTAGGCCCTTCTTTTTGCCGGAAAATCGGGCGTCAAGCGCTCAGAAATAAAGTAATTCACTGAAATATCGGAAATACCGGCTTTTTTAGATGAACCATATTTGGAAACCTTTTTCAGAGTTTCCCTAACTCAAGCTTCCACCGGACGGGTCGCTGGCCGCGGTAGATCAGATCACGGAATTCGGAATGCTCGAAAGCATTCATAAATATGACTATAAAAAGATAAGAAAGTATTCGAAAAGAGAATAGATCACTGTCATATATGACAGTAGACGGAAAAAACCTTATTGGAGAAACTGTACGTGAGCAACGGGCAGCATGATGACGACCATGCGCTCAATCACTGGGGCTAATGCAAATATCATTGCGACTGCCCGCTGTTATTCAATAATAGGAGCAATACATCATGAGTGAAGAAGTCTGCGCGATAGTTATTGATATTGGCAGTAGCACGATGAAGGTAGGTTTCGCCGGTGACGCCAGTCCAGCGGTATTTCCCACCGTAGTAGGCAGGCCAGAATCGGCTGATGCAAACCAAAAGGCAGTGTACGTGGGTGAGGAAGCGCTAGCTAAAAAAGATACATTGAAACTTAGCTGGCCGGTAAAGTATGGCTTCATCACTGACTGGGACGATTTCGAGCTCATTCTACACCATGTATTTGACAACGTATTAAAAGTGAAACCTGCCGAGCATGACATACTCTTGACGGAGCCGCCGCTTAACCCACGTAGTAGCCGGGAGAAAATGGTTAGAATATTATTTGAGGTATTTAATTGCCGCGCTTGTTATGTCTCGATTCAAGCGGTTTTGGCTCTGTATGCCTCAGGACGTACAACGGGGATAGTTTTGGAGGTGGGCGATAGCGTTACTCATGCTGTTCCGATTTACGAAGGCTATGCTTTACCTCACGCAGTCTTGCGGACGGACATTGGAGGGCGAAACCTGACGGCCTACCTGGTTAAAATACTATCAGAACGCAGCTACTCTTTTGCCACAACGGCAGAGTCTTCAATTGTTCAGGAGATCAAAGAAAAGCTGTGTTACGTCGCAATGGATTTTGAGGCTGAAATGGAAGGCGCAGCGACCTCCAGCAGTCTTCAGGAATCGTATGAACTGGCAGATGGCCAAGAAATCACTGTGGGTGACGAACGTTTCCGGTGCCCGGAGGTGTTGTTTAAACCTTCACTGACTGGATTCAAATTCGCAGGAATTCATGAGGTGGTTTATAACAGCATCATGAAGTGCGATGTTGATATTCGAAAAGATCTTTATAGCAATATCATTTTAACTGGCGGCTCTACAATGTTTTCGGGCATGGCTGAAAGGCTGCAAAAGGAAATCGTCGCGCTAGCACCTGCCACCATGAAAATTAAGGTTGTTGCACCACCTGAACGTAAATACAGCGTTTGGATTGGTGGTTCTATACTCGCTTCGCTCAGCACCTTTCAAGCAATGTGGATTACCCGTAAAGACTATGATGGAGTGGGTCCTTAAATTGTGCATAGAAAGTGCTTTTAAGTTCGAGACCCCCCCTTTTAATTAGGAGCATCCGGCCAGGCTGCACTTCTACACCGACCCGGAATTGATCGGGGGTACCGAAACCCAGGCGTTTGTTAGCCATCATGACGAAATCATTCTGATTGCCGTCCGAGGAAGTTTCCCTACGGCTGGCTGCTGTTCGGTTTTGGGCTTGGACGTATGGGTGGCGAGCCTTATCGGCATCATGGGAAACAGCAGCATTTCATGCCGGTGACGTTCAGTGATGGCGAAAAGTCTTCCATTCTCTGGGACCTCGGTTGTGAATCCATTGAGGACACTGCGATATGCAAATACGCCCGTGAGCAGTAATGCACGTAGTTTCGATGAGGGCTCAAGTCATACAACAACCCGCCTTGCAGCAGAAAGAAGTCGCCTCAATACGACCATTGGCCGCTTGGGGAAATTGAACGCCACCAAACTAAAACCGGCCGATGTTTATGGCAATGCTGCGCAGTCGCCAGCGTTTGAGGCGAGCCTCAAGCGCTGGAGGGCTCATAAAGAGAATAACGTCAAAGTGCAACTGGCGATGATCCCTTCGCGGCCAGACAATACTGATATCGCGGGGGTCTACCAAGAAGCTGATCGTGACCCAATGGCGTAGTGCTTCCTCCCGTGGTAATCCGCCGCACGCTGATGAGGCTGTTCGGCGGATAGTCGGGTGTGTCCGTGACCGCTTAAGCAGTGGCTCACACCATCGCCAGCACCCGCTTGCGAGTGGGCGCAGGCCAGGCGCTGTCGATGGCGTGCAGGTCTTCTGCGGTCAGGGTCAATTGTGCGGCAGCAGCGTTGAGGCGTATGTGCTCGGGCTTGACGGCTTTGGGAATCGCGATGACGCCTTTATTGCGCAGCACCCAGGCCAGGCAGATCTGCGCGGGGGTGGCGTCATGCCGGGCAGCGATGTCTTGCAGCACCGGGTTTTTCAGCAGGTGCCCGGCCTGAGCGATGGGGCAGTAGGCCATCAGCGGCATGAGGTGGATCTGCGCCCAAGGCAGTAGATCGAATTCGATGCCGCGTTGTTCGAGGTTGTAGAGCACCTGATTGGTCGCGCAGGCCGGGTTGGCCAAGTGCGCCATGTCGGTGACGTCGAAATTGGAGACGCCCCAGTCACCGATTTTGCCGGCTTCGCGCAGGCGTTCGAAGGCTTCGACGGTTTCTTCCAGTGGGTGTTGGCCGGGCCAGTGCAGCAGGTACAGGTTGATGTGTTCTGTGCCGAGGCGTCGCAAGCTTCGTTCACACGCCTCTACTATGCCGGTGCGGCTTGCGTTGTGTGGGTAAACCTTGCTCACCAGAAACACGCGGTCGCGCTGCCCGGCGATGGCCTCACCGACCACTTCCTCGGCACCGCCTTCTGCGTACATTTCAGCGGTATCGATCAGGGTCATGCCGTGTTCGATGCCCAAACGCAACGCGGCCACTTCATGTTTTCGTTGATGCGGATCTTCGCCCATGTGCCAGGTGCCCTGGCCGATGACGGGGACGGATGCGCCAGCCAATTCGAGGGTTTGCATGTAATCTCCTACAATCAGTGGGTGATATTTATTCTGGCAGCAGGATGACGAGCAGGTTCAAACCGGACCGGGAAAAGCGGTGATATCGGTCATTTATTCACCACCGCCGTACGGCCATTCTCCCAACCCCCACCTAAAGCCAAAAACAGATCGATCTGGCCCATGGCGACTTGGGTGTTAGCCGAAGCCAATTGGGCACGAACATCAGTATAGGTGCGTGTAGCCTGGAGGTCGGCAAGGAACGAGGCGCGGCCAGCCTGGAAGAAACGGTGAGTCTGATCGGCCGCTTGCCGGGCCGACTGTTCGGCGTCGGCCAGCGCCTCACGCCGCTCCAGCAAGGCGGTGTATTGCGCCAGACCGGTCTGGGCTTCGCGGATCGCGTTGAGCACCACGCCATCGAAATGCGCCAGTGCGGCTTGGGTCGAGGCTTCGGCTTCATGGATCCGCGCACGGGAGCCGTTCGATGGCACCGTCCAGCTCAGCAAGGGCCCAAAGCCCCAGCGATTAGTGGCCGGTTGGCCGAGGTTACTCAGAATACCAACGGTGCCAATGCTCGCGCCGATGCTGATGTCCGGGTACAGCGCGCCGGTGGCGACACCAATCTCTGCGGTGGCGGCTGCCAGTCGACGCTCGGCCTGACGAATATCAGGCCGGCGTTTGAGCAATGCGGCACCGTCGCCGACGGGCATGAGCTGCGCGATGTGGGGCAGTTCAGCGCATGTCGTCACGCCAGCAGGTAGTTGTGCCAGCGGTTTGGCCAGCAGCATCGACAAGCGGAACAGCCCGGCTTGACGGGCGGCGTTGTAGCGGGGCAATTCGGCGCGCAGGGATTTGAATTGGGTTTGTGAGCGGGTGACTTGGGTTTCATCCCCGCGCCCCGCGTCGCGCAGGCGCTGGGTCATGGTCAGGCTTTGCTGTTGCAGGTCCAGCGAATGCAGGGCGATGTTCTGCTCTTCATTGGCGGCGCAGACCTGGGTGTAGGCGCGTACTACGTCGGCCACCAGGGTGATGCGCGCGGTGTCCGCTGCGGCTTGGGTCGCATCGGCACTGGCTTGTGCGCCTTCGATGCCGCGCTGCAGGGTGCCGAACAGATCGAACTGGTAAGAGGTGCTGATGCCGATGTCGCCGACATTGGCCACGGGCACTTTATCGGCTAACAGAAAGGCTTCACCCGATTCCTGCAAGCGTTGTGCGCCCATTTTTACCCCGCTGTGGAATCCCCCCAAAGACTGGGCTTCCTCCACTTGCATTCGGGCCCGGGCCAGATTGGCGGCCGCTACCCGCAGGTCGGTGTTGGAGGCCATGGCCTGACGTACCAGCTCATCGAGCCGAGGGTCCTGATACAGTCGCCACCAATCTGCCGGTACCGGCGCTGACATCGCATTGGCACCCTGACCCGCGATTTTGCCCTGCAAATCCGGGCGGTTCAGTGCGGCATCCTTGGGCAGATGATAGTCCGGCCCCACCATCTGGCAGGCGGACAACAGCAAACCCAGGGCTACGGTCGCCAGACGTGCGCCTTGTTTCATTGCGCGGTCTCCCGAGGGTGAGCGTCCTCGATGATCGACACCGTCGCGGTACGCCCGGCGATCATGCGAAAGTCATCCGGCACGCTGTCGAAGGCGATTCGCACGGGAATCCGTTGTGCCAGCCGCACCCAGCTGAACGCCGGGTTGACGTTGGGTAGCAGGTTGGTGCCGCTGCTGCGATCACGGTCTTCGATAGCGGCGACGATGCTCTGCACATGACCGCGCAAGCGTGCGCTATCACCGATCACGCGGATATCCACAGCCTGGCCGATGTGGATACCAGACAGCTTGGTTTCTTCAAAGTAGCCGTCGATATGGAACGAGGTGCCGTCGACCACCGACAGAACGGCGCGGCCAGCGGTGACAAACTCCTGCGAACGCGGTGCGCGGTCGTTGAGGTAACCGTCCACCGGGCTGCGGATCACCGAGCGGTCCAGGTTCAGTTGTGCGGCATCGACCGCAACCTGTGACTCGCTCAAGGCCGACAATGCACGCGCTTCGCGAGACTGACTTTCTTCGAGTTGTTCCTGGGCGACCAGATTGCCCAGGCCCCGGTTGCGTTTGTTTTCACGGCGGGCCTGTTCATAGGTTTCCTGGCGTTCGGCCGCCGTCGCCTTGGCCTGACGCAGGGCCAGACGAAAGCGGTCCTGGTCGATGGTGAACAGGACTTGGCCCTTGGTCACCACCTGGTTGTCGGTCACCTCGACCTTCTGAATCAGGCCGGAAACGTCTGGGGCAATCTGCACCACGTCGGCGCGAATACGACCGTCGCGGGTCCAGGGCGCAAACATGTAATACATCACCATGCGCCAGACCACGACAGTGGCGAAGGTCACGATAAGCAGGGTCAGGACCACTCGGCCCAATGTCAGTAAGGGTTTTTTCATTTCATCAGGTATCGACTGAGAGTATCCACAGCGCCGAGCAACACAGCGTATAGACCTACGTTGAACAATGCCCGGTGCCAGACCAGGCGATAGAAGTGGGCGCGTGTCAGCAGTGCGTGCACCACTAGATAAAGCAAATACGTGATGCCCATCAGTACCATCAGCGTGGGCACGATCACCCCGCTGATATCCAGATCACCGATCATAAAGGCGCTCCGTCGATGCCATAGGGCGGTTGTTCTTTGGCCTCACCGGTGGCCATTATTTCGACGCCAGGCAGCAGCGCCAGGCGCAGGCCACTCAACGCATGCAGCAGGTGAGTGCGGGTTGGATCGTCGTCCATCCATTGCGCGGTCAATGAGCGCCGTGCGCGGTCCATGGTCATCAACAGACCTTTGGGCGCGGGCAAGCGTTGGCGGGCGTTGAGGCAGGCCTGAAAATAAACGCCGACCTCATCGATCACCTGCTGTAGCAGCGCTTGGGGGACTGCGTGTACCCGATGGATATACGCCTGCAAATCCAGCAAGTTGAGGGCGACCTGCAGTTCGCGCAGGGCAACCCCGGTGTCCTGAGCGGTGATGGTCAGGCGCGGTAAATGCTGCATCAGGCGGTCGAGCATCTGCACGCCCATGCGCCGATGCTCGGCCAGTGTCGCCGGCTGGCTCAGGGTGACAATATCGTGCCAACTGAAGCGGGTCAGGCGCTTGGCGGCTAATTCAACGCCGAAGGGGCGTACCACCAGGGTCCAGACAAACGCGAATAACAGCCCCACTGGCCCCGCCAGGTTGGTGTTGACGAAGGCCAGGAAGTCGGCGTCGTAGGCGCCCTGAATGCTGATGAATGAGGACGTATTGACGATGGTCAGCAAGGTCCCCAAGTAGAAGCGGGGCTGCACGGTCAAGGTGCCGATGACGATGAAGGGGATGGCGAAGGCCAGCACCAGCATCGGGAAGTCATGCAGGTTGGGCAGCACCAGGAACAGATAGAGACTGGCGAACAGCACCGACATTGCGGTCCAGAAAAAGAAGCGATAGATCTGCGGTGCGGGGTCGTCCATGGCGGCGAAGAAGCTGCACGCCACCGCAGCCAGAATCACCGCGCTGCCGCCATCGGTCCAGCCCAACAGAATCCACAACACTGACGCGACGATGATTGCGGTGACGCTGGAAAACACCGAATACAGCATCAAGCCGCGATCAAAAAACGGCGTCAGCCGGCCCAGCCGCCAGTGCCGATAGACCGCGCGCCACGAGGACTGGTCGTCAGTGCGCAACGCATGTTGCAGGCTGCGACAGTCCTGCCACAGATCGATCCATTCGCCGAGTCGGTAGAGGGCGTTGGACAGTAGCAACTGATGCCGATCATCCAGCTGCGTCGAGCTGGGTTGCAAGCGCTCCAGATGATCGCGTAGCGCTTGCCAATGTTCGACCGGCGCGCCCTCACGGGTGCTATGCAACCAGGCGCAGGTCTCTGCCAGCAGCGGCGCGAGGCGTTCGGCCTGTTCGGGTGTGCGTTTTTCCAGTGCCAAAAGGGCGTCGTTCAATGCATCGACAACCGGCAACAGGTGAATCATCCGTCCACGCAATTCTTTACTGTTGCGCATTGTCTGAGGGCGCGCACCTTCGTGAGGTAACTGACCGATCATCAGTTCCAGCGTATTGAAAGTAGCAACCATCGAGGTGCGAAGGCGGCCGATGTCTTCCGGGGCCAGGGTGCGCGCCAAAAATAGCTCACTGTAAGCGCTGGCGTCGGCAAACCAGTTGTCAGCCGCCCCCAGCATCACGGGCGCCAGCCGGCGCGGCCAGAACATGCCGCCCACCACGGCGGCACAGACGATCCCGAGGACAATCTCCTCAGTGCGTGACACCGCAATGTCGAACACTGTCAGCGGGTTATCCACAACCGGAAAGGCAATCAGCGGCAGGGTGTAGCCCGCGAGCATCAGCGCGTAACTGTTGGCCGTGCGCAGGTGCAGCGAGAGGAACAGCAAGGTCCCGGTCCAGAGAGCGATCACGATGGCCAGCAAGAACGGGGTCTGCACGAACAATGGCACGAAAAAAACGGCCGCCGCCGCGCCGACAAAGGTCCCCAGCGCCCTGTAGAGCGCCTTGGAACTGGTCGGGCCAACAAAGGGACTGGAAACGATATAGACCGTGGCCATGGCCCAATAAGGCCGAGGCATTTCCATGATCAATGCGATATACAACGCGATCATTGAGGCGGCGAAGGTACGCACGCCATAGAACCAGTCACGTGCCGGCGGTACCCCGGTAAAAAAACCGCTCAAGATGCCCATACCGTGCTGTGATGGCCGGCATCTTCAAATGCCTTCAGCACCCGCAGGGTGGCTTCGAGATCCGCGACGTCGACATTTTTGAGCACGTCCCTGCGCAGACGAATCAACTCATTTTCAATCGACAACGCCAGCGCGCGGCCATTCTCGGTCAGGCTCAAGGATTTGGCGCGGCGGTCTGTGGGATCTTCGGTGCGACAGACCACGTCAGCTGCACATAATTGATCAAGCAAACGCACTAGCGATGGACTTTCCATCCCGGCGGCCTGGGCCACTGTCACTTGGCGCACGCCGTCGCCCAAGCGCAGAATCATCAACAAAGGCATCGCGCACGCTTCGGAGATGCCGTAGTCGACGAGCGTCGTGTGACAGATGCGCCGCCAGTGACGGGACGCTGCCACGATGCCGCGGCTGATGCTCATTTGGAGAATATCGAGAGTCATGGCGTTGCCAGTGATAATAGTTTGAAATCACATTATTAGCTTGCTAACTATAAATAGTTTGTAACACTGTTGCAGCGCCGTCAACCGTCATCTTGCTTGTCCAGGCAATCACACATGGCTGAAGTCCGTGAGTGCCCATCTCCATGACTCTGTGACCATTCCCTTCCACACGCAAGATGCCCGATACAGAGCTTTTCACTGGCAAAAAAAGCAGTGGAGTTTGAATAGATGACTACCGTTTGTCGGTAATAAAAAACGGTATTGGGCGCCTTTATCGCGCTTTTATTCAAAAAAATGACGCAAGGTTTCGGACCTGGCGCCTTTGTTAATGCAGTCTGTGGTGAACCTTTTATTCATCCTGATGTCGTCATCAAATGATGCCGTAATAGTGGCCTTACAGCGGATCGCCTGTTTTTTGACGTCATTAGGTCGGCGATTGAATTTCAACAATCATCGATTCAGCCGATAGCAAGGACAACACCGCTGGGTGGTTGCACACCACCTTTAACGATCCGTCCTTGCTGGTGCGCAAGCCGCACCCCTTCGAGTCTTGAATGATCGATCTCGCTACCTGGAACCTCTCCGTCCCTGTCGGTCCTCCCGCCGTCACCATTGATACGCCAACACTGGTGGGTGGTTATCAGGATGGTTACTTCCGCTCGGGGGACACCTTGTTCTTTTGGGTGCCGGTAACCGGCTCCAGAACTGAAAATGCGATATATCCCCGCACCGAACTGCGCGAGACCAAGGCCGATGGCAGCGTCAGCAACTGGAAATTTCCCCAGGCAGACAACGTCCTGCGTGCCGCGCTGTTGGTCAGTCAGGTACCCTCGACGGGCAAAATCGTGATTGGTCAGATTCATTGTTACCAAAGCGCGGAGCCGTTGCTCAAGCTCGAATACCAGTACAAGGAAAAGCTCAAGACCGGCAACATCGTTGTCAAGTTTCGACGCGCACCCGGCGTGGAGCCTGAGGTCATCATCATTGCCGAACAGGTGCCGATGAATCAGCGCTTCACCTACACCATTCACCTGACGCCCAACGGCAACCTGACCGTCAACGCATTCGACCATGTCTGGACCGCAGCTCTGGATTCATCCTGGAGCACCCGGCTTTTGTACTTCAAGGCAGGCGTCTACGTTCAGGACAATACGGGCTACACCACTGAAGGCGGGGCGGCGACGTTCTACAAGCTGACAATTACCCATGACAAGAAGGCTTGAGTGGGGTCAAGCCGGAAAGACCAGGGTAAACCGAATCGGTGCGGCAACCGGTTGCGCGACGGTGACGCGTCCGCCATGCAGATGCATGATCGCGGCGACAATGGCCAACCCCAGACCATTGGAGTCGGAGCGTTGATGGCGTGAAGCGTCGCCGCGGTAGAAACGGTCGAACAACCGGGTCAAGGCCGCAGGCGCCAGCACCGGACCCTGATTCTCCACCTGGATCAGCCATTCGCTATCGCGCCTGTCGACGCGCACCAGAATCTCGCTGTCCGCATCGGCGTAGCGAATGGCATTGGCCACCAGATTGCTCAACGCCCGCCGCAGAAGGATCGGGTCGGCGTTCAAGGTCCCGCCGCCAGAAGTCTGGATGCGCAATTGACGCTCTTCTGCCAACCCTTCGAAATAACCGGCGACGCGCTGCAGTTCGTCTTCCAGATTCAGTGGCTGACGTTCGAGCACGGCTTGTGCGTCATCAGCCCGGGCGAGGAACAGGATGCTCTCGACCAGTCGGGAAATCCGCTCCAACTCCTCAAGATTCGAGGCCAGCAACGCTTGGTATTCATCCACGCTGCGGGTCTGGCGCAACGCAACCTGACAATGCCCCATCAGTGAGCCGACAGGTGTGCGAATCTCATGGGCCAGGTCTGCGGAAAACTGCATCAGCCGCTGATAACCGTCGGCCAGGCGATCAAGCATGGCGTTGAAAGCGTCGCTGAGTTGATGCAGCTCCACGGGTGTGTCGTGGCTGTCCAGGCGGCTACCTCTGTGGCTGTCGAGCGTCGCCGGGGTGATGTCTGCCGCGTGTGCCGCCATTCGCCGCAACGGGCGTAAACCACGGCGCAATAACAGATAACCGAGCAGCGCGGCGATGACGAAAGCCAGGGTCATGGCCACGTAGATGCGCTGTCTGAAACTGGCGAGCATGGCCATTTCCTTGACCATTACATGCGCGGCCAGCAGGTGCACCTCGGTGTTGCCCGACAGCGCCTGCACGGATGCGGCGCGCAAGGGCACGCCTTCCAGGCTCATCCCACTGCGCAGGTCGGTGTCGTTGAGGGCTTGATCCTGGCCGACCACCGGTACCTGTGGCAGCGGCGCGTGCGACGGATTGACCGAGATCACCGGGGGCTTGCCCGGTTCACCGATGATGAAAATGTCTTCTTCGCTGTCGAGCATGTTTTCGAACAGTTGCGGACTGCTCTCAAGTTTGTCCAGGGTCAGGTCGTAGCGCAGCAGTTTGCGAAAATGATCGAGCCGGGCCAGCACGGCATGGTCGCTGCGCTGCATCACGGTCCGTCCTATCGATACGTAAAGATACAGGCCGGCTCCAGCCACGGTGAGCATTGCCACCAGCGCGAATGCCAGCGTGGTGCGCAGGGTCAGGGATGGCGGGCGTCGGGACCGCATGGTCGCACCTCGCAGACGTAACCGATGCCGCGCACGGTATGGATGAGTTTTACCGGGTAGGGCAGGTCGATCTTGCTGCGCAGACGTTTGATCGCGACATCGACCACATTGGTGTCGCTGTCGAAGTTCATGTCCCAGACCTCCGAGGCGATCTGTGCCCTGGACAGCACATCGCCTTCGCGGCGCAGCAGCAGATGCAACAGCGCGAATTCCTTGTTGGTCAGGACAATCACCTGTTGTTGGCGGGTCACCCTGCGTCGCAGCAGGTCTAGCTCCAAGTCGGCGATATGGAAATGATCCGGTTCGCGGACCACGCCCCGACGCAGCACGGTGCGGATGCGCAGCAGCAACTCAGTGAAGGAAAACGGTTTTACCAGATAGTCGTCGGCGCCCAGCTCCAGGCCACGAATGCGATCCTGCAATTGATCGCGCGCAGTGAGGAACAGCACGGGCACATCCTGTTTGGCGCGCAGCACTTCGATAATCTGCCAGCCATCGATGCCTGGCAGCATCACATCGAGCACGATCAAGTCATAGCGCTGTTCGAGGGCCATGTGCAGGCCATCGGTGCCGTGTTGGGTCCAGTCGACTTTATAACCCGACTCGCCAAGGCCCTTTTTCAGGTACTCGCCGGTCTTGGTGTCGTCTTCGATGAGCAGGATGTGCACCGTTGGGTCTCCATGTTCTTCACACAGGCTGGAGCGTTTCCAACGAGGAGCGTTGGGCAGGTTTGGAGTTTAACCAAGTGCCATGAGGGTGTCGGTGACATTTTTGTCATGCGCGATCTACCTGCGCCGAATGACAAAAATGTCATTCGGCGGTCATGCTGCCGTGCGGGTTCCAGGGTGATGATGGCTACTAACTCACTCAACCAGGTATCGACATGAAGAATGCACTGTCCACAACGTTCGGCTTGCTTCTGCTCAGCGCCGCAGTCATGACCCAGGCCGCCGACATGCCAGTGGTCAAGCCCATGCGCGGCACTGTTGATAGCCTCCAGGCTGATACGTTGAATTTCACCAACCGTGCCGGTCAACATCAGAGCATCGGCTTGACCGACAAGACGACGATTCGCTTGATTTCAAAAACCAGCCTGGATTCGATCAAAACTGACAGCTTTATCGGTTCGGCGGCCACACCGCAGGCTGATGGCACGTTGAAAGCATTGGAAGTTACCGTGTTCGAAGCTAGCCTCAAAGGCAGCGGTGAAGGCCACTACGGTTGGGAAAATGCCGACGGCAGTACCGGCACCATGACCAACGGCACGGTTGGTACGCTGGCAAAAACCAATGGTCGCACCTTGACCGTGCTCTATAAGGGCGGCGAAAAACAGCTGGTCGTGCCAGAAGACGTGCCGATCGCCTACGTTCAACCTGGCGAGCGCAGCGCACTGAAAGCCGGTGCCAAGATCGTTCTGTTCCCGGCCGATGACGGTAAATCCGCGCGCGGTATTGCCGTGGGCAAGGATGGTTTCACGCCACCGATGTAACGCAGAGCGAGGGCGTCGGATTCAGACACCACAGGAGACCGCCATGAGCACTCGACATATCCATCCCTGGCCAGTGCGGCTTACGCATTGGCTCAACGCGCTGGGCATGGTTGGCATGTTCATGAGCGGCTGGGGCATCTACAACGCTTCACCTTTATTCTCTTTCCGCTTCCCCCGCGAGATAACTCTGGGCGGTTGGCTCGGTGGTTCCATCGCTTGGCATCTGGCAGTGATGTGGCTGCTGGTGATCAACGGCCTGGCATACGTGTTGTACGGCGTGTTCAGTCAGCACTTCAAACGCGATTTGTTACCGATTTCAGTGGACGCGGTGAGGCGTGATCTGGGGGATGCCCTGCGCTTGCGTCTGGCTCACCAACAGGGGCGCTACAACGCCGTGCAACGGTTGTCGTATTGGCTGGTGTTGGCGCTGGGCGTGCTGGTGGTCTTGTCCGGGCTGTCGATCTGGAAGCCGGTCCAGTTGCAGGTGCTGTGTAGCTTGCTGGGCGGGTACGACTTCGCTCGTTTCGTGCATTTTGGCGCCATGGCCGGGATCGGTGCATTCGTCGTCGTCCATTTGGTGTTGGTACTGCTGGTGCCACGTACATTTGTGCCGATGATTACCGGTGGTACTCGGGAGAATTCCAATGACTGAACCCAAACAGCGGCCACCTGGTTTGCGCCTGGAACCGGCGCAGCAGACCCAATTGATCAATATTCAACGGCGCTCGTTTCTGCGCGCCGGGCTGACGATCGGTGCAATGTCGATGCTCACGGGCTGCAACCTGGAGAGTGACGATGCTGTGGATAAAACTTTGTGGGCCATGTCGCGCTGGAACGACCGGGTTCAGGCCTGGCTGTTCAGCGGTCAACGTCTGGCGCCGACCTACGATCTGGCAAAGGTCACCAGTCCGTTCCCGTTCAATGCGTTCTACCCTGAATACAATGTGCCCGAGGTCGATCTTTCCACGTACCGTCTGGCGGTGTCCGGGTTGGTGCGTGACACGCAACCCTGGACCCTGGAAAACTTGCGCAAGCTGCCGCAACGCACCGACATCACGCGGCTGATCTGCGTCGAGGGCTGGAGCGCGATTGGCCAATGGGGCGGGGTCCCTTTGCGCACGTTTCTGGAACACATTGGCGCGGACACCACGGCAAAATTCGTCGGGTTCAAATGTGCTGACAAATACTACTCAAGCCTGGACATGCCGACCGCGCTGCATCCACAAACTTTGCTGGCGCTGGATTTCGGCCAAGTAGCACTGCCACCGGATTATGGTTATCCATTGCGTGTGCGGGTGCCGACCAAGTTGGGGTTCAAGAATCCCAAGCACATCGTCGAACTCTTCGTGACCAATGAATACCCGGGCGGGTACTGGGAAGACCAGGGCTATAACTGGTTTAGCGGGAGTTAAAGCAACCGCTGCACAGTTGATCGCAGCCTTCAGGGGAGCAGCTTCAGGATTCCTGGATACTGAAGCTGCTTTTCACTCAGTTCAGACCCAGCTTGCCACGCAAGGTGGACAGGTCTTCAGCCAGGGTGTTGACCGGGCCAATCAGTGCCTTGCGGTCATTTGCACTGACTTTGTCATACGTCTCGTAGCCACCGTCTTTGGTTTTGTATTTGGCCAGGATCTTGTTGACCGTCGCAAAGTTCTTGTCGACTTTGGCGGCAAACACCGTGTCCTGCTTTTCGATCTGCGGGCGGAACAGGTCGACGATTTTTTTGGCGCCGTCGATGTTGCCCTGGAAGTCATACAGGTCAGTGTGGCTGTAACGGTCTTCTTCACCGGAAATCTTGGTGGCAGCGACTTCTTCGAGCAGCACTGCCGCACCGCCAACCACTTTTTCAGGTGGGAAGGTCAGGCCGGCAACGCGTGTTTGCAGGTCTTTGACATCGCCGTTGAGTTTGTCGGCCAGTTCGCCCAGGCCCTGGGTGCTGTTCTCGGAGAACAGGCTGTATTCGATGCGGTGGAAACCGGTGAAGTCTTCAGCGGTCACGCCTTTTTCGTGGTCATCAACGCGTGAATCGATGGAGGCATCCAGGTCGCTGAACAACTCGGCGATGGGCTCAACGGACTCGTAATAAACGCGAGTCGGCGCATACAGTTTTTTGGCGGTGGCCAGGTCGCCTTTTTTCACGGCATCGGTGAACTGTTGGGTGTGGCTACCCAGCTCATCAAGCTGTTCGGTGACGTAGATTTTGTAGTCCGAGATCGGTCCCACCAGGTCCAGCGGCGCTGTCGCGGCGAAGGCGGCCAAGGGAGTCTGGAGCAAGCCAAAGGTAAGCATCACAACGAGAGGCGACTTTTTCATGGGACTTTTCCGGGTGAAATTAGTGTGGGTCAAAGCGTTTTCGTCGGTGTGGAGGCGGCAAGCAGCGACCGACCGAGGTAATCCTGATCGCCGACGACACCGGGCAACGTGAAGAAGTAGCCACCGCCAATGGGCTTCAGGTACTCCTCCAGAGGTTCGCCATTGAGGCGGGTTTGCACGGTGATAAAGCCTTTTTCCAGATCGGACTGGTAGCAGATGAACAACAGGCCCATGTCGAGCTGACCGTTCTTGCTCACGCCATTGGAGTAGTTGAACGGGCGGCGCAAAATCCGGTTGCGTTCAGTGTCGGCGGTGCGTGGGTTGGCCATCCTGATATGTGAGTCCAGGCGAGTCTGCTTGCCGTGGGGATCGGCAGCGTAGTTCGGCACGTCGGTCTCCTGCTTGCCATCCATCGGCGCGCCGGTGGTCTTGACCCGGCCAAAGATCGCTTGCTGTTCCTGCAGTGGCGTCCGGTCCCAGCGCTCGACGAAGTTACGGATGATCCGCACTGCCTGATAGCTACCGCTGACAGCCCATGCGGGCTCATCGCTGCGGGGTTGAACCCAGACCAGGTAGTCCATGGCTTTTTGATCGTTGGAATCGGGGTTGGCTGAACCGTCGCGGAAACCGAGGAAGTTACGTGCACTCTCTGCGGGCTGCCCGGGTTTGACGGGGGCCTGAGCCGGCACGGTGCCTTCCTGCTTCCAGCGCACCAACAACAAGTCGGGCAGATTTTTGACGATGTCACGCAGGGCGTGAATATTGCTGTCGGGGGTGTTGGAGCAGAACTGAATGCTCAAGTCACCGTGGCAGCGGTCAGGCTCCAGCGCGTCATTAGGGAAGCCAATCATCCGGATCAGGCGCGTGGGCTTGACCGACGCCAGGCCGAAACGCTCGTCGAACAGCGACTCACCGACCGACACGGTGATGGTCAGGTTGTCCGGCGTCACCACCGGACCGAGGATGCCCGAATCCACCGTTGGCAATTTCGGATCGACCTGCGGCACGACGCCTCCTGTCATCAGGAACGCAATACGCTCGTTCAGCGTGCGGAACAGACGCTCCAGATCTTCGCGGTCGGCAGCCAGTACGTCGAACGATACGAGCATGCCCGCAGCCGGGCGAGGCGTGACAATGCCCGTCTGGTGACGGCCATGGAACAGGTTACGGTCCTGGGTCTTTTCGCTGTGCGGCGCTTCGGTGACTTGCGCCTGGGACGCCGCCAAAACGTTGCTGCTCAGGCTGCTACCCGCCAATGCTGCACCCGCCGCGCCGAGTCCCAGAAGCACGCGGCGACGTTGGGCTGAAAGCGGGGCGTTGGACATATCTGAATCTTTCATAGTGATGAGGTCTTCGTTCTATTACGGGTCTGAAAGGACACTGCTTAGAGGCCCTTGAGGCCTAAGGCTGGATCGATTCCATCGAGTGCGTCGGCCAATGCTTTGGCGCTGTCTGCTATCTGTTGGCGCTGCCCATTCGCGACTTGATCGTAGGGGCGGTAGCCGCTCTCGGTTTTCAAGCTGTCGAGTTCAGCGCCAAAGGCCGTTGAAGCCGCATCGATCCTTTGCAGCAGCTCGCCAGCTGTCTTGGCCAGCAGCGGACGCAACAGGTCGATGACTTTGCGTGTACCTTCCAGATTGGCGGCAAAACCGCTCAGGTCAGCACGGCTGTAGCGCTCTTCTTCGCCGTTGCTGCGGACTTCGGCCAGGGAGCGCATGTTGTGGGTAATGATGCCAACCAGTTGCTCGGGGGCCATGGTTTGCGCCATCAATTGTTGCTTGAGGCCAGTGACGTCGGTTTGCAGACGCTGCACCGTCAGCGCCAGGCCATCGACTTTGTGCTGATCGAACAAGGCGTACTCAATGCGATGGAAGCCATTGAAGCCCGGGTCTTGTTCGCGTTTTTCGTAGTAATCAGCACGAGCGTTGATGGCGTTATCCAGATCGGCAAAGCGCTGTGCGGCAGGTGCAATCCGCTGATAGACGACTCGGGCCTGCAGGTAAGCCGCTTGTGCCTGATCCAGGTCAGCTACGTCGATGGCCTGTTGCAAGGCGGTAACGGCCTTGATCAGCGCTGAACTCTGGCTGCTCAAATAAACGCGGTATTCGGACAGTGGTCCGATAAACGCGACCATCGATGGCCGGGCCTTTGCGCTGGCGTCGGATTCAGCGGTGGGGGTCACATGCAGGGTGCCGCGTGGGTTGCTCAGCAGGCCGCAGGTGATGGTGTAGTCGCCCGGCATCAGGTTGGCATTGATCACCTGGCTCAGCCCCGGCGCGATATTTTCGCGCTCCTCGACCACCAGTACACCGTCGAGGATTTCCCACTCAACGGCACGTTCGGAGCGGTTGACGATACGAAAGGCGGTGCGTCCAGCAGGTACCGTCAACGCATTCGGCTCACAGCTGTGGGCATGAATGCTGACGAGGGTCTCGGCACTGTTATTAGCCTGGCGCTTTTGCATCGCAGCGCGGGAGGCATAGTAGAACAGCCCGCCGGCCGCGATCATGATGATCACGGAGCCGACTACGGCCAATCGCAAGACGTTATGAGACCTGGCTTTTTCAGGAAGCCCAGAGGGAAGATTCGACATGGGTACCCTTATTCGTTCGTAGCGGAAGATGATTGGCGAAGCACGGGTTTAGCCGATTGAGTCCCCGGCGCTGGCAGGAAGAACAACACCAATGCGCCGATCAGGTAGATCAGGTAGACGCTCAGGGTGCTGACGGTCGGAGAATCTTGATAACCAAACATGCCGGCCAATACCGAGCCTAATGGGCCGTCCATTGGCAGCGCTGCGCTGATGTCGAACACGACTGTTTGCAGGTGATTCCACAGTCCGGCCTCATGCAGCGCTTGCACCGACGTAGAGAGAATCCCGGCGGCGACCACCAGAATGAACAGGCCGGTCCAGCGGAAGAACATGCCCAGATTCAGGCGCATGCTGCCGCTGTAAATGGCAAACCCCACGCCGATGGCCAGGATCAGGCCGAGCAGGGCCCCCATCGGGGCTGCCGTCCCCTCACTCTGCTGGAACACCGCCAGCAGGAAAAAAACAGTCTCCAGCCCTTCACGGGCGACGGCGAAAAACACCATGGCGATCAGCGCGTAAACCTGATTTTTCGAGGTGGCAAGTGCGGCATCGAGAGAGGCGTGCAATGAGTGCTTGATGGAGCGTGCGACCTTGCGCATCCAGAACACCATCGAACTGAGAATGCCCACGGCCACCAGGCCGATCACGCCTTCGAACAACTCCTGCTGTTTTTGCGGGAATTCGGCGCTGACCAATTCCAGGCCGCCCCCGACCAGGAGCGCCAAGGCTGCCGCGAGAAAAACACCGATCCACACGGCGGGCATCCATTCTCCGCGGCCGGTCTGTTTCAGGTAGCTGGCAATGATGCCAACGATGAGCGCGGCTTCAATCCCTTCGCGCAGCATGATCAAAAAAGGAACGAGCATGTGTCACCAAAATAAGAGCTGCTGGGCGTGTAACCAGATGCGCAACGGAGGCTGTTGCGCGTTTGAGAATCTGCAACATAATGATACTCATTACCGAATGAGAATATCATTTTTTTCAAATTTCGGATTTTTTGCAGGCTCGTACAGGTTAGGTTCAGGTCGTGGGCAGTGGGTCTGATTGATCCAGCACCGACCTCATCAGCTCTACAAACCGCTGTGGCGCCGGGCTCAGGCTTTGACCTGCGCGGGTGATAAGGCCGATTTCTCGGCTGACACCAGGGTGATCGACTGGCACACGCGCCAGATCGCCACGGCCATCGTCGGCGGACTCCGGCAGCAGGGTCATCCCCAGTCCTTGGCGGACCAAGGCCAGCACTGTCGACATATAGTTGGCTTCCAGGCCTGGTATCAGGTGCAGACCCTCTTCGGCGAACAGCTGCTCCACCCGTTCGCGCACGCTGCTGTCGCGTCCGGTGAGGATCATCGGCTGACCTGTCAGCGCCGAGAGACTTACTGATTGGCGTGATGCCAGCGGATGATCGCTTGGGATAAACAGGCACAACCGATCCACCATCACCACCTCAAAGTCCAGGCCGTGTCCCAGCCGGGCTCGCACCCCAAGACCGAAATCGACTTCGCCATCACGCACAAGTGCGTCGATACGTTGCGCTACCACATCGCGCAGGCGTATCTCGACCCCGGGAAACTGTTCGCGAAACAGCTTCAGTACTGGAGGCAGTGCGCCTGAGCAGATCGAGGGCAGGGCCGCGATGGTCACCACACCTCGGCGTAGCGCCGCCAAATCCCGCGAGCCGGCAACAATGTTGTCCAGGTCCAATAGTAGTTTTTCCATCGGCCCCAAGGTCTTCTGCCCGGCCGCCGTGAGGCTGACCTGACGCGGACTGCGCTCGAGCAGTGTCACCCCCAGCCAGTCTTCGAGTTGTTGAATCTGCACGGTTAGCGCCGAAGGCGACAGATGCAAGGCGACTGCCGCCTTGGCAAAGCTGCCGCTATGGGCCACGGCGAGAAAGGCACGGATATGCTGAATTGAGTTCTTCATTCTGTTTTTCCGAACGAGATGCGGTGAACATTTCAATTTACAAAGATTACCCCGATTTTCAATACTCGTTGAAAACAACAACGGTTCATTCCACTGCCCCAGGCGGTCAGGAATGACACACAGGACCCTGCCCATGCTCGCCACGCTCGGTGTTATCACCATCCTCTGTTTGCTCACCGCTGTAATGAGCAAACGCCTCTCGCCACTGGTTGCACTTATTGCGTTGCCGATCATTGCTGCATTGATCGGCGGCTTCGGCCTGGAAACCAGTGCCTTCATCATTACCGGCATCAAGAACGTGGCCCCGGTGGTGGGCATGTTCGTGTTCGCCATCTTGTTCTTTGGGGTGATGACGGACGCCGGGATGCTTGATCCCATCATTGATCGGATCCTGCACACGGTAGGGACGCGACCGACACGGATCGTGACCGGCACCGCGTTACTGGCGTTGTTGGTGCACCTGGATGGTTCGGGGGCGGTCACTTTTCTGGTGACTATCCCGGCCATGCTCCCTCTCTATAACCGTCTCGGCATGGACCGGCGCATCCTTGCGTGCGTCACGGCGATGGCGGCCGGGGTTAACTTCCTGCCCTGGACCGGCCCGGTGCTGCGCTCCTCGGCGGCGTTGCATGTGCCGGTATCGGACCTGTTTCAACCTCTGATTCCGGTGCAGATCGTGGGTTTGGTGTTTGTCTTCACCTGCGCCTGGCTGCTTGGTCGCCGCGAAGAGCGTCGGCTTGGCCTTGGCCTTGGCGCTGGCGTCACGGTTGATGTGGTTCCCCAGCGTACCCTCAGCGCGGAAGAAGAAGGGCTGCGTCGGCCACGGTTGTTCTGGCTCAATCTGCTGCTGACCGTGTTGGTGATGGGCGTGATGATTGCTGGCTGGGTCGACCCAGTGGTGATGTTCATGCTCGGTACCGTATTGGCGCTGTGCATCAACTACCCAAACGTCGACGCCCAGCGGGAGCGCGTCGATGCGCACGCCAAAACGGCCTTGACCATGGCCAGCATCCTCCTGGCAGCCGGGGTGTTCACCGGGATCATGCAGGGCAGTGGCATGCTCAAAGCGATGGCTGAAGTGGCGGTGGCACAGATCCCGGCTGGCCACGGTCATTTGATCCCGGCGGTAGTGGGCTTTCTGTCCATGCCATTGAGCCTGCTGTTCGATCCAGACTCGTTCTATTTCGGTGTGATGCCGGTGATCGCTGAAGTCGGCAAGGCGCTGGGCGTCAACCCGCTGCAGGTGGCTCAGGCCTCGTTGCTCGGCGTACATACCACCGGGTTCCCAGTCAGCCCGCTGACGCCGGCGACCTTTCTGTTGGTCGGCCTGTGCAAGATCGAGTTGGCCGATCACCAGCGTTTCACCATCCCCTTTATGTTCGCCGCGTCGGTGTTAATGACCCTGACTGCGTTGCTCCTGGGAGTCTTCTGACATGAAAACCTTACGCATTGGCTCTGGCGCCGGTTACTCGGGTGACCGCATTGAGCCGGCCGTGGAACTGGCCGAGCAGGGCGATCTGGATTATCTGGTCTTTGAATGCCTGGCCGAACGCACTATTGCTCTGGCACAGCAGGCCCGTCTGGCTGATCCAGAGGCGGGTTACGACCCTTTGCTGAGCGAGCGTATGCGCCGGGTGCTGCCTTTTGTCGGTCGTGGCATTGATGGCAATCGCCGGCGCTTGCGCCTGATCACTAACATGGGCGCCGCCAACCCAATGTCGGCCGCTCGTGAGGTCAGGCGGATCGCTGCGGAGCTGGGGTTGAACAGCCTGAAAGTCGCCGCTCTGACCGGCGATGATGTGCTCGATGCGTTGCAGGCCGATCCTTCCTTGTTACTCGACAACGGTGCAAGCCTGGGCTCGCTGGGTGAACGACTGATCTCGGCCAATGCTTATCTGGGCGCTTCAGGCATCGTCGACGCGCTGCGGGCCGACGCCGATGTGGTGATTACTGGCAGGGTTGCCGATCCATCGTTGTTCCTCGCACCGCAGTTGTTCGAGTTTGGCTGGGCTGAAGATGATTGGGCCTTGTTGGGTCGCGGCACATTGGTCGGGCATCTGCTCGAATGCGCCGGACAGATCAGCGGCGGGTACTTTGCCGATCCCGGTTACAAGGATGTTCCTGATCTGGCGCGGCTCGGCTTCCCGCTGGCCGAGGTGGATGCTTTGGGGCAGGCAGTGATCAGCAAAGTGTCGGGCACGGGCGGCCGCATTGACACCGCCACCTGCACCGAACAACTGATCTATGAAGTGCACGACCCTGCGGCGTACCTGACGCCGGATGTCAGTGCTGATTTTTCTGCGGTCAGCTTCAGCACCGAGGGCGTTGACCGGGTGCGTATTGCAGGGGCAGACGGGCACCCAAGGCCTGAAACCTTGAAGGTGTCGGTGGGCTATCTCGATGGCTGGATCGGCGAAGGGCAGATCGCGTATGGCGGGCCGGGGGCTGTGGCCCGGGCACAGTTGGCCCGTGAGGTTGTGCTCGAACGGTTGAAACTGACCGGCGTGATCTACGACGAAGTGCGCGCCGAACTGATTGGCGTCGATGCACTGCACGGGGCCGGGCTAGGTTCACGTACGAGCAGCGAACCGTGGGAAGTGCGTTTGCGGGTGGCCGCGCGCTGTACTGATCGGGCCGAAGCGGTGCGAGTCGGCAATGAAGTAGAAACGTTGTACACCAACGGTCCTTGCGGCGGTGGCGGGGCAAGCAAAAGCGTTCGTCAGGTGGTGGCAGTTGCGTCGCTGTACCTGCCCCGTGATGCAGTCACCCCACGAATCCATTTGGAGGATGCCTTATGAGTACCGTCAAGCTGCGAGAGTTGGCGCATTCCCGTACCGGCGACAAAGGCGACACCTCAAATATTTCGGTAATCGCCTACCGTGCCGAAGACTATCCACACCTGTGTCAGGCGCTAAGCGTCGAGCGCGTCACGGCCTGGTTTGCCGAGTTGCTCGACCCGGCGGCAGGCCCCGTTCGGCGCTATGAGTTGCCCAATGTCCATGCCCTGAACTTCGTCCTGCCCGGCATCCTGCGCGGCGGCGTGACCCGGTCCCTGGCACTGGATGCCCATGGGAAGGCGCTAGGGGCAGCGTTGCTGGACATGGAGGTTTAGAGCGGCGGGTTTATCTGAGTCACAGCTCCTGCAGGGGGGGATGACTTGCATTGATGTGATCATCAGAAAATATTTTGGAATTCAGTGGGATAAAACGTTTCAGTAAATCAGTAATGAGAATAAGATTCGTTACCATGTAACGAAAGCACTATTCGAGAGTTCTGGTTTATTCATGACAAAGCATCAAGCCGGTTGTTATGTGCCCGTGTCGACAGCGGTTGCGCCTCTGTCGTATCGACTGCGCAATCTGTACACGGCGACAGTCACGCTGTGCGCCTTGAGTGCGCCGATGGCCTTTGCCGAGGAGATGCAGCTTGAGGCGGTAAACATCGATGCCAAGGCTCAATCGCTCGAAGCCGAGGAACTTGAGCGCAGCCGCACAAGCTATCAGGCACGGCGCGCCACGGTCGCTACCCGCACCGATGAGCGCCTGGTGGAGGTCCCGCAATCGGTAAATGTGGTCACCAACCGGGTCATCGAAGACCGCCAGCCGGCGAGTCTGGACGAAGCGATCAATGCCGTCAGCGGGGTCAAACAGGGCAACACCCTGGGCGGCACTCAGGACGCGATCCAGAAACGCGGTTTCGGCACCAACCGGGACAACTCGATCATGCGCGACGGCATGCAATCAGTGCAGGCGCGTAATTTCACGCCCACCACCGAGCGTATCGAGGTACTAAAAGGCCCCGCGTCGATGTTGTATGGCGTGCAGGACCCCGGTGGGATCATCAACGTGGTGACCAAAAAGCCACAGCTGGAAGCCGCTCACTCGATCTCTGCATTCGGCTCCAGCTTTGGTGGCGGAGGCGAGCAGATAGATCTCACCGGGCCATTGGGCGATAGCGGTCTGGCCTACCGGTTGATCGCCGACAAACAGAACGTCGATTACTGGCGCAATTTCGGCAGCATCGATCAGACAGTGATTGCGCCGTCGCTGGCCTGGTATGGCGAGGACACCAAGGTCTCTATCGCCTACGAACACATGGAATATTCGGTGCCATTCGACCGAGGCACGCAGATCAATCCGAAAACCGGCAAGGTGCTCGACATCCCGCGCAATCGACGCCTGGACGAACCCTTCAACGTCACCGCCGGGCGTTCGGATTCGGTGGACCTGCGTATGGAGCATCGCCTGAACGACAGCTGGACGCTCAATACCGGTTACGGCTACAGCCGCAACTATTACAACGACAATCAATCGCGGTTCATGTCGGCCAATAACGACACCGGTCTGGTGACCCGGCGCGCCGATGCGACCCGCGATGCGGTGCAGGCGGCCCATACCGCCACCGTCAATACCTTGGGCAAGTTGTACTGGGGCGATACGCTGCACGAAGTATTGATTGGCGCCGACTACATGAATAACCAGCGGGATCTGGGTGATCTGCTGCGTAACACCGCCAGTGCCGACGTCAAGGACAGCAACGTCGTGCCGCGTGTAGGGCTGGTGTACCTGATTCAGCCTGACTGGTCGGTGTACGGCAGCTACACCGAATCGTTTCGCCCCAACACCTCGATCGCCACGCCGATTGGTGACTTGCCACCTGAAGAAGGCAAGGCTTACGAGTTTGGCACCAAGTTTGAAAATGACGCGATCACCACTACGGTAGCGCTGTTCACGATCAACAAGAAGAACGTGCAGACCAGCGAAGCCTGCGGCACTGAAATCTGCACCCGGGTCTCCGGCGAGGTGCGGTCCCGTGGCCTTGAAGCAGACATCACCGGCCAGCTCGACGAGTTCTGGAGCATCACTGGCAGCTACGCGTACACCGACACCGAGGTGCTCAAAGACCCGATCCTGGAAGGTGCTCCCCTGGACGGTGTGTCGAAACACACCGCGGCGGCGTACCTGACCCGAGACTTTGGCCATGTCGGTGTGGGCGACTTGCGTGCTGGAGCGGGCGCCCGTTACGCCAGCCGCTGGGGGGTGAACGATGGTGCTGGCATCGAGTATTACTTGCCGTCTTCGACCGTGGCCGATGCGTTTGTCAGCTACAAAATGAAGATTAAAGACCGTGACCTGACGCTGCAGCTCAACCTGAAAAACGTGTTCGACGAACGCTATTACGTGTCCAGCAGTGGTCTCGGTTCGCCAGCCATCGTCATTGGCGAACCTCGCCAGCTGATTGCTCGCGCCACGCTGGATTTCTGACCGAAGCAGCAGGCCGGCTATTCATGCAGACGGCCGTGGATCATGTCGTATATGAATTATTTTGAACGTTAAGACCGTATACGGGGATATAAATCATAAGCGAACGAGTGTTTTACGATATCCATGCTATTCATATGGGTAATTGGAAGTTTTCCGCGCCAAGCTAAATGCTTTATATATCAGTGGCTTAATCAAATTAATTGAATAATGGGAATTAAAATATATTTTTAATTCATATTCGTGCTTAAAGAGCCACTAAAACACCTTTGACAGGTTTTAATATTGGATCCAATCTGTGTTTCTAAACGGTTACATTGGCTGACGGTCAACGGGGATGGACATGCACACTTACGGTCATGCTCAAGACATCACTCCAACCCCTTGCATTATTGACGCCTTACCTATTGAAAACCTGCCTGACCTGATCATCTTTGATTGCGACGGCGTGTTGGTCCAGAGCGAAGAAATTACCCTCAGCGTATTGGCAAAGTTATTCAATGCCCACCTGCTCGATAGACGTCCCGAGTGGCCTCCGCTGGAGATCAACGACTGCATCCGACGTTTTAGAGGACGCAAGATCAATACGTGTCTTGATGAACTTCAGGATGAGTATTCGACCGTGCTGCCACTCTATTTTGAAACCGTGCTCAGGGAGCAGGCCTTAAGTCTCTATACAACCGATTTGCAGGCCACAGAAGGCATTATTGATCTGGTGTCGAGCCTCAATACTCGCCTGTGTGTGGCCTCTAGCGCACCGCGTTCGAAGATCGAACAGTGTTTGAAATTGACCCGCTTGTGGCCCTGGTTTGAAGGCAAGGTCTTCAGCTGTTACGACGTGGGTACCTGGAAGCCTGATCCGCTGGTTTTTCAGACAGCGTGTCTGAGCAACAGCGTCAATCCTGATCGGGCATTGGTCATAGAAGACAGCATTCCCGGTGTTCAGGCCGCGGTGGCTGCCGGGATACGGGTGTTGGGGTTCGGTCCTCCTGATCGACATCCCGAACTGAAAAAGGCGGGTGCCGTGACCTTTTCCAGAATGAATCAACTGCATGGCTTGATGGCGTGAATCCATTTCGATAACGAAGGAGATCATTAGCATGGACGACCGGGATTTTGTTCGCCTTCTAAAAAGTTTTAATGCCAACTCCGAAGTGTGGTGGGACTCTTCTCCAACAGGCTACTCGGCGTTCAAACAACAGTTATTGCACCGCTATCCGACTGTTAGCGATTACATTAATGAATTGTTACCTGAGCTGTTTTCCTGCAGTCCGTCTGGGGTCAGTGGCGTGACCACTAACCCCCGGCTGGTCACCGCCGCTATTATCGACGAATCGTCAATGTGGGTGCCGCGCATTCAGGCACTGAGTCAGACACTCAGCGCCGCGCACGTTCAGGACAGGCTCTATACCGAGTTGATTGCCCAAGGTGCATCTTTGTTGAACCCGTTGTGGCAACAAACCTGGCACCGCCAGGGTTGGTTCTCGGCTCAGGTCGACGTCAATGACATTCATTGCGCCGAACGTATGGTCCAGCATGGGCTGGCGCTGACGAAAATCGCCCCCAATGTAATGATTAAGGTTCCGGGTAGTCAGGCCGGTTATGGCGCCATCGAACAACTGGTCGCGCAAGGGTGCTCAATCAACAACACGTTTTGTTTCACCGTTTCGCAGTTTGCTGCCTGCCTGAGGGCCATTCGTCTGGGTCAGGCAGCTGCTTTGCACAACGGTACGGACGTGAGCGGCGCACGCTACGTGATTACATTCATGATCGGCCGGTTTGGCGCCGAGTCACTCTTGGACACGCAAGCCCGTGAGCGCGGGATTGAGCTGACGCCTGTGGATAAGCGCTGGGCAGAAATAGCGATTTATCACGCTATTCAGGCCCTTTTGTTGCGGTCCAATAGCCCGGCCCGACTGTTGATCTCCAGCATCAAGGTTGACCGTATGCCCGGCGAAATCAGTCGTTGCTGGCACCTGGAAAAAACCGGGGAGCGTGAAACCTGCTACACGCTGACGCCGGAAATTATTGAGTTTCTGGTGCAGCGCGAAAACATCGGTTGTTCGGTACAACCTTCGGCTTCGCGCGTCCCTCGCGCGGTTCTTTATAAGTTGATGAAGATCCCTTATTTCCGCGATGCTCGTTTTGAAGAGTCTATCGCTGCCCGCGATTTTGCCCATCACCCGGCATTTATCTGCGCTCATAGTGAAGCCGTTTTTGCACATCAGCGGCTGTCGGACTTCATCCAGGGGGCAAGCCAGGCGCTGCCGAGGAGCGTGCCTTTCACCGGAGCCGTGTCTCGGTCCGGACAGACCGCCGATCAGGCTGTTTTGTTGCGAGCTTCAGCATGAACAAAATGATCGCGCTCTGGGCTCACCCTCGATCACGCTCAACTGTGCTGGAGCGTGTGTTTATCGAACGCAGGGATTTTGAAGTGTTTCACGAACCCTTTGCGCATATGGCTTTCGATGACCACTCCGCGATCCCTTCGGACAACCTCGATTGCGGGCTGCCCACAACCTATGTCGCGATCAAAGCGCTATTGCGTTCGGCACGCGAGCGCAGCCACGTCTTCCATAAAGACATGTGCTACCACTGCCTCCGTGAGCTAAAGACAGACCGGGAGTTTTTGATCGAGCAAGAGAACATATTCATTATTCGCGAGCCGGGTCGTTCAATCCTTTCGCATTTCGCTATTTTTCCGGAGATGCCCCTCAGTGCCATTGGGCATAAAGCACTTTATGAAGTGTTCTGTGAGGTGACCAGACTCACCGGAAAAATCCCCTACGTCATCAATGCCGATGACCTGGCCCGCAACCCCGAGGCGACAGTACGCAGGTTGTGCGAGCACCTGAAAATTGAGTATTTGCCTCAGGCCCTCAACTGGAATAAGGCCTGCCCACCCCAATGGCTACCGTGGAGGCGCTGGCATGAGGACGCTGAAAACAGCACGGGGATAACCGCGACCCCGGCCTCGGACTTTGATGCTGACGCGCTAAAACGTATCCCTCGATTAATGGCGTATTACGACTATCACCGGCCGTTTTATGAACGCATGAATCAGTTCACCCACTGAGGTAATCCTGATGAAAAAGGTAGTGATCACCGGTGCCGCTAATGGCATTGGCAAAGCGACGGTCAAGGCATGCATTACCGAAGGTTTCTACGTGATTGCCGCAGACAAGGACCGGGGCGGGCTTGAGTGCCTGGCCGCGGAAGTCGGGTGTGAGCAGCTGGAGATTCAGTTCGCGGATTTTTCCAAATTCACCACGATCAAATCGTTCATTCCTGGTTTGTATAAGAAGCACACGTCGCTGTACGCGCTGATCAATAACGCGGGGCTGTATCACGGCAAAAGTGTTTATCACTATACCGATAGCGAAATCGACGAAATCTGGACTGTCAATCTTAAAGCTCTGGTGTACCTGTCCAAAGACTTTGCAGAAGGGGAAATGGAATCCAAAGCATTTCGCAGTATCGTCAACATCACTTCGGTGGCGGGAGAGGTCGGCAGTTGTGATGCGTTATACGGTGCTACCAAAGCAGGGGTGATCGGCTTGACCAAAGCCAACGCCTGGAACTTCGCTCCTTACATCCGGGTGAATGCCGTCTCGCCGGCCCTGGTTCGCGAAACGGCAATTCACGCCATGATCCCCGATTACCGACGAGAAGAATACGAGCGCCAAGAGGTGATCAAAGACCCGATCACTCCCGCTGGCGTGGCCGATGTGATCGTTTTTTTGCTGTCAGAAAAAAGCCGGCACCTGACCGGGAAAATCGTTGCTGTGGATAACGGCGCCTACCCTCGATAGCGAATAAAAAACAACAGGAGACGGCCATGCACAGGAAAAAATTACTCATCGTCGGGGGTGGCAATTTGTGTCTGCAGATCCTGCAGATTCTGGCCCCGCGTGACACGTTTCACGTTTACGTTGCTAGCCGGAATCTGGAGAAAACCACGGGGTTGTGCAACCTGATACGTCTCGGTGCATTGCAACTGGGCGTGGTCAGTTCAATCACTCCCATCGAGATGGATCTGTGCGATATCTCCAGGACGGCCGCATCCATCGCTCAGATCAGGCCCGATATCATCGTCAACTGCGCGACCTTGCAGTCATGGCGAATAATCACCGAGCTGCCCACGCCTTTTTTCGTTGCCTTGGATCAAGCGCAGTTTGGCCCCTGGCTACCGATGCACCTCGTGCCCGCATACGACTTGATGCGTGCGGTGAAACAGTCCTGTGTCAGGTCAGTGACCATCAATGCTGCGTTTCCCGATGCGGTCAACGTCGTGCTGGACAAGGTCGGCATGGCACCCGATGTCGGCATAGGCAATGTAGCCAATCTTGTCCCGGCGATACGTTCAGCGATCGCCAAACTCGACGAGTGCACCGCGGATCAGGTCCAGGTCAAACTCATCGCACAGCATTACTTTAGTCATTACGTGCCCCGCGGTGGTTTGCCGAGTGAGGCCAACTACACGTTGTCCTACCGCATCAAGGGTGTCGACCAGACGGGGAAATTCCAGGATGCCGAGATTTTCCGGTGTGTCCGTACGGACTTTCGGCGCTTGGGAGGGGTAGCGGGACAGTTTCTGACAGCAGCCTCGGCGGTCACGGTAATCAGCAATATTCTCTCCACTGACGAAGTGGAAGCACACGCGCCCGGCCCAAACGGCCTGCCGGGTGGTTATCCAGTGAGAATTGGCCTGGGTCGGGTGCAGCTTTCACTGCCCCGCGGTGTTTCCCGGGCTGACGCCATTGAGATCAACCGAAGCTGTCAACGCCAAGACGGTATCGAATCGATAAAAGCCGACGCCAGTGTGACGTTCGAGTCGGAACAGATGGCCGTTATGGAGACGCTGCTGGGCTTCTCCATGCCCAAAATGGAACTTCACGATGCACGCCAGTGGTCCGTCGAGCTGGCACACAAATACAAAGCCTACGCTGATAGAGCCTGGTAACCGCCCCCCTTGAAAGGAATCAAGCCATGTCCACGTTTACCGTGACAGATGATGATGCTGCCAGCACTAACGCTCCCGACGCCAAAGCCAAAGCAGGTTCCGGCGCCTATCCCGACGCCGATTATGCTCATCAATACGACGATGACTTTGTCAGTCGCTGGGACGAGTTGATCGATTGGCAAAAGCGATCCGAAGGTGAGGGCACTTTTTTCATCGATCTGCTGCGCAAGGCGGGTGCTTTCAAGGTGTTGGATGTCTCCACGGGCAGCGGTTTTCACGCGGTGCAGTTGCGCAAGGCGGGGTTTCATGTGGTGGCCTGTGACGGCAGCCCGACGATGGTCAAGCGCGCTGAAGTCAATTTTCGTCGGCATGGTTTGAGTATTCCTATTCGCCAATCCGATTGGCTGGAGCTGGACAGCGAGGTCCTGGGTAAATTCGATGCCGTGGTCTGTCTGGGTAGCTCGCTGTGTCACGTGTTCGATGACACGGCGCGACATCAGGTGCTTCAGCGTTTCAGAAGTCTATTGAACCCGGGTGGTTTGCTGATCATTGATCAGCGCAACTTTCAGGCTATACGGGCTGGTAAGTTCAAGACGTCTGGTCGGTATTACTACTGCGGTAAAACCGCTCATGTGAGCGTCGGCGAGGTGAACGACCATGTTTGCGAGTTCGTGTACACCTTCAGTGATAGCGCCACTTTCCGGTTGCGGGTTTACCCCATTCTTCCCCAGCAACTGAGCGATGAAATAGCGCAGGCAGCGTTCAGTCAGCCCCGATCCTACGGTGATTTCAAACCGATTTACGATGCCATGAACAGCGATTTCATTGTTCATACGGCCATCGCGCTGTAACAGGCATTCAATCGTCGGCAGAACATCAACTTCGAGAGGAAAGATCAATGACAACCTACGCGATAGATGCACGGGCTCCGGGCGTCAATGGGGTCGTTCTGGCAATCGTGCTGACAGGTTTTGTCGCCAGCACTTATGGTTTTGGCGTGTACCTGTTCGCCAGTCTGGTGGTCGATATGCGCCGTGACCTGGGGTTCGGCTATACCGCCGTGGGCCTGATAACCGGGGGCGCGCAGGTAGGGTTTTTGAGCTTTTCGGTTCTGACCAGCTACCTCGGGAGATTTTTCCAGGGGTGGAAAATAAGCCTCTATTCGACCCTCGTCACAGCCCTGTCGCTATTGGGTCTGGCCATGAGCAACAACATCTGGTTGTCGGGTGCGTTGTTGATACTGCTCGGCGGCTGTTCAGCATCGGCCTATATCCCGCTGGCAGAGATCGTGACCAAAAGCTTCTCGGCCAACAAGCGCGCGCGCGTCATGGGGCTGATTTCCAGTGGCACCAGTTACGGGGTGTTCATTAACGGTTTGCTGGTCAGCTCACTCACCTTGCAGGGTGGTTGGCGAAATATCTGGCTGACCGCTGGCCTGGTGTCCTTGGGGTTATGCGTCCTGGCTTACTTCTTACTGCGCAACACGCCATCACCGGCCATTCCGTCGAGTAAGGAATCGGTTGTCGAGCCGAGCGATCAGGAATGGCTGAGCGGCCCCCTCTATTTGATGTGGCTGGTTGCTTTTCTCAATGGCCTGACTCTGCTGCCCTTTCAAACCTACCTGGCCCCGTTCATGCGCGAGGAACTCGGCATCTCCGCCTCCACCGCAGGCCTGGTCTGGTCGACTATTGGAGCGGTGGGTATGGCGGCCGGCTTTCTGGTGGGCTGGATCGCTGATCGAATCGGCGCTCGTCTGGCGTTGATCCTGTGTTTCACCAGCGCCTGTGTGGCGAGCCTCTGCGTCTATCACTTCAACAGTGAGGGCTATTTTTATGTTGCCGGCTTTCTTTTTGCCCTGGCGTTCTATCCGGTTTTCGGCCTGGTGCCTACGTATATCGGCCAGATCGTGGGTGTCAGTCGTCTGACCCAAGCGTTCGGGATCGCCAATGTGCTGATTGGACTAGGCGGGGTGTGCGGCAACTTTCTGGGTGGGGTTTGCAAAGATGTACTGGGCTCGTTCGCCCCCCTTTACATGTTCATTTCAATATTTCTGTTGGTGCAACTGGTGGTGGTCGCCATGCTGCCTAACGTGCGCCAAAGCGACTGATCCATTACCAATGATTGGCCTCTAAACCAGGGACGGTGCTTCATGAAAACTCAGTGCGTGGGCTCGACTTCGACGTTTAACTTTTTTTCTTCCACCGTTAGCGAGCCTGACATTACCGACTTCAAACAGGCCTCCGTTGTCGTGTGGTTAACCGGCTTGTCGGCTTCAGGAAAGTCGACTATTGCCGGTGCGTTGTACAGCGTGCTGCAGTCCGCCGGTTGCCCCTCTTGCGTTCTCGACGGTGATTCGCTCAGGACCGGTCTGTGCAAAGATTTGGGATTTACCCTGGATGACCGCGCTGAGAATATTCGTCGTGTTGCCGAAGTTGCTGCACTCATGGTCAATGCGGGATTAATGGTGATTGTGGCGCTGATCTCACCGACCTCGGTCTCACGTCATCACGCTCGCTCGATCATTGGCAATGATCGATTCGTCGAAGTGTTTGTCGATGCGCCCTTGAGCGTGGTCGAGGCGCGGGACCCTAAAGGGCTGTATCGCAAAGCCAGGAACGGGCAACTCCGTGACTTCACAGGGATCGACTCCCCTTATGAGGCGCCGGTATGCCCTGAACTGTATATACCGTCTGATTGTGTGACCGTCGAGGAGGCAGTGGATATCATCGTGTCATGGATGTGCACGCGTCTGCGGGGCTGACCGAACCGTTCGGCATCACATTGGAACGCCCCGTCTAAAATAATTGGCAAGCCGTTTTTCTCTGTCATTATTGTTTTTTAAACAGTGACAGGAGTTCGCCATGCCTCTTCGTCTTATGAGCATACATTCGCTTCGCTTGGTGGGGGGTATGGCGGTGCTGGATTTTTTAAACAGTTGCAATGGCCGCCGACCAGGAACGTCATTGGGCGAAGTTGCCGAAAGCTTGTTGACCCTGGAGGACGTCATTTATTGGTTTCAGCATGCGAACTTGATCAGTACGGCTGAACGCGACCATCTTCTGGCATTGATCCCGGCTTCGTCTTATCAGCAGAACAATGCTTATCAGCAGATGATCGCGTTTCGCGAACAGCTATATGGGTTATTTTTCCCTATTGCCGAGGGGCACCGGATAACTCCCGCAGCCCTTGATTCCCTTAATAAAGCCTTGGTGGATGCAGCGCCTTACCGTCAATTGGCGTTGGTGGAGGGCGCTACGACATGGGTGTGGTGTCGTAGCCACACGCTGGAAGAAGTGATAGCAAGCCTGATCGGTCGCTTGGCGGTGCAGGCAGCCTCATTATTAACATCTCCAGAGTTGGCCCGGCTCAAGCTCTGTTCAACCCTTGCCTGCGACTGGCTGTTTCTCGATACCTCGAAAAATGGTCGTCGACGCTGGTGCCAGATGAGTATCTGCGGCAGTCGAGAGAAGGCGAAAAGGGCTTCGACCGCGTATGAGCCTGTTGAGTAGGGCCATGTGGAGTGCTTGGTTTGCCTGTGAGGCGCGTGCAGCGGGTTGAGTTCACTCGTTGTATTTAGCCTGGAGCTGTTTCGCCATTTTCAGGTGCTCCTGCAACGTGATTAATGTCTCTTTGGCGAAGGCAGTGAGTGCTGGCGTCTGCGATGTTCTTACTTCATCTTCAAACAACTGGATGATGGCCTCATGCGCCTTCACCTGGTTGCTGACGTAGGCGTTGTCGAACGACGCACCGCGGTACTGAAGAATCATGTTCTTGGTGCGATCCATCAGCTCGGTTTCGCGCGCCAACGGTACCTTCAATGCTTTAGCGACGGTGGCCAGTTTCTGGTTGGCGTCGGTGTGGTCCTTAATCATCAGTTGAGCAAAGTTTTTCACATCCTCGGATTGGCTTTTTTCCAGCGCCAGTTGGCTGGTCTGGATTACTGCCATGCTTTTGGCCGAGGCATGGTCAACAAAGACCGCCGGGTAAGCCGCATAGGCAGGCGCGCAGGCCATACCGAACAACAGAGCAAAACCGGTCACTCGAAGGATAGAAGAATAGCGCTTCATGCTTGAGTACCTCAGACGGATAAACAACAAGGCTCGGTAAGGCTAACCGATCACGCGCTATGAATGCGTGCTGCGGCGAGGTCTTGGCACCTCACAAAGGGTTTGAAGTCATGGACCCTAAAAGGTTTAACGAATGAGATAAGCAACCGATGAGCGGAGCTGTTCAGTGGTGCTGAAGCGCTTGTTTTCAGCGCGCCACATCCTGATGAGCAAACATCCTCACCGCATCCACGGCATGGCTTGTACCGTCGCTGATTTGCACAATGACCGAGCCGGCCTGATCCGCCAGTTCCACACCTTTGGCTGCGGTGGCCCGTGTATTGTTCATGCTGTCTATGGCCAACTGGGTTTCGCTCTGGATCACCTGAATCATGTCTGATATTTCTGCGGTGGAGCGACTGGTACGCCCTGCCAGTTGCCGGACTTCGTCGGCAACCACTGCGAATCCTCGACCCTGATCTCCAGCCCGAGCGGCTTCAATGGCTGCATTGAGGGCCAGCAAATTGGTTTGGTCGGCGATGCTGCGGATGGTATTGACGATGGCGCTGATCTGGTCCGAGCGTTCACCCAACTGGGTGATGATCCGGGAGGAATTTTCGATATTCAGGGATATCTGGCGCATCTCACTGGCGGCCTGCTGAATCACTTGTGAGCCTTGCTCGGTGACTTTTTGTGTCTCGACCGAAATGTGAAATGCCTGCGCGGCGCTACGCGCATCCTGTTCATGTTGTTCGACGCGTGCGGTGATATCGGAGGCGAATTTGACCACCTTCCACAATTTGCCGCTGGCGTCGTATACCGGGTTGTAACTGGCCTCCATCCAGAGGGTCTGGCCGCGCCTGCCAACCCGCTTGAACTGGCCACTGAAAAACTCACCCGTGTTCAAGCATCGCCAGAAATTCGCGTACTCATCACTGTTGATCAGTTCGGGCGGGCACAGCATTCGGTGATGCTGACCTAGCAGTTCAGTCAGGGTGTAGCCCACCAGTTTCAGAAAGTTTCCATTGGCGGCGAGAATGCGTCCATCCAGATCGAACTCGATCACTGCCATGGAGCGGTCGATGGCCTGAAGCTTGTTTCGCGCCTCAGCTTCCAATTGGACTTTCTGAGTGACGTCCAGGGCATATTTTACGACTTTTACCACCTTGCCCATGGCGTCCTTGACCGGGTTATAACTGGCTTCGAGCCAGACAGGTTGCCCATCGCCTGCGACGCGGCGAAAAGTCGAGGACACGAAATCCCCCGCCCGCAGACGTGACCACAGCTGCGTGTATTCGTCGCTGTGACCGTACTCGTAAGTGCAGAACAATCGGTGTTCTTTACCGATCACACTCTCTCGTCGATAACGCAGGGTATTGAGAAAGTTGTCGTTGGCGCTGAGCACGGTGCCATTCAAGTCGAACTCGATGACCGCCATGGAGCGGTCGATGGCCTGCAGCAGACTGGCTTGCTGGGCAATGATTTGCTGCAAGTCATGTATAGCTTTTTTACGTGAGGAAAATAGCATGCTGCACCTGGCTCAGGAAAAAGGCATGGGTAAAAGCGCCTGGTCCGTAGCCAATGTGGCGAACAGAAGCCCTCTTACATGGGGTTATGCTAGAAGGCCATCATACGTATTTTGGTCTAAAAAGCTGTAATTAGTTGTACGAAATTTTATTTTTGTACAGCTTATAGTCATTTGAATTGCATGCTGTTGTTTTGGAGGGGTCGTGAATAAAGTGCGCCCTGAACCTGTCGGCCGTTGCTCGAGCCTAATCCTCAAACCCTACCTGCTCATGTATCTGATCGACTTTCAACTCCAGCCGATAAGCCACGGCGATGAACAACGCCTGGCACAAGCACAGCGTTGCGCTCAGGGAGCGAAAGGCGAAGGAGCTGCCTTCGTTGACCAGCAGTATTGCGTTGGCGCGTTTGGCCAGAGGGGAGAGGTTGCTGTCGGTGATGATCAGGGTCTTGGCTTGATTGTGCTGGGCAATACGCAGGCAGTGTTGGGTTTCTTTGCCATAGGGGGTGAAGCTGATGGCGATGACCAGGTCGTTGGCGCGCACGCTGCGCATTTGCTCGCGATAGCTGCCGCCCAGGCCTGAGATCAGGTGGATGCGCTTGTTGGTGTGCTGCAGGTTGTACACCAAGTAATCGGCGACCGCGAAGGACCGACGCACACCAACCACATAGATATTGTCGGCGTTGACCACCAGATCAACCGCTTTATCGAAGGCTTCATCATCCAGTTCTGCGCCCAGACGCTCCAGCCCGGACAGCGTGGCATTCACACAGTCACGTGCCAGGTCGCCGCCGCTGGCTTTCTGTGACTTGTTGGCGATCATGCTGCGGATGCGCTGCTGGTAGTTCTGAACCGGAGTGGTCTTGTGGGTATAGGCCTCGCGAAACAGCGCCTGCATTTCGCTGAAGCCACTGAAACCGAACCGCTGGGAAAACCGCACGATGGCCGACGGATGCACTTCGCATTCGCGGGCGATATCGCTGATGCGGTCGACCATGATTCGGTCGCTTTGCTGGCTCATGTAGGCCGCAATGCGCTTGAGCTGACGCGGCAAGTTTTCGTATTCAGTGGTGATCAGCTTGAGCAGACTTTTGGCGTTCGCTGGAGGCATGTCGGCGCTGTTTTCGGGCAAGGCGTGCTGATCAGTGCTGGGCATACGATTCAATCCTTCTGGCTTGCTCTTATAAGGCATTGCGCGCCGAAAGAACCGGCTCTGTGCCCCTGACAATAGACTGTGCAGTTTACAGGGGTTGTGAGTTATATCCTCGTCTGTTTAGCACGAAGTGCCCTTACACTAACGCGCATTGGAAAAAACATTCTAAATAAAAAATTTATAGAATAAATATTGATCGGCGTCGACAGACGTTCTAGTCTGCACCCACCAAGAGCGTTTCGCGCAACCTCGGCGCGCAACGCAGGCTGATAAAAATAACAGGAGCCAGCATGGGCCAGACTCGTTTTGCCAGTGGGCGTCAACTGGATCTGATTTGCCTCGGACGCCTCGGCGTCGATCTTTACGCGCAGCAGGTCGGTGCACGGTTGGAAGATGTCAGCAGTTTTGCCAAATACCTCGGTGGCTCGTCGGCGAACATCGCATTCGGTACGGCTCGTTTGGGGCTCAAATCCGCCATGCTCAGCCGGGTCGGCGACGACCATATGGGCCGCTTCCTTCTCGAGTCACTGGTCCGGGAAGGGTGTGACGTCAGCGGGGTCAAGGTCGATCCGGAACGCTTGACCGCCCTGGTTCTGCTGGGTCTCAAGGACCGCGAAACCTTTCCTTTGGTGTTCTATCGCGAAAACTGCGCAGACATGGCGCTGCGCAGCGAGGACATCAGTGAAACGCTGATTGCTTCCAGTAAAGCGCTGTTGATCACCGGCACCCATTTCTCCACCGATCAGGTATTCAAGGCCAGCAGCGAGGCACTTGATTACGCCGAAAAACACAACGTCAAACGCATCCTCGATATCGACTACCGCCCGGTGTTGTGGGGTTTGGCAAGCAAAGCCGATGGCGAAACCCGGTTCGTCGCTGATCAAAAGGTCAGCCGGCATGTGCAGCGAATTCTGCCGCGCTTCGACCTGATCGTCGGTACCGAAGAAGAGTTTTTGATGGCTGGCGGTTGCAGCGACCTGCTCAGTGCGTTGCGCACGGTGCGTGGACTGACTGCCGCGACACTGGTGGTCAAGCTCGGCCCGCAAGGCTGTACGGTGATTCACGGGGTAATTCCGGCCTGCCTCGAAGATGGCGCGATCTACCCCGGCGTGCGGGTTGAAGTACTGAACGTTCTGGGGGCTGGCGACGCTTTCATGTCGGGTTATCTGAGTGGTTGGCTGAACGATGCCAGCGACGAGCGTTGCTGCCAGTTGGCCAATGCCTGCGGTGGTCTGGTGGTGTCCCGGCATGCCTGCGCACCCGCCATGCCGACCCCGGCGGAACTTGATTATCTGTTCAACAGCCCGGTGCCGATTACTCGCCCGGACCAGGACCCGATGCTGCAGCGCCTGCATCAAGTCAGCGTGCCGCGTAAACAATGGAAGCAGCTGTTTATCTTTGCCTTCGATCATCGTGGGCAACTGGTGGAACTGGCCCAGAAGGCGGGTCGTGACCTGAGCAGCATCAGTCAGCTCAAACAGCTATTTATTCAGGCAGTGGAGCGGGTCGAAATTGATTTGAAACAGCGGGGCATCGACGCCGATGTCGGGGTGTTGGCTGATCAGCGTTTTGGGCAGGATTCACTAAACGCCGCTACCGGTCGAGGCTGGTGGGTCGCCCGCCCAGTGGAGGTGCAGGGCTCACGGCCGCTGATGTTCGAACATGGTCGCTCCATCGGCAGCAATCTGCTGAGCTGGCCTCAGGAACACATCATCAAGTGCCTGGTGCAATTTCATCCCGATGACGAGCCGCTGTTGCGTCTGGAGCAAGAGGCACAGCTCATGGGGCTGTACCAGGCCGCACACGTCAGCGGGCATGAGCTGCTACTGGAAATAATTCCGCCCAAAGATCACCTGTCCCGCCATCCCGATGTGCTCTATCGCGCGCTGAAACGCCTGTACAACCTGGGCATTTTCCCCGCCTGGTGGAAGATCGAAGCGCAGACCGCCGAGGTCTGGCAGCAACTCGATGAGTTGATCCGTGAGCGTGATCCTTATTGCCGAGGAGTGGTGTTGCTGGGCTTGAACGCGCCTGTCGAAGCGTTGGCAAATGGCTTCAAGCAAGCTCGCCACAGCAGTAGTTGCCGGGGTTTTGCCGTGGGGCGGACGATCTTTCAGGCGCCGAGTCGGGCCTGGATGGCTGGCGAAATCGATGACGCGACCTTGATCAGCCGCGTGCAAAGCACCTTCGTGTTCTTAATCGAGTCCTGGCGTGAGGCTCGTACCTGACGTCGCCGCTGTGATTTGAAACCTGTCCGTTGAAAACAAAAAAGGTGCAGCCATGCCCGTTTCCGCGCTCTCTCCCACCGGCCCTTCAGCGATCCGGATTGGCATCAACCCGATCTCCTGGAGCAACGATGACCTGCCAGCCCTCGGTGGCGAAACACCTTTAAGCACGGCCCTCAGCGAAGGCAAGGAGATCGGCTACGAAGGCTTCGAACTCAACGGCAAGTTCCCCAAGGACGCCAAGGGTGTCGGCGATGTACTGCGTCCTTACGATCTGGCACTGGTGTCCGGTTGGTATTCCAGCCGTCTGGCCCGACGTTCTGTTGCGGAGGAAATCGAGGCCATTGCCGGTCATGTTCAGTTGCTCGCCGAAAACGGCGCCAACGTTTTAGTGTACGGCGAGGTCGCCGACTCGATTCAAGGCCAGCGCATCCCGCTGGTTGAACGGCCGCGCTTTCACAGCGATCAGGCCTGGCAGGAATACGCCGACAAACTCACCGAGTTGGCACGTTTCACCCTGTCCCAAGGTGTACGCCTGGCCTATCACCACCACATGGGTGCCTACGTCGAATCGCCGCAGGACATCGATAAATTGATGGCCTTGACCGGCAATGAAGTCGGGCTGTTGTTCGATTCGGGTCATTGCTATATGGGCGGAGGCGAGCCGTTGCAGGTGCTGACAACACACCTCCAGCGCATCTGCCATGTGCACTTCAAGGACGTGCGCAAGCCGGTCGTGCAACTGGCGCGCAACAACCTGTGGAGCTTCCCCGACTGCATCATCAACGGCACATTCACCGTGCCGGGGGATGGCGATATCGACTTCGCAGCGTTGCTCGACGTGCTGTTGGCTGCGGACTACAGCGGCTGGCTGGTGGTCGAGGCGGAGCAGGATCCGGCTGTCGCGCCGAGTTACGCCTACGCAAAAAAAGGCTACGAAACGTTGCGCGGTCTGCTGACCCATGCTCAGAAAAGGAGCGCCGGACAATGAGCCTGTTGGTCAAAAGCAAGCCTGAAGGCCGCACCCTGGTCGAACTCGGTGCTGGAGTTTTGGAGTACGTGGGCTTCGCCGCCTATCGTCTGACGGTCGGCGAAAGTCTGCCAGTCAGTGCCGGGGACAAAGAACTGTGTCTGGTCCTGCTCAGCGGGCGGGTTAGCATCAAGGGTGAGGCGCCGGGGCAGGGTGGTTTTCAGTGGGAAAACATCGGAGATCGCAAGTCGGTCTTCGAAGATAAATCGCCGTTCGCGGTGTACCTGCCGCCCCATAGCCAAGCCCAAATAACCGCGCTCAGCGCTGTGCAGGTCGCGGTCTGCGCAGCCCCTGGCGATGTCACGAAAAATCTGTCTGCGCGCTTGATCACTCCCGGCAGCATGAAACGCAGCACGCGGGGCAAGGCGGCCAATACCCGTTATGTCTGCGACATCCTTCCCGATACTGAGCCAGCGCATTCATTGCTGGTGGTGGAAGTGCGCACACCGTCCGGGCATTCGTCGAGTTATCCACCGCACAAACACGATCAGGACGACCTGCCGCACGAAAGTTTTCTGGAAGAAACCTATTACCACCAGATCAACCCACCTCAGGGTTTCGTGTTCCAGCGCGTGTACACCGATGATCGCAGCCTTGATCAGTCGATGGCCGTGGAAAACAACGATCTGGTGACCGTGCCCAAGGGCTATCACCCGGTCAGTGTGCCGTATGGCTACGAGTCCTATTACCTGAACGTAATGGCCGGGCCGAAGCGCGCCTGGCAATTTCATAACGATCCCCAGCACAGCTGGCTGCTGGATCTTTGATTCTGTTTTTTTAGTGTTTGAATTGAGTGCGAGGAGCAGCGGCATGAGCGAGTCCCCGGTTATCGGCCATTACATCAATGGCAAGGTGCAAGAAGGCGCCAGCGAGCGCTACAGCAACGTGTTCAATCCGGCGACCGGCAGCGTGCAGGCACGGGTCGCGCTGGCAACCTTGAAAACCGTGGACGAGGCCGTCGCTGCTGCGCTGGCGGCGTTCCCGGCCTGGGCCGATCAGTCGTCCCTGCGCCGTGCGCGGGTGATGTTCAAGTTCAAGGAGCTGCTCGATCAGCACCACGACGAGCTGGCGGAAATCATTAGCCGCGAACATGGCAAGGTGTTCTCCGACGCCAAGGGCGAAGTGACGCGCGGGATCGAAATCGTCGAGTTCGCCTGCGGTGCGCCGAGCCTGTTGAAAACCGACTTCAGTGACAACATCGGTGGCGGCATCGACAACTGGAACCTGCGTCAGCCACTCGGCGTTTGTGCCGGGGTCACACCGTTCAACTTTCCGGTGATGGTGCCGCTGTGGATGATTCCCATGGCGCTGGTTACCGGCAACGCTTTCATTCTAAAACCTTCCGAACGCGATCCGTCGGCCAGCCTGTTGATGGCGCGATTGCTCACCGAAGCGGGTCTGCCTGATGGTGTGTTCAACGTGGTGCAGGGCGACAAGGTGGCGGTTGACGGCTTGCTGCAACACCCGGACATCGAGGCGATTTCTTTCGTCGGCTCGACGCCGATTGCCGAGTACATCTACCAACAAGGGACTTCCCGGGGCAAGCGTGTACAAGCCTTGGGCGGGGCCAAGAACCACATGATCGTTATGCCTGACGCCGACCTGGACCAAGCGGCCGACGCACTGATCGGCGCGGCTTACGGTTCGGCGGGCGAGCGCTGCATGGCGATTTCCATTGCGGTGGCGGTGGGTGATGTGGGTGATCGTCTGATTGAAAAGCTGCTGCCACGTATTGATCAGCTCAAGGTCGGCAACGGCATGCAGAGCGACATCGACATGGGCCCGCTGGTGACCGACGTGCACAAGGCCAAGGTCGAGGGCTTCATTGATCAGGGTGTGGCGCAGGGCGCGCAACTGCTCGTCGATGGACGCCACTTCACGGTGCCGGGCGCCGAACAGGGCTTTTTTGTCGGCGCCACACTGTTCGATAACGTCACGCCTGAAATGAGCATCTATAAAGAAGAAATTTTCGGTCCGGTGCTCGGCATCGTCCGCGTAGCAGATTTCGCCAGCGCGGTGGCGCTGATCAATGCCCATGAATTTGGCAACGGCGTGTCGTGCTTCACCCGTGACGGCGGCATTGCTCGCGCATTCGCCCGCACGATCAAGGTTGGCATGGTCGGTATCAATGTGCCTATCCCCGTGCCCATGGCCTGGCATTCGTTTGGCGGCTGGAAGCGCTCGCTGTTCGGCGATCACCACGCCTATGGCGAAGAAGGCATGCGTTTCTATAGCCGCTACAAAAGCGTAATGCAGCGCTGGCCCGACAGCATCGCCAACGGCCCCGAATTCAGTATGCCGACCGCTAAATAAATCGTGTGCGCGTGGACATTTTGGAGAACAAGAACAATGAACCATCCCCTGCGTTTTGCCTTGAACCGTATGGTTGCCCCACGCTTGTCACTGGCGGATTTCGTTGCGCTGGCAGTGACCTTGAAAGCCGATGCCATTGAAATTCGCAATGACCTTAAAGGCATCGAGATCGAGGACGGAACTGCTCCACAGACCGTCCGCGATCTGTGCGCCGCACAGGGTATTCGCGTGTTGTCGATCAATGCCCTTTACCCCTTCGATGTGTGGAATGACCAACGCCGTGCCCAGGCACTGAAGCTGGCGGCCTATGCCCGTGAGTGTGGGGCCGAAGCAGTGGTGCTCTGCCCGTCGAACGACCGCGCCGATCAGCGCAACGCTGCTGAGCGCGCTGCGGGTTTGCGCACGGCGTTGAGCGCACTGGCGCCGATCCTGCGCGAGTACGGCATTCTTGGGTTCGTCGAACCGCTGGGTTTTGAAGAGTGTTCGTTGCGCCGCAAGCGTCAAGCGGTGGATGCGATCAAGGCGGTCGGCGGGCTGGATGTGTTTCGTCTGGTACACGACACCTTTCACCACCATCTGGCGGGTGAACAAGAATTTTTTGCCGACTTGACCGGACTGGTGCACATCTCAGGGGTCGAAGATGACGCAGTGCCGCTGGCGAGCATTCGTGACGGGCATCGGGTGCTGGTCGGCGAGGCGGACATTCTCGGCAACGCCGCCCAGATCGAGCGTTTGCTCGGAGACGGTTATGCCTGGCATTTGTCCTTCGAACCGTTCGCCAACAGCGTGCATGAACTGACCGACATCCAGCAGGCGGTCTCGGCGAGCATGGCTTACTTGCAGCGGTGATTGTGCTGACCTCATCGCAGGCAAGCCTGCTCCCACAGTAGATCGCGAGGGAATCAAGCATGAAGACCACACGTTTAACCATGGCCCAGGCGCTGGTGAAGTTTCTTGATAACCAGTACGTCGAAGTCGACGGGGTTCAGAGTAAATTCGTCGCCGGGATTTTCACCATCTTTGGGCACGGCAATGTGCTGGGCATCGGCCAGGCGTTAGAGCAGGATAGCGGCCAGTTGATCGTCCATCAGGGCCGCAATGAACAGGGCATGTGCCACGCAGCCATTGGTTTCGCCAAACAGAACCTGCGGCGCAAGATCTACGCGTGTTCGTCATCGGTGGGGCCGGGGGCAGCGAACATGCTGACTGCGGCCGCCACGGCTACCGCCAATCGCATCCCGCTGCTGCTGTTGCCGGGCGATGTCTACGCCAGCCGTCAGCCAGACCCGGTGCTGCAACAGATTGAGCAGTTTCACGATCTGAGCATCAGCACCAATGATGCGTTCAAGGCAGTGAGCAAATATTGGGACCGGATCAACCGTCCCGAGCAATTGATGAGCGCGGCGCTCAATGCTATGCGCGTGCTGACTGATCCTGCTGAAACCGGCGCCGTCACCCTCGCGCTGCCTCAGGATGTACAGGCCGAAGCCTATGACTACCCTGACAGCTTCCTGCAAAAGCGTGTGCACCGCATCGACCGTCGCCCGGCCAGCGATGCCATGCTCGGCGATGCATTGGCGTTGCTCAAAGGCAAACGTAAACCGTTGCTGGTGTGCGGCGGCGGGGTGCGTTACTCCGGTGCGGCCGAGGCGTTGCAGGCGTTTGCCGAACGCTTTGATATTCCGTTCGCCGAAACCCAGGCCGGCAAAAGCGCCATCGTCTCGGCGCATAGGCTGAACCTCGGTGGCTTGGGCGAGACCGGTTCGTTGGCCGCCAACCTGTTGGCCAAGGAGGCTGACGTGATCATCGGCGTGGGCACCCGTTACAGCGATTTCACCACCGCATCCAAATGGTTGTTCCAGAATCCCGAGGTGCAGTTCCTCAACCTCAACGTCAGTGCGTTTGATGCGCAGAAACTGGATGGGGTGCAGGTGCTGGCCGACGCCAAAGTGGCACTGGAGGCGCTGACCGAAGCGCTGGAACAAAGCGGCTATCGCTCGGCCTGGGGTGACCAGCCACAACAGGCGCGGGCGCAGTTGGAGGCCGAAGTGAACCGTCTCTACGCGGTCGAATACCAGACTCAAGATTTCGTCCCGGAAATCAACGACCATCTCGACCCTGCGGTGTTGCGCGAATTTATCGAGCTGACCGGGTCTTGCCTGACCCAAAGTCGGGTGCTGGGCGTGCTGAATCAGAACCTGCCCAGCGACGCGGTGATCGTTGCTGCGGCGGGCAGTTTGCCAGGGGATCTGCAACGGGCGTGGCGCAGCACCGGGGTTAACACCTACCACGTCGAATACGGCTATTCGTGCATGGGCTACGAGGTCAATGCCGCGTTGGGGGTCAAGCTGGCCGAGCCCCAGCGAGAGGTCTATGCACTGGTCGGCGACGGCTCTTACATGATGCTGCACTCCGAGCTGGCCACGTCGATTCAGGAGCGACGCAAGGTCAACGTCATCCTGCTCGACAATATGACCTTCGGCTGCATCAACAACCTGCAAATGGAACACGGGATGGACAGCTTTGGCACCGAATTCCGTTTCCGTAACCCGGAAACCGGCAAGCTCGATGGCGAATTCGTGCCTGTGGATTTCGCCATGAGCGCTGCGGCCTACGGCTGCAAGACCTACAAGGTGAATACCCTTTCTGAGCTGGAAGCGGCACTGATCGATGCGCAGAAACAAACCGTGTCGACGCTGATTGATATCAAGGTCCTGCCCAAGACCATGATCCACAAATACCTGTCCTGGTGGCGGGTGGGGGTGGCCGAAGTGTCGACCAAAGGCTCGACGGCCCAGGTCTTCGAAAAGCTGAATAAAGAGTTGGCGAAAGCCCGCAAATACTGAGAACCCCTCCAGCGACCTGAAACACATCCAAGAGAGTACTGACATGGCATTGAAATTAGGCGTAATCGGCACCGGGGCAATCGGCCAGGACCATATCCGGCGCTGCAGCCAGACCCTGCTGGGCAGTCAGGTCGTGGCCCTGACCGATATCAATCTGGAACAGGCCGCCAAGGTCGCCCGCGACCTGAACCTGACTGCCGAGGTATATGCCGACGGGCACACACTGATCCAGTCGCCGGAAGTCGAAGCGGTGCTGGTCACCTCCTGGGGGCCGAGCCATGAAGCGTTTGTGCTGGCAGCGATTGCCGCTGGCAAGCCGGTATTCTGCGAGAAGCCACTGGCGGTGACCGCTGAGGGCTGTCGGCGGATCGTCGAGGCCGAAATCGCCCACGGCAAACGACTGGTTCAGGTTGGCTTCATGCGCCCTTACGATGAAGGCTATCGCGCCCTCAAAGCAGTGATCGACAGTGGCCAGATCGGCGAACCCTTGATGCTGCACTGTGCTCACCGCAACCCGACTGTCGGCGAGAATTACAAGACGGACATGGCAATCACCGACACCTTGATCCATGAGATCGACGTGCTGCGCTGGTTGCTCAATGATGACTATGTGTCAGTGCAGGTGGTGTTCCCACGCAAGTCTGGCAAGGCCTTCGCTCACCTTAAGGACCCGCAGATCGTTCTGCTGGAAACCGCCAAAGGCACACGCATTGATGTCGAAGTGTTCGTTAATTGCCAATACGGTTATGACATCCAGTGCGAAGTCGTGGGTGAAACCGGGATCGCCCGATTGCCGGAGCCTTCGCAAGTGCAACTGCGTAGCGGGGCGAAGCTCTCCACCTCGATCTTGATGGACTGGAAGGACCGCTTCATCGCCGCCTATGACGTCGAATTGCAGGCGTTTATCGATGGCGTACAGGCAGGCCAGGTCGGGGGGCCGTCAGCTTGGGATGGCTATGCGGCGGCGGTCACCGCTGATGCGTGCATCGAAGCGCAGAGCAGCGGTGCTATCGTCCCGGTGAGCTTGCCGGAGCGCCCTGCTTTTTATGCCTGATAGAAGGCTTTCGCGAATGAATCGGCACGCACGGAAGGAAATTCAATCTTCTGTAGGAGCAATCGGGACGCGCAGTCTTATCCGCGAAGACGTTGGTACAAACCCCCAGAAATTTGAATTTGAAACACCAGACAACAGGAGTGCCCGATGCGCATTGGATTAGTGGGATATGGCAAGGGTGGGCGCTATTTTCACGCGCCTTTGATCGCCAGTTTGCCCGGTGCGACGTTTGTCGGCGTGGTTACCCGTTCGCCAGAGCGTCGTCGGGAACTGACGCAGGATCACCCAAAAGTGGTGGCGTTCGACAGCCTCGCCGATCTGGTCTCCGCGGGGGTCGATGCCGTGGTGATTTCCACGCCATTGGCATCGCGCAAGGCGCTGATCCTTGAGGCTATTGAACTGGGCGTGGCGGTGGTCAGCGACAAACCCTTTGTCAGCGATGCCACGCAGGCTTGCGAATTGGTCCTGGCCGCCGAGGAGAAAGGCGTGTTGCTTAGCGTTTATCAGAACCGACGTTGGGATTCCGACTTCCTTACGGTGCGCAAACTGATCGACAACGGCGTGTTGGGCGAAATCAGCCGATTCGAATCCAGGGTCGAACGTTACTCGCCTAAATCGGTGGGCAAGGTGAGTGGTGGTGGGATGCTGCGTGATCTGGGTAGCCATCTGGTGGACCAGGCGCTGTTGTTGTTTGGGCCGGTATCACGGGTCTATGCCGAGCTGGATTTCGCCACCCGGGACACACCGCTCGATCATGCTTTTTTTGTTTCTCTAACCCATGCCAGTGGTGTGGTTTCGCACCTGTGGGGCAGCTGTTTGCAGAACTGCCCTGGGCCGCGCTTCCGGGTCAGTGGATCAGCAGGCTGTTACAGCGTCGAAGGTCTGGACGGGCAGGAAGCGGCCTTGCTGGCCGGTCTGTCACCCAAAAGTGAAGGCGACAGCTGGGGCGTCGAGGAGCATCGACGCTGGGGGTGGTTCGAGCAAGGCGAGCAGCGCGAGCGCATCCCCTCCGAGCGCGGTTGCTGGGACGCGTTTTATCGCCAGCTACAGGACGCAGTTGGGGGCAGGGGGGCAAACCCGGTCGATCCGCGTGATGCGGTGGCGTCGGCAGTAGTGCTGGATGCAGCCCGTTTAAGTGCTGAACAGGGGAGGGTGGTGGATCTATCGGTTTGATAGTCCGGTTACTTCTGCAGTTAAAATAAAAATAGAAAAATATTCTAAAATTAATTGATATAGAAATTATTTTCCAATAGAGTCGTTTCCAGGTTATCCATAAAACAAAAGCAACAGTTGGAGACAGACCGATCATGAAGACCAGGATTCGCTTCACCTCTCTTGCCTTGGCGCTGATGCTCAGTAGCGGGGCCGCTTTGGCCGATCTGAAAATTGGCGTGAGCATGTCGCAGTTCGACGATACCTGGCTAACCTACTTGCGCGAGTCAATGGACAAGAAAGCCAGGTCCATGCCAGGCGGCGTCAACTTGCAATTCGAAGACGCCCGCAGCGATGTGGTCAAGCAGTTGAGTCAGGTCGAGAACTTCATCAGCCAAAAAGTCGACGCGATTGTGGTCAACCCGGTGGACACCGCCGCCACCCAAAAAATTACCGCCGCCGCGGTCAAGGCCGGTATCCCGCTGGTTTATGTCAACCGCAGACCCGATGATCTGAACCTGCCCAAGGGCGTGGTCACGGTTGCCTCCAATGACCAAGAGGCCGGTCAGATGCAGATGCAGTACCTGGCCGACAAGATGGGGGGCAAAGGCAATATTGTGATCCTGCTGGGGGATCTGGCGAACAACTCTACTCAGAACCGCACCAAAGGCGTTAAAGAAGTGCTCGCCAACTACCCGGACATCAAAATTACCCAAGAGCAGACCGGCACGTGGCTGCGCCAGAAGGGCATGGACCTGACCAACGACTGGATTACTCAGGGCAAAAAGTTCGATGCGGTTGTCGCCAACAATGACGAAATGGCGATTGGCGCTTCCATGGCACTCAAACAGGCTGGCGTTGAACAGGGTTCGGTCTTGATCGCAGGTATCGACGGCGCGCCTGATGGCTTGCACGCGGTGAAGAAAGGGACGCTGACCATGTCGGTGTTCCAGGATGCCAAGGGCCAGGCCGATGGCTCGATCGACACCGCGGTGAAAATGGCCAGGCACGAACCCGTGGAACACGCTGTCTGGGTACCCTATCGCTTGATCACCCCGGAAAATGTCGATTCGTTCAAATAGCAGCTCTTTTTCTTCTTCCCAAAAATAATAATGTCGCTTGAGGAGCCTGTCACATGTTCGCTTCAGCTACTGCTTCGAGTACCGCCAGGACCGATCGATCGGCTGGCGCTGCTGCGACCGATACTGCCGATGTGCCCTATCTGTTGGAAATCATCAACGTCAGCAAAAGCTTCCCCGGCGTGTTGGCCCTGTCCAATGTGCAACTGCGTGTGCGCCCCGGTTCGGTGTTGGCGTTGATGGGCGAGAACGGAGCCGGTAAATCCACCTTGATGAAGATCATCGCCGGGATCTACCAGCCCGACGACGGCGAGCTGCGCCTGCGTGGCAACCCCGTCAGTTTCGACACACCGCTGGCCGCGTTGCAGGCCGGGATCGCGATGATCCATCAGGAACTCAACTTGATGCCGCACATGAGCATCGCCGAAAACATCTGGATCGGCCGTGAGCAGCTCAATGGCCTGCGCATGATCGATCACCGGGAGATGTTCCGCTGTACCGCCGTATTGCTAGAGCGTTTGCGCATCAACCTCGATCCGGAGGAGTTGGTGGGCAACCTGAGCATCGCCGAGAGGCAGATGGTGGAGATCGCCAAGGCGGTGTCCTACGACTCCGACATTCTGATAATGGACGAGCCGACGTCGGCTATTACCGACAAGGAAGTCGCCCACCTGTTCTCGATCATTGCCGACCTCAAGGCGCAGGGTAAGGGCATCATCTATATCACCCATAAAATGAACGAGGTCTTCAGCATTGCCGATGAAGTGGCGGTGTTTCGCGATGGCGCCTATATCGGCCTGCAGCGTGCTGACAGCATGGATGGTGACAGCCTGATTTCCATGATGGTCGGTCGTGAACTGACCCAGTTGTTTCCGGTACGTGAAAAACCGATTGGCGACCTGCTGATGTCAGTGCGCGATCTGCGTCTGGATGGGGTATTCCAGGGTGTTTCGTTTGATCTGCACGCGGGCGAAATTATGGGAATCGCCGGGCTGATGGGGTCCGGGCGGACCAATATCGCAGAAACCATTTTTGGTATTACCCCCAGTGACGGTGGTGATATTCAGCTTGACGGGGTCAGCGTACGTATCAGTGATCCGCACCTGGCCATCGAAAAAGGCTTCGGCCTGTTGACCGAGGATCGCAAGCTCAGCGGCCTGTTCCCCTGTCTGTCAGTGCTGGAAAACATGGAAATGGCGGTGTTGCCGCACTATGCCGGCGGGGGGTTTATCCAGCAAAAAGCCCTGCGCACCTTGTGCGAAGACATGTGCAAGAAACTGCGGGTGAAAACTCCGTCGCTGGAGCAGTGCATCGACACCTTATCGGGTGGCAACCAGCAAAAGGCCCTGCTTGCACGCTGGCTGATGACCAATCCACGGGTGCTGATCCTTGATGAGCCGACCCGTGGCATCGATGTCGGCGCCAAGGTGGAGATCTATCGATTGATTTCCTATCTGGCCAGCGAAGGCATGGCGGTGATCATGATTTCCTCGGAGTTGCCCGAAGTTCTGGGTATGAGTGACCGGGTCATGGTCATGCATGAGGGCGAGATGATGGGCGTACTCGACCGCAGCGAGGCGACCCAGGAGCGAGTGATGCACCTCGCCTCTGGCCATTCTGTTCACTAGCGGGCCGGTCAGCACACAGCAGAACATGAGGATTAACCGCAATGAACGCGATTCTGGACAATAAACCCACCGTAGCGGCGGTCAAATCGAAGCGGCGCTTGCCCACCGAATTGAGCATTTTTCTGGTGCTGATCGGTATCGGCCTGGTCTTTGAGGTGTTTGGCTGGATCGTTCGCGATCAGAGTTTTCTCTTTAACTCTCAGCGTCTGGTGTTGATGATCCTGCAAGTGTCGATCATTGGCTTGCTGGCCATCGGCGTGACTCAGGTCATCATTACCACTGGTATCGATTTGTCCTCGGGTTCGGTTCTGGCGCTGTCGGCAATGATCGCCGCCAGTCTGGCGCAAACCTCGGACTTTGCCCGAGCCGTGTTTCCATCGCTCACCGATTTGCCGGTGTGGATCCCGGTGATAGCGGGTCTGGGGGTGGGGCTGCTGGCTGGGGCGATCAACGGCAGTATCATTGCCCTCAGCGGGATTCCGCCGTTCATTGCGACCCTGGGCATGATGGTGTCGGCTCGCGGTGTGGCGCGCTTCTACACGTCAGGCCAGCCGGTGAGCATGCTGTCAGATCCGTACACCTCCATCGGTCAGGGGGCGATGCCGGTCATCATTTTCCTGGTAGTCGCGGTGATTTTCCACATCGCCCTGCGCTATACCAAATACGGCAAATATACCTACGCTATCGGCGGCAACATGCAGGCGGCGCGAACGTCGGGGATCAACGTCAAACGGCACTTGATCATCGTCTACAGCATCGCGGGCTTGTTGGCCGGGCTGGCGGGGGTGGTGGCTTCGGCGCGTGCGGCAACGGGGCAGGCCGGTATGGGCATGTCTTACGAGCTGGACGCAATCGCTGCTGCGGTGATCGGCGGCACCAGCCTGGCCGGTGGCGTGGGGCGCATCACCGGGACCGTGATCGGTGCCTTGATCCTGGGGGTCATGGCCAGCGGATTCACGTTCGTCGGCGTCGACGCTTACATCCAAGACATCATCAAGGGAATGATCATCGTGGTCGCCGTGGTGATCGACCAATACCGCAACAAACGCAAAATAAAGCGCTGAGTCAGTACTGGCGAACGGGGCGCAGTGGTGTGTCAGGTACAGTGCTTTCGCCGACGAACGGGCCCTTCTGGGCCCTTTTCTGTTGCCTTACGCGACTAGTTGAGCAAATCCGCGTCAATTATGTTGCTGAGTCAACACGCCGGCCTTAGACTGCCGCCCCTCATAAATTGAGTGTCAGGTGGCCCTTGGAGACGATGGCGCTTTTTCGGCAACGCTGAACCGCTCCTTAATTCGCCTTAATGCACGTATTTTTTATAGAGAAATCAATGACAAAGGACAAGTTGCTGGCGATGCCGGCCGATGACTACATGAATGCCGAGCAGCATGCTTTCTTCGTCGAGCTGCTGCAAGGCATGAAAGTCGAGATCCACGCGCGAATCGAGCAGAGTCGTATTGCTATCGAAAGCCTGGACACGCCTTCCGATCCTGCTGATGCGGCGTCGGTCGAAGAAGAGCGTCACTGGTTGGTCAACGTGATCGATCGTGATCAGCGCATGCTTCCGCAGCTGGAAATGGCCCTTGAACGAATTGGCAACGACAGCTTTGGCTGGTGCGAAGACAGCGGCGAGGCGATTGGCCTCAAGCGCCTGCTGATTAGCCCTACCACTAAGTACTGCATCGAAGCTCAAGAACGTCACGAGCAAATCGACAAGCACCAACGTCAGGCCTGATCGATTCTGGCGTTTGCTTTATAGGGGCATTCAAATGCCCCGGTAGAGTTGCGCCTGTTGTTCTATCCGTCTGAGCACGTCTTCATCCGTTCAATATTACCTGTCGATCTAGCACTAACGACTCATGGCTAATGGTTGTTGTCTGGCGTTTAATGCAGACAAATAACGATAAGTACAGGTGGGTGATAAGCATGGCTGGAGACGGATTTCTCGTAGGGACGCTTGCGTCGCAGGCTCAGTCCCCTGAACTGACCCCCCTCAAAAAAACACGCTGGCTCGCACCGTTATTGCAGAGTCTGGCGCTGTGCCTGTTGTTGCTGGCGATGGCCTTCAGCGGTTTGTCGGTCTACGTGTGCTTGCCAGTGGCAGTATTACTGATCTGGCTGCCGCGCTTGCTGACCCGTGAGCCTACTTCGGTCGTGGCTCAGAACAGCGGCACTGATATCGCCCAATTGACCCGCGACTTGTCCCGCACCACCAGCCATAACGCGCTCTCTGCGGCAGGCGTGGCCTTTTCCGTACGCCAGTTGGCGGCCAGGATTCAGTCGCAGCTCGATGCCGCTGAGCAGATCGTCAGCAGCGCCGATGTGATGATCACTACCGAGCAGGCGACCTCCCAGCTCAGCCAGCAAGCGCTCACGGCGGCCAGCGAGGCCAGACAGAGCAGTGATGCCGGGCGCACCGTACTGGCGGAATCCATCACCCGCATGCACCAACTGAGCAAACGTGCCATTGGCAGCCGTGAACTGATTGAAGCCCTCAGCCAGCGCAGCGAAGAAATTCAGCGTGTCACTCTGGTTATTCAGTCGATTGCCAGTCAGACCAACCTGCTGGCGCTCAATGCTGCCATCGAAGCTGCCCGTGCCGGCGAGCACGGGCGTGGCTTTGCCGTGGTCGCTGACGAGGTGCGCGGTCTGGCCGGTCGCACCGCCAGTGCCACCGAGGAAGTCGGGCAGATGGTGGCTGATATTCAGCAGCGCACCGGACAAGTGGTGGAGCAAATCCGACAGCTGTCCACTGATCTGGACAGCGGCGTGGAGCAGGTCGAACACACCGGCAAGCATTTGGAAAACATCGCTCGCCTGGCGGCCGGGGTAGAAGCGCAAGTCAACGGGATTGCTGCGGGTGCACAGAACAATCAGGAGCAGCTGAGCGGTTTGTTTACCGCTGTCGAGCAAATGCGCAGTGATTTGGCGATCAGTGATGAGCAGACTCGACAACTGGCCAGCGCCGCGGTGCAGATGGAGGGGCAGGCAGAGAGCATCAGTGAGCGCCTGGCCCAGGTAGGGCTGGACGATTATCACCAGCGTATCTATGACCTTGCCCGCGAAGGTGCCCGCCAGATTTCTGCGCAATTCGAAGCGGATATCGAGCAGAACCGCATCAGCCTCGAGGACCTGTTCGATCGCAGTTATCAATTGATTCCCAAGACGTCGCCGAGCAAGTTCCAGACGCGATTTGATCGTTACACCGATCAGGTGCTGCCGTCGATCCTGGAGCCGATCTTGCCGAGCCATGAGGGCCTGGTCTTCGCCATTGCCTGTACGCAGCAAGGCTACGTGCCGACGCATAACAAGGTCTTCAGTCAGCCGTTGACCGGCGACATCAAGCTCGACACGGTGCAGAACCGCACCAAGCGCAAGTTCGATGACCGCACGGGTATTCGTTGTGGCAGCCATCAACAGCCGGTACTGCTGCAAACCTACACCCGCGATACCGGCGAACTGATGCACGACCTGTCAGTGCCGATCATGGTCAAGGGGCGCCATTGGGGTGGCCTGCGCCTGGGCTACAAACCCGAAGGTCTACCGCAACCCAAACGCGGGTAAAACCTTTCCGAGTACTCCGGCGATTCCACCTCCCAAAGGCCAGGAATCGCCTTCGAAATACGTCTGCCGTTGATGACGGGTCTTTGATGGTTTCATTCAAGTGAATGCAGTCGTTTATGTCGCTTAATGGGCTCTATTAGTCTTCGTTGTAAGACTTATTAGTTAATAGACTCTCTAACTTCTCTGTGGTGTGTGGGACGATTCTGAAATCGTCCTGAGTGCCTTGACGTCTGTGTATGGCTGAGCAAGCTGTTTTAAATCAGAAGTATTTATTGATTTAAGCAGGCTGGCTTCCAGTTGTGCCATACAGGGCGAAAATACCATGAGCGGGATAAAGACAACCCAGCAGGCTGCGGGCAGCGCTGCCCCGGAAATGCACCGTGTTACGCTGCGTATCGGTCTGTTTTTCGACGGGACAGGCAACAATCGGGTCAATAGCTACATCGCGGCTCGTTGCCGTGCGCAGGTCGTGATAAATAACTCACACATCAGAGAGTGCGCGGGGCGCCATACCCAGCCTGCCAGTAGTTACAGCAATGATTTAAGTAATGTGGCCAGGTTGTATGAACTGTATTGTCAGCAGTTCAAGGTAAGCGCGACGAAGAATGGAGGGGCTGCGTGCTGGCCGATTTATATAAGCGGTATCGGCACAACGTCCGGTAAGTGCGATTCAGTGTGGGCGGGCCAAAGTTTCGGGCGTGGCAGCACGGGTGTCATCGCCAAGGTTGCCAAGGGCGTTAAAAAGCTTGGTACCGTCCTTGACGCTTTCAAGGCCGAGAACCCAGGGTGCGTTATCGATGGGCTGGAACTCGATCTTTTCGGCTTCAGTCGCGGTGCCGCAGCCGCCCGGCACTTTGCCAATGAAGTATTGAAGCAGGCAAAAGGCGCCCTTGGCCCCTTACTCGATCAGAGGCAAATCCCATGGAGTGAAGATTTCGCCTGGCATAACGCAAGCGTGAAATTGAAAGTGATAGGCTTGTTCGACACCGTCGCGGCCATAGGTAGTATCGAAGATTGGGGTAATGTGCGGGACGCCGCGAACCGTGGGGTCAATCTCTATCTGCCTCCCAGGTCGGCACAGCAGGTGTTGCACCTGGTCGCCGGCGACGAGTTGCGGCGTAACTTCGCCTTGAACAGCGTCGCCCCGGATTGGTCGAAGGAGGTCGTGGTGCCTGGGGCGCACTCGGACGTTGGCGGTGGCTATCATCCGCAGGTGCGGGAAAAGCTATTTCTGACCCGGCCGCGCCGAAGCATCGTAAGCCTCGATACGCACTGCCACGCCAGCGGTGCCTGGCTGGAAAGCGATTTGGATCTGCAGGCGATTGATGCCAGTCAATGGCTCGATCCTCTGGATGTAGGCGCTTCGTTGCGCGTCGAGTGTTGTGAAAGCTATCCCGGCGCAGGCAGTAACAAGGTCGGCGTTAAAACGATCCTGGCCGCTGTGAGTCTGGAACGTCGCGTATTCGGTCATCTTTCCAGGGTCTATTTACGCGTGATGCACGCGCTGGCCTGTGCCGAAGGGGTGCCTCTGGGGCCGATACCTGACACCCCCGAGTTGAGGCTTGTACCCGAGTTGCAAGTGGTTGCGCAAAAGCTGATTGCCTACGCCAAGGGCGGCCCCGACACGCTCGATGAAAGTGAACGGCGCATGTTGCGTCAGCGCTATATCCATCGCTCCGCTCACTGGAACGCCGCAGTCGGTAGTGGTGGCAGTCTGAGTGGCGCTGTTTTCGTCCATGCACCACAGCCTGGCGGGCGTGTTCATCACCCCCACGTCAGTCAGCCCGGTTATCCCCGATGAGGTATCAGCGAGGGCGCTGGGCGAAGGGTCCGTGCTGGGATTTTGTTACCGGTTATGTAACGAAGCTATGCGGGCGATAGCTTTTTCCCGGCGGGGCAAGTCTCTATGATGGCGACATCGTTAGGTTGCTTGTTAAATCCGGGGAGAATGCTCATGCACAGCAAAGTCGATGTCGCCGTGATGATAGGTACAGGGGTTCCGCCTTCAATGCGTGCTCAGGGGCGTCGCGTTTGTTGGGTGGTGCTGCTCAATGGGGAGCGGCGCGGAACCGCTTTTTCCTCCCGCAGCGAAGCAGAAGAGTGCCGCGCGGCATGGGCCGCTCAATTGTCGATAGCGGCCTGATCATGGTGTGGATGCGGTATGGGTGCTACTTGGTCAAATGCAGCCGCTCATTGAGTTCATCTACAACGAGCGACCATTCGGCGTCTTCGCGCAATTCTTCTTTCAGGAATCGCGCCTGTTGCGGTGTCCAGAATTCGGCCTCGGAGAGCTTGATGTTTTCTGGCAGAAAGTGGCTGGAGACGAATGCATCGATACTGGCCGGGTCGGACTCAAGGCCCAGTTGTTCGAAGAGGGTGGCCAGCGTAGGCGTAGTCAATTCCATGTGATCTCCTTGACGGGAAAAACCCGTGCAGTGGTGGAAGCCGTTAATAAAGCGGTGGCAACGTATCTGAGGCCCGCGCTCGGCAAGAGTTCGACGGGATAAGCGGGCAGTGACAGATTCTTTTTACACTCGATCCTGAGCGCCGATGGCCAGCAAAGGTAACCGGCGAGTACTGGCCCTCCCGACTGCAGTGAGCTAGAGGCTCAAAGCACCCGCATCGACCGCTTCTTTCAAGGCTTTGGCAGCGTCTTTTGCGGCAGTCGCAGCAACATCTGCTGTTTTAAACCACCGGTCTTTTTCGACTTGGTGGTAGCTGATTGCGTTTTTTGCTTCTTTGGCGCGCATCACGATTACAGCCTGGAACTCGCCGTCGACTTCTTTGGCTTCGCCCCAGATGAAGAACTCGCCAATATCAAATTCAATCACTATTACCTTCCCATGGATGACGAGTGACTACGCTACGGCACGCAGGCGTATCGTCTGTTTTTTTTGATGTTGGCGAGTATGGCAGTTGTTGAGGTGGACAGGCGGGGTTTAGTTCTCACGATGACGAATGACAGGTTATCGGGAGTCGGACGTTAACGAGTGGATTTCTGCTCTCCGCGTCGTCGCCGGACGAAAGGTATATACCCTGTAGGGGGGGCTAACCGGTAGAATCGTATTTTTATTCCTGAATACGTTGCCTGCTATTCTCTGGCAACCGAAAGCGCGATTTCCTGCAAGGCTGGACGCCCAGGTGGCGAGACGCCGAGTCGGTTATCCATTAATATTCTGTGCCGGGTTGTTGGCAGACGCCTGGGCTCCAAGTTGACAATCTTCCTCGAAACGTCAGGGAGACTGGATCAAGGTCAGTCAATATTTTTTGTGCGACGAACAGGGGCGGAAAATAGCTATATCCAACCCGTTTTGTGTGGTGCTCGAACGTTGTCGGGCAAGATAATTTTCAAGTTAGAGGACTCGTCATTGGCAGTAAGTAATCTGGATATGCACGCATTATTCGTGCTTGGCGATCTTCGTGCCAAGCTAGTCAAGCAATTCCAATCCCGTTTTGTCTATGTCACCGAGCAAACCGCCGAAGGCATCTACATCGCTGAAATTGATACCGAAACCGCGTTGGTGGTAGACGACAAGCAGCGTCTGGAACTCAAAGTAGGCGATCACTTTCGTGCGGCAGTATTGCCCAGCCGTGAAGGCGGTAAGTTAGAACTGAAGTTTCGAGATATCAAGTTGACCGTCTATGGTCTGGGTGATTACGCCTACGTTAATACGCCTGATGGCCACGGTATTGTGTTCAAGGAAGGCCGTGCCGTGGTTACGGTCTTTGCCGCCAACGAGCAGTTGCAAGGTACGTTGAGCAAGACCCTGAAAGCCGTTACCGGCAAAGCCGCGAAATGGCGCAAGGGTGAGCTGACATTCAAGGCCAGTGAATAATACGAGAACAAGACGCTGCGTTTTGCTCGCGAATGAACGAGTGTGCACCGTATAAGGCAACCCCTCGAAGCCGGGCTCCGTCGAAAAGGAACCTCTGCGCCGATCTGCTGACAGAGTATTTTGAAACCATGGGAACCGAATACGTCATCACGGGCGACGCTGAGCGCGGTATCAAGCCGATGGCGCCCTAGCTGCGTAGTGTGTCGGATTTGCCTCGGTACAAAGATGTGTTCAAAGCCCCCGAGTTACCGGGCAAAGGGCGAATTTTGAACAGCCCAATGGGTTGGACTTCTGGCGTGGTCAACGGCTAGAAGCTCAAGGCGTATGGGCTCGAGAAAAGCTATGTGAATTTTCAAAGCGGGTCGGGCGCAGCACGGGATGCCGAAATCTCCTCGTCCATGAAACGAGTCCGGCCGGTATTGTTCTATTACTGGTCGCCGACGCCGCTGTTGGGATGCTACAAATTGATTCAACTTCAGGAGCCGGCCTTTGATGCATCCGCTTGGGAAACCCTGACCGATGCGAAAAATCTCAATCCGCAGCCAACGTTCTTCGGTCTACGCTGAGCATCGGGGTTTCCAGACCGTTTAAGCGGCACTATCCGCAACCGGTAGCGTTCTTCGAGAAGGTTGATCTGCCAATGGGTCCGCTGAACAAGGCGTTGGCGGACATGAGCGAAAAACACCTGGCCCCACGGGATGTTACCCAAGTGTTCCTCAAGGAACACCCGGATGTCTGGAAGGCCTGGCTGCCCGAAGACATTGCGACCAAGGTCAGCGCCAGCTTGAAATGAGGCGGCATAGCTGAAATGCCGCCCATCAGTTACCGCCCGGATCACCTTCGTTGCGATCGCCACTGACCTCTGGCGGTACGTCATCCCCCGCCATGCGTTTGCGGAACAGTCCGGTGCGGGCCAGCAACAGGGTCGTGACCGGCACAGTGATAGACAGCAGTACCGGGATCAACCAGGCGTGAATCACCGGTTCGGATTTCAGCGCCGAAAAATAGATGATCGACGCCAGCGCTACACACCATGCGCCCAAGGTGGACGCTAGTGCGGGTGGGTGCATGCGCTGAAAGAAATCTTTCATGCGCAGCAGACCGAGAGCGCCGGTCAGGGCGAACAGGCTGCTGGCGACTAATAGCGCCGCAGTGATGATCTCGACCCAGAATGGCAGCACGCTGAGCGAATTCACTCGATCACCTCGCCGCGCAGCAGGAACTTCGCCAGCGCGAAGGAGGCGACGAAGCCGAACAGCGCAATCAACAGCGCGGCCTCGAAGTACATGTCGCTGGCGTAGCGGATGCCCAGCACCAGCATCATCAACATGGCAATGATATACAGGTAGTCCAGAGCGAGGACCCGATCCTGCGCGGACGGGCCCTTGAACAGCCGAATAAAGGTCAGCACCATCGCCATCACAAAGATGAACAGGCTGAGCAAGATGGCGTTGGAGAGCAGGGCACTCATTGGAAAATCTCCATCAGCGGGCGTTCGTAACAGTGCTTGAAGTGTGCGATGAACTGCGCCTCATCGTTCAGATCGAACACATGCATCAGCAACACGCTACGGTCCAGGGCCAGTTCGGACCACACCGTGCCCGGAATGACCGTGGTGATCATCGACAGGACGGCCAGGCCATTGGCGTCACGCAGCTCAAGCGGTACTTTGACGAACGCTGAGCGGGGTGGTCGCCGTTTAGCGTTCCACACCGTCCAGCTCACGGCAATGTTCGATGACACCACGTCGCATCCCACCCGCAGGAACAATTTCAGCATCACGCCAGGCCTGCGAATCCGTACCGGCAGAGGGCGCAACGGCTTCATCAGCAAGGGGGCGACAACCCCAAGCAATGCGCCGAGCAACAGATTGCCGGGGCTGAGAGACAGGTTCAGTACCAGCCAGAGCAACCAGAGCGCCAGCGATAGCAACGGGGCAGGGAACAGGCGCTTCATGGCTGCACCTGCTGGGCAGCAGCCGTGGTCGGGCCGGGCAGTGGGCGGGTGGCCATGACTGACAGCACGTATTGCTGCGGATCATGCAGGGCCGCCGCAGTGTCCTGGGTGTAGCGCAGCAGCGGCTCGGCTTTGAACGTGAGCGCAATGCACAAACCCAACAGGATCAGGATGGGCAGGCACTCATTGCGGCGCAGCTTAGGCGAAGGTCGCTCCCTCGGAGCCCAGAAACGCTGAATGCCGACGCGAGAAAAGGCGATCAGCGAGGCCAGTCCGGAGAAGATCAACAGGCTGATCAGGACCCAACTGGCACCTGAAATCGATTCGTCCTTGGCCACATCCAGCCCGAGTGGATTGAGCAAAGCGCTGAGCAACGTCAGCTTGCCAATAAAGCCGGACAGAGGCGGCATGCCAATGATCAATAAGGCGCAAACGATGAAGCTCAGCCCAAGGAAGGCCATGGTCCTCGGGATCACCTGACCCACCACGGCTTTCTGTTCCTCGTCGAGGTTTATACCCGGCAGTGGCTGCAACGATTCCAGCGGACGAGGCCGCTCCGCGTCTTCAAAGAGGGGGATTTCGTTCTCTGAGCGCGAGCGCTCTATCAGTTCGGCCAGCAGAAACAGGGCGCTGAGAGTCAGGGTCGAGCTGACCAGATAGAACAGTGCGCCAGCGGTCAGGCTGGGTTGGGCAAAGCCGATGGCCGACAGCAGGATACCTGCCGACACCAGAATGCTCAGACTGCCCAGGCGTTCCAGGCGTTGCGCGGCCAGAATCGTTACGGCTGCCGTGAAAATCGTCGCCATGCCGCCGTAGATCAGCCAGTCGCCGCCAAAAAAAGCTGAGGCGCCTGCTTGCCCCGAGAATAGCAGGGTCCAGAGCCGCAACAGGGTATAGACACCGACTTTGGTCATGATCGCGAACATCGCTGCCACAGGGGCGCTGGCTGCCGAGTAGGCCGGCACCAGCCAGAAATTCAGCGGCCACATGCCTGCCTTGGCGAGGAACGCCGTGGCAAGAATCGCGGCGCCAGCATGCAACAGGCCGCGATCGGATTCGGGCACTAACGGGATCTTTATTGCCAGATCGGCCATATTCAAGGTGCCGGTCACGCCATAAATCAGTGCCGCTCCAATCAGGAACAACGACGAGGCCACCAGGTTGATGGTGATGTAATGCAGGCCCGCTGAGACCCGTGCGCGTCCCGAACCGTGGAGCATCAGGCCATAAGACGCGGCCAACAGCACTTCGAAGAATACGAACAGGTTGAACAGGTCAGCGGTCAGGAAGGCCCCGTAAAGGCCCAACAGCTGGATCTGGAACAAGGCGTGAAAGCTGGCGCCGGCCCGGTCCCAGCGGGCCAGGGCGAAGAGCAGCGCACAGACACCGATGATCCCGGTCAGCACCAGCATCAGCGCGGAAAGATGATCGACCACCAGCACGATGCCAAAGGGCGCTTCCCAGTTACCCGGCAGGTATACGCCGATAGAGCCCGTGGTACCTGCCTGCTGGACCCATATCAATAAACTGATCGAGATCGCCAGCCCAAGTAAGGTGGAGAGCAGGTTGATTCGGGCTTTCAACGGACGATGCTTTTCGCCGAGCATCAACATCAGGGCGGCGGTCAGCAGGGGGAGCAGAATGGGGGCGACGATCAGTTGATTCATCAACGTCATTCTTTAGGCTCCCGACCATCCACATGGTCGGTGCCGGTCAGGCCCCGCGAGGCCAGTAGCAGTACCAGAAACAGAGCGGTCATGGCGAAGCTGATGACAATCGCCGTCAAGACCAGGGCTTGCGGCAGGGGGTCGGTGTAATTGAGCAAGTCTTGCGGCACTCCGTCCTTGATGATCGGTTCCTTGCCAATAAACAGGCTGCCCATGCTGAAGATGAACAGGTTGACCCCGTAGGACAGCAAGCACAGCCCCATCACCACTTGAAAGGTTCGAGGTCGCAGGATCAGCCAGACGCCCGAGGCAACCAGTACACCGATGGCGATTGCGATGACTTCTTCCATCAGACGGCTCCTTGCGTTGCTATGGGCTTGGGCAGCGAGGTCGGACGATGGCTTCGCACCGATTGGTGAGCCAAAGCAGTGAGGATCAGCAGCGTCGAGCCGACCACCACGGCGTACACGCCGATATCGAAGAACAGCGCACTGGCGAAGTGGATATCGCCCAGCAGCGGCAACTGCAGGTGCGCGGTATGGGTGGTCATGAACGGGTAGCCGAGTGCCATCGAACCCAGCCCGGTGAACATCGCAAACAACATTCCGATGCCCATCCAGCGCAGTGGACGCAGGCTCATTTGCGCTTCGACCCACTGCGTTCCCGCCACCATGTATTGAAGAATGAAGGCCACGGACATCACCAGCCCAGCGACGAATCCGCCGCCTGGCAGATTATGCCCGCGCATGAACAGATACATTGAAATCACCAAGGCAATCGGCAACAGCAAGCGTACCAACACCGCTGGCACCATCATGAAGCCCAGTGCGGTGTCACTGGCGCTGCGCGGATTAACCAGGTCGGTGACCACGTCACGCGCCAGCAAGCGTTGCTGAGCGGGCAGCGGAATGCTTTCTTTAGGGGGGCGGAAGCGCCTCAGTAGCGCAAATATCGTCAGGGCGACGGCCGCCAATACAGTGATTTCGCCCAAGGTATCGAAGCCGCGGAAGTCCACCAGCATCACGTTCACCACGTTGCTGCCGCCGCCTTGAGGGAGGGCGCGGCTGAGATAGAACGAGGAAATCGTATTGGGCGTTGGCCGAGTCAGCATCGCATAAGACAGCAGCGCCATGCCGCCACCGACCATCACCGCCAGTAGCAAGTCACGCAGACGACGTGCCCGAGCCTGGCTGAGGGTGCTCGGCAGTGGCGCGACGTTTTCGTTGCGTCGTGGCAGCCAGCGCAGGCCCAGCAGAATCAGCACGGTGGTGACCACCTCCACCACCAACTGGGTCAGAGCCAGGTCCGGGGCAGAGAACCAGACGAAGGTGATGCAGATCATCAATCCGCAGACGCTGACCATGGTCAGTGCCGCGAGACGGTGATATTTGGCCTGCCACGCGGCGCCGAGTGCGCAGGCAATCGCAATCAGCCACAGCGTTACGAACACCGCTGAGCCTGGAATCTTTGGTCTATCACCCCAGGTCAGGCCACTGTGGTAGAGCGGAATCAGTCCGCCAACGAATGCGACCAGGACCAGCAGAAATAGCTGGGCCTGCAGGCGGCGGGTGCTGATCTTTCGCGCGAAACGCCGTGCGCAACGCACCATCAATACCAGGCTGCGCTCGAACAGATGCTTGCCATTGAGGCGGGAGACCAGGGGCGCACCGGTAAATCGCTCCTGTTTGAACGCCGGGCGCAACAACAGGTACAGCACGATTCCGCCGACCATGGCCAGCAGGCTCATGATCATTGGCGTATTCCAGCCATGCCAGATCGCCAGGTTGTATTCGGGCAGCGTGCCCCCCACGACCGGCCGTGCTGCAGTGGCCAACAGCGGGCCCACGGACTGTGCGGGGAAGATGCCGACGATCAGGCAGACCAGCACCAGTAGCTCCACCGGTGCGCGCATCCAGCGTGGCGGTTCGTGAGGTGCATGGGGCAGGTCGGTGGCTTTCGGACCGAAAAATACATCCACGGTAAAGCGCAGCGCATAGACGACGCTGAAGCTCCCGGCAATGGTCGCGATGACAGGCAGAGCCATCTCGACCCACGCGGTAGAAGAGATGAACACGGTCTCGGCGAAGAACATTTCCTTGGAAAGAAAGCCGTTCAGCAGCGGAATCCCGGCCATTGACGCACTGGCGACCATGGCCAGGGTGGCGGTATACGGCATCATCTTGATCAGGCCGCTGAGCCGCCGAATATCGCGGGTACCGCTTTCATGGTCGATGATCCCGGCGGCCATGAACAGCGAGGCCTTGAAGGTGGCGTGATTGAGAATATGGAACACCGCCGCCACGGCGGCCAATGGACTGTTCAGGCCAAGTAGCAGGGTGATCAGCCCCAGATGGCTGATGGTCGAATAGGCCAGCAGGCCCTTGAGGTCGGTCTGGAAAATCGCTGTGTAGGCACCCAACAGCAACGTGCAGGCGCCGGCCCCGCCGACGATCCAGAACCATTCTTCAGTGCCAGACAATACCGGCCAGAAACGCGCCAGTAAAAATACCCCGGCCTTGACCATGGTCGCTGAGTGCAGGTAGGCCGAAACCGGGGTTGGGGCGGCCATGGCGTGGGGCAGCCAGAAGTGAAAAGGGAACTGCGCGCTCTTGCTCAAGGCGCCAATCAGTATCAACGGCAGCAACACCGGGTACAGGGCGTGGGCGCGAATTACGTCACCCGCCGCCAGTACCTTGTCCAGGTCGTAACTGCCGACCACATGGCCGAGCAGCATGACCCCCACCAATAAGGCGAGGCCGCCAGCTCCGGTGACCACCAGCGCCATGTAGGCGCCTCGGCGGGCATCGGCGCGATGGTGCCAGTAGCCGATTAGCAAGAAGGAGAAAAGACTGGTCAGCTCCCAGAAAAATACGATCTGGATCAGATTGCCGGAGATCACCAGGCCCAGCATGGCACCCATGAACGCTAGGAAAAAGGCGAAAAAGCGCGGTACCGGGTCGTCGGGTGACATGTAATAACGTGCATACAAGGACACCAGCGCACCGATGCCCAACACCAGCATGGAAAACAACCAGGCAAAACCATCCATTCGCAGAACGAAATTCAGGCCCAGGCTTGGTAACCAGAAGAATTCCTGGCGAATCACACCGCCGTCAGCGATCTGCGGGTACCACAGGGCGACCTGGATCGCGCCTATCAGACTCACCAGACCTGCGAGGATGGACTCGGTATTACGCGCGTTGTGCGGCAAAAGGGCCGCGAGACAGCTGCCGATAAAAGGCAAAAGCAGTAGAACTATCAGGGACATAGGTTTCTAATCTGCTGGGAATTATCTGGAATCATACGTGTCAGGTCCCAGATCACCAACTCGCAAGCTGTGGCAGAATCCTACAAAGGCTAAAGGCAAGGGTAGTTGGGGGCCCGGTTTTACGAGGGATTTATTGTGACGGGGCTGTCGCTTTCGCGAATGAAGGCACTCGGTGTTGCTGGGCTCAATCGGCCTCGCTCAACACCTCACCTCGATCTTTTTCGTCTTTCACTGCCGCCTTGGCCCGCACTTTAAGTTCGCTGACAATGACCCCTGCAACGATTAATGCCGCACCGAGCAAGGCGATGGCGGGTAAGCGTTCACCGGCCAGACGCCCGGCAATTCCGGCCCATACCGGCTCACCGGCATAGATCACGGTGGCACGGGTCGGCGAAACGGTTTTCTGCGCCCAGTTCATTGCGACTTGAATCGCCGCGCTGGCGGCCCCGAGGCCCACCGCGCTGATCACCAGCAACCATGAGAACGGTGGAAGTGGCTCTCCGGTCGGGACGACCATCAGAAACGACAATACCGAGGCGGTTGCCAGTTGCACTACCGTTACTCGACGCACGTCGACTTTGCCAGCGTAGGCGCCGATCAGAATAATTTCGCCGGCAATTGCCACAGCGCTGACCACGGTGGCTATTTCACCGGGGCTGAAATTCAGCGAGGCGCCATTGGGCCCGGACAGCAGCATCAACCCGGCGAAGGCCAGGCCAATGCCCAGGCTTGGCATAAGACCCGGACGACGTCCCAGCACCAGCCATTGCAACAACGGTACGAAAGGCACATACAACGCGGTGATAAAGGCAGACTGGCTACTGGGAATGGTTTGCAGGCCGATGGTTTGCAGGCCATAGCCGAGCATGATCGACACACCGATGAACACCCCGGCCTTGAACTCGAGCAGCGTCAGGTCGCGTAGAATTCGCAGGGAAAAGAGGGCAACGATGTTCGCGGCGGCAGCGAACCGCAGCCCGACGAAAAACAACGGTCCACTGGACGTCAGTGCATGCTGCACCAGCAGAAACGTCCCGCCCCAGATCACGGTGATCAGGATCAATACAGCTTCTGCTTTACTGATTCGTGGCGTCAGGCGGGTAGACTTCATGGTGTTCACCGGGCTATTGGGGCTTGCGTGTGACAAAGGTGAGACGCAGAATGCGTCGAAAGTGGGCAGTATACTGCGCAAATCGAATCAGGCGAGCAATATAGTGCACAAAGACATCGCTCAGAGAGCCCCGGTGCTACAACACGTCAGTCAGAATGTGCGCCGTTTGCGCAATGCCGCAGACCTTAGTCAGAGTGCCTTGGCAGAGAAATCCGGGGTGAGCCGCAGAATGCTGGTGGCAATCGAGGCGGGCGAGAAAAACGTTAGCCTGGCAACCCTTGATCGGGTCGCCGATGCGCTGGACGTGGCGTTCAGCGATTTGATCCAGGCCCCGGATGTGCGCGATCCCAGCCGCATCAACGAGGTCGCGTGGGCGGGACTGATCCCTGGCAGCAAAGCAGTGCTCCTGGCAAAGGCCGTGGCCAAGCGCGAAGTCGAGTTGTGGGAGTTTTGCCTGGAACCGGGTGAGGTTTATGCGTCGGAAGCCGACCCTGAAGGCTGGAGTGAGCAGGTCTATGTGTTCGAAGGTTGCTTGAACATCGGTCTGGTCGATACCGTCCACCGCGTTGAACGCGGCGAGTTCTACATGTTCGCCAGCAGTCAGGCCCATACCTATCGAAACGATGGGCCGGTGGCTGTTCGGTTTGTGCGCAACGTGGTGCTGTAAGCCGTTCACGGAAGAGGGGTGATGGCTCGCGAACTGTTTGCCCAACAACAGCGTTTGAACACTGTGTAGGTTTGCTGGACTTTTTCACTGTCAGATTGCAGGCAAGGCCAAGAAAAGCGATCATTTTTGATCAGGCATGCCCTGTGCAAGGTCGGTGGCAGACATTACTTTTTGCTGCGCTTTTTGAAGGATAGGGGAATGACCGAGTCGCATTCAGGGCAGGCGATTTCTGCCGTCCGTACAGCCGATATTTTAATTGTGGGTGGCGGCTTGAGCGGCAGCATGTTGGCTGCGCAATTATTGAGACTGCCGGGTAAACGACGGATTTTGATTATCGAGTCGCGCAGTGAGCTGGGGCGTGGCGAAGCCTACAGCGCGACTGAATTGGGCCACACCCTCAATGGTAATGCTGCACGCATGGGTGTCGATCCAGACAACCCCGATGACCTGACCCAATGGCTGGGCGACTACATTGCGGCTGGCGGCTGGCCGGAGTCTGCCGGGCAACACGTACCCGTGGCAGAGCTGTTCCCGCCACGGGGTATTTTTGGTCTGTATGTGCAGCAACGATTGGCGGATGCGCGGGTGCTCGGCGCTTCATACGGATCTAGCCTGGAACATGTGCGCGGCGAAGCAACTGATCTGGAAAGCAGTGATGCGGGTGTGCGGATCACCCTGAGTGATGGCCGCCAATTACAGGGCACGTTTGCGGTGCTGGCCACCGGCATGTTCCCTGCTGCGCGCACCTCACAACGCGAGTCCAGCGGGCTTAATGCGGCGTCTGTCGATCCGTGGGATGTCGACGCCATGCGCGAGCTCGACCCTTTGGCAAACGTACTGATCATCGGCTCGGGCCTGACCATGGTCGATGCATTGGTGTCCTTGGAGCAGGCCGGGCATCGCGGACCAATCGACGTGTTTTCCCGTCACGGTCTATTGCCCCACGTCCGCCGCCAGCCGCCGGTGTGGGTGGATTTTCTGGCCGAAGATCACAGTATTCGCAGCACGCGTCAGCTGCTGCGCAAGGTCCGCGAGGAATGCGAACACGCCATTGCTGACGGGATTGATTGGCAGGCGCCGCTGGATACGGTTCGTGCGCACATTGGCCGTCTGTGGTCCCAGGCCAGCGATGTGCAGCGTCGGCAATTCGTTCGCCATGTGCGGCCCTGGTGGGAAAGCCATCACCATCGTTCACCACCGCCAAGTGCAGCACTGCTGGCGCGACGTGTGGAAGAGGGACGGCTGACCATTCACGCCGCGTCATTGCAGGGGGTGGAAGTGCTGCCGACAGGGCAGGTACAGATTCGCATCCGTCGTCGCGGAGAGTCTGAGTCGTCGCACGTCATTGGCGATGCCTTGATTAACTCCACGGGCATCGAATACGACTGGCGTCGGGTGGACCGTGCATTGCCCAGGCAGCTTTTGGCGCGGGGCCTTATCCTCCCAGGTCCGCTGGCGCTAGGGATTGCCGCGCAGCCCGATGGTGCGTTGCTTGATGCGCAAGGGAACGTCTCACCGCGGCTGTTCGCCATGGGGCCGCCGTTGCGCGGAATGTGGTGGGAAAGTACTGCAGTAACCGACGTCGCCAGTCAGGCCAAAGCCCTGGCGGAGCGATTGGCTTCTCTGGATAAACACTGACTCATAAAAAACGCCGCTCAGCGGATATGCGCTGAGCGGCGTTCGTTCACGTCACTGGGATTCAATCCAGAGCGAGCAGTCCTTAGCGGATGCTGCTGATGCTGCCTTTGTTACCGGTAACCTTGACGTTGACCTTCTTGAACAGAAAGTAGTCTTCAACGCTGACTTCGTAGCGAGGTGCGACGATCAGGTCGGAACCGGAGCTTTTCACCGCTTTGAACGCGGCGGCAGCTTTCACTGCGGAGATCGGGTCAGGCAGGCCGATTGCGGAACCGCCCGCACCACCGTAAGTAACGCCATCGGCGAACTGGGTATCGCCACCCACGTTAAGCCAGCCGAACAGGATCGTGGTGGATGATTCGCCGCTGATTTGTTCCCCTACTTTCACATCGGCTTTCAAGTCAGCGGTGACCGAGCCAGCAATCGGCGCGGTTGGCTGGCTCATGTTATAGCTCACGCAGCCGCTGGTCGTTGCGATCAGGGTGGCGACAGCGGCAGCAAGGTATAACTTCTTCATGTGTGGTGACTCCTGGTGGTTTGTGCTCGGGCATAAATAAGCCGGCGCAACCATAACGGGAGTCGACCCCTGAATCTGTCAGACGCTTCCTGCATAGATGCAGGGTTCGTGACTAGGTTTAGTAGGGGATTTCGTACGGTATTAAATAGTTAATATTTCCCCCCGTAAATGCTGGGTTTGAGCAGTCGAAGATACTGTCGTTTCTGATCGAAGCGTTACGGTCCTACACCTTTTTACTTCGTGCCAGACACCTGATCGGCGTTCAGATTGATAGCTGAAGCACGCGATCTCCTGCCGTCTGTTCAGTGGGACGACGTTTGTTCACTGCCAGCTCGCCAATCTTGATCAGGCGGGTCCGCGTGACGTTGCGGCTCAAACCGAGCAAGTTGGCGGTGTGCACCTGGTTGTAATGGCTGAAGCGATAGGCCGCGCGCAACAGGGCGTCTTCGACTTTTTCGTGCAGGGCGCCGGCCTGCTCTTCGAACAGGGTCTGGAACGCTCGCGTCAGCAGCGCCGCGGCGGAGTCGTCAACAGGCGCCGTATCATCCAGGCGCTCGATGCGCATGTTCGACAAGCGCAGATCGTTGTGCTGGATCAACCCGTTGCGGCAGATGAGCAGGGTATGGTGGATGACGTTTTCCAGTTCGCGGATATTACCCGGCCAGCTGTAGCTCCTGAGCTTGTGTTCGGCTTCTGCGCTGATGCTGATCGGGCCATAACCCAAGCGCTTGCTATAGACCTCGATGAAGTGCCGGGTCAATGGCAGGATATCGCCGGGACGCTCGCGCAGCGGGCTCAACTCCAGGCTTACCACGTCCAGCCGGTAATACAGATCCTCGCGAAAATGCCCTGCATTGATGGCTTTCTCCAGCTGTACGTTGGTGGCCGCCAGGACCCGCACATCAATGGGGATGCTTTTACGTGAGCCCAGACGCACCACTTCACGCTCCTGCAACACCCGGAGCAGTTTTACCTGGATGGGCATTGGCAGATCGCCGATCTCATCTAGGAACAGCGTGCCGCCATTGGCCTCTTCAAACCAGCCGGCTTTAGCGCTGAGGGCGCCGGTGAAGGCCCCTTTTTCGTGACCGAACAACTCGGCCTCGACCAGCGATTCGGAAAAGGCTCCGCAGTTGACCGCCACGAAGGGGCGATTGCGTCGGGCGCTGAGGTTATGGATATGGCGCGCGACCAGTTCCTTGCCGGTGCCGGTCTCGCCGATGATCAGCACACTGGCTTCGCTGGGCGCGACCTGCTGCACATGCGCCAACAGGGCTTGGGATTTTGGATCTTCGAAGACCTGAGCGGTGGCCCGGATCGACGTCGCCAAAGCTGGCGATGGGGGTAAGGTCAGAAGCTGCATGGGCATCTCTATCACTATGAGTAGAAGGTCGGAACAGGCAGAGATCGGTTCAATGCCCAGTCACCCAGTTCGTGGAGTTTGTAATCCACAGGATCGTGCAAGGTCTGAGTGCGCAGGTTGCGCCAATGCCGGTCGAGACGCAGGGACGCGTGGGTCGAGCGCGCCCCCGTCACCTCGAACAGCTTGCTACACAGCTCCAGGCCTTGGCGGCTGGCGGCGACTTTTGCGGTGGCGATCGCTGTTGCCAGATAACCACGCTCCTCGTTGCTTAGATCCGGGCCTTTGGCCCAAGCGGCATCGAGCAGTTCGGCGGCCCGTTCTACCAGCAACCGCACGCCTTCCAGCGCTACCCAGAACTCCCCGTAGTGTGCCAACACATAAGGGTCCTGGCGGATGTCCTCGGTCGTGGATTTGAACCAGGTGCGGGTTTCGGTGAGGGTGTATTGCCGCGCTTCATTGAAGGCCCCCTCGGCGATACCGAGAAACATGTGGGTGAACGTCAGTTGCGCGATCAGCGGACGCAAGCAGGCAAAGGGCGTACTCAAAGGACCGGGGTTAAGGAGCAACTCCGACTCGTCGACCCGCACCCGCTCAAAGCTGGCACTGCCGCTGTCGGTCTGACGCTGGCCCATGTTGTTCCAGTCTTTATGCAGGGTGATACCGCTGCGCCCGCTGGGGATGGCGGCGATCAGCAACTTGCCGCCCGCCGTTTCGTCCACGGCCGAAGCGATCAGCATCTGTGAATCGCTGGCCCCGGAGCAGAAGCTTTTTTTGCCGGAGAACTCCCGCCAGCCGTTGAATGTTTTGACGACAGTGCGTGTGTCCAGCGGGTTGAGGGCGTTGCCCCAGAACCAATTCTTGCGCGCGGTCTGCTCGAACCAGGGCTGCCATTGTTCCGGCTTGGCGAACAGGCGCACGGTGGCCAACATCAAATGATGGAAACCGAAGACATGAGCGATGGAACTGTCGACCTTGGCGAACTCGCGAACGATGTCTAAGGTTTCACTCCAGCGCCCACCTAGCCCGCCATATTGACGAGGAATGCTTAGCGCCAGCAGGCCGCTTTCGCGCAGTGCGTCGCGCTCGGCTTTGGGAGTGCCACCACGTTCATCACGCTCTGCGGCGGTTTCGGCAAATTGTGCAGCCAGTTTTTGGGCTGTCTGCAAGGGCGTGGACGGGGCGCTTGGCGGCTTGGCAGTCACACGGGTTTCCTCAAGGGTTAATGCAGGGTCGGACGGAAGTGTCACGCCCCCCCGATCCTGTTCAGGCTGTGTGAGCAGACTTGCCTGCGAAAACGGTATGTCAGGCGCAACCGATCACTTGGCCTGAGGCGGCAAGTCATTGGCGATCATTTCGCCAAATGGCCCGGTCAGGTTGGTGATCCCGCGACCGGCCAGGCTCGCGTAGGGCTCGGGCAGCAGCGGAAACACCAACTCGGCGAAGCGGTAGGCTTCTTCGAGGTGCGGGTAGCCGGAGAAGATGAAGCTCTCGATCCCCAGGTCCGCATATTCTTTGATCCGTGCCGCGACCTCTTGCGGGTTGCCCACCAGCGCGGTGCCAGCCCCCCCACGAACCAGGCCGACACCGGCCCACAGATTTGGTGCGATTTCCAGATTATCGCGACGCCCGTCGTGCAGCGCTGCCATGCGTCGCTGGCCCTCGGAGTCGAAGCGCGAGAACGACTTCTGCGCGGCCGCGATGGTTTCGTCGCTGATGTGCTCGATCAGGGTATCGGCGGCTTTCCAAGCCTCTTCGCTGGTTTCACGCACAATCACATGCAGACGAATACCGAAACGCACGGTGCGTCCTTTGCGTGCGGCACGTTCGCGAACGTCAGCGATCTTCTCGGCGACGGCGGCTGGCGGCTCACCCCAGGTCAGGTACACATCCACCTGCTCGGCGGCCAGTTCGTGAGCAGCCTCGGAAGATCCCCCGAAGTACAGCGGTGGATAGGGTTTCTGAATCGGTGGGTATAGCGCTTTGGCGTTCTGCACGCGCAAATGCTTGCCTTCAAAATCCACGGCTTCGCCTTGCAGCACGCGACGCCAGATGTGCAGAAACTCGTCGGTGACTTCGTAGCGCTCGCTGTGATCGAGATAGATACCGTCGCCACGGTTTTCATCCGGGTCGCCGCCGGTCACCACGTTAATCAACAGTCGGCCACCGGACAGTCGATCCAGGGTTGCCGCCATCCGCGCGGACACGGTCGGCGAGATAATGCCGGGACGGATGGCCACTAGATACTTCAGGCGCTCGGTCAATGGCACCAGCGCCGAGGCGATGACCCAGGAGTCTTCGCAAGAGCGGCCAGTGGGGATCAGCACCCCGTGATAACCCAAGTCATCCGCTGCCTGGGCCACTTGTTTGAGGTAATTCAAGGTGACGGGGCGGGCGCCTTTGGTGGTGCCCAGGTAATGGCCGTCGCCGTGAGTAGGGAGGAACCAGAAAACATCCATGACAAATCCTTCAAACAATGTGCAGCCAATTTTTTATAGACGCCGAACAGCAGTACGGCGCGTTATGCAGTAGGGCAAAAAAGCGGTGTCTCAGTCGGTAATGAAGTTCACGGGCTCAGAGCAAGAGCTGTATCAACGAGCCCCCCGTATTCACACCTTGGGCAGCGCTGGCTAGCGTCAGTCACCTGTTCACCGGCAACGCTTTTGTTGAATGACTGTTGCCGGGCAAACAGTTGCTGGGCCAACACTGCATTGAGTCAGTGCTAGTTATAAAGCTTATGAGTTATTCCTCAAAAGAACCTAATTTCATATTTTTATAACTTTAATATATATGTATGAGTCCTATGCTCGGGCGCTGCAGGCTTGCAGTGCTACGCGAGGCTGCGAGGCCCGACACACTCAAGGCGCCATCATGGGCGCGCACGTAGACGCATCAATGGCGAGCAGTGATGGCATGGGGCATGGTTCGTGTTTGATCGCCGAAAAAGGTACTTCAGTACCGAGAGTCGCCAAGCAGCGGTTCTGGAAAAACTAAATCATGTGATAGTTTTCGCCGTCCAATAGAAACCCCCAAAGGACGACCGGATGCACTCGAATGGAAAATTCTGCGCACCGTTTCTCTTTCTTGTCTGTGCGGCTTTGTTCGGCACCTCAGCAGCTGCGGATACGGAAAAGTCGGATATTGACAACCTCGTGCAAGACGCCGCCCAGGCGATCATGCAGCAGTACAAGATTCCCGGCCTGGCTATTGCAGTTACCGCTAATGGTAAACAAAGCTTCTACAACTACGGGGTGGCCTCCAGGGAAACCGGGCGAAAGGTCACCCGCAATACGCTGTTCGAGATCGGATCGATCAGCAAAACGTTCACGGCGACCCTGGCCACTTACGCTCAGGTCAACGGTCGGCTTGCACTCAGTGACAACCCCGGCAAATACCTGCCGCAGCTCCAGGGCAGCCAGTTGGACAAGGTGACGCTGATCAACTTGGGGACTCATACGGCGGGAGGGTTTCCCCTTCAGATTCCTGATGACGTCCAGAACAACGAGCAGTTAATGGACTACTTCAGGTCTTGGCAGCCCCTTTTCGCCCCTGGCACCTACAGGACTTACGCCAATCCCAGTATCGGCTTGCTTGGGATGATCGCTGCCAAGAGCATGAACATTCCTTTCGATGAGGCTCTTGAGGCCCAGCTTTTCCCGAAACTTGGCATGCACGGCAGCTACATCAATGTGCCTTCAAGCAATATGCCGCTCTATGCACAGGGCTATAACAAACAGGACGCTCCAGTCAGGCTTAGCCCAGGAGTGCTTGCAGCCGAAGCCTACGGAGTGAAAACCAGCGTCCAGGACTTGATTCGCTTCGTCGAGGTTAACCTGAACCTTACCCAGACAGATGCCACGCTTAAGCGCGCAATCGCCGATACCCATATAGGTTACTTCCAGCTTGGTCCGATGACCCAGGACCTTATATGGGAACAATATGGGTACCCGGTTAGCCTCGATACGCTACTGGAAGGCAACTCTGACAAGATGGCTTATGAGCGTCAGGCGGCCACCAAGCTGACCCCGCCCCAGCCCCCGCAACAGGCGGTCTGGGTGAACAAGACGGGCTCAACCCGCGGGTTTGGAGCCTACGCTGCCTTCATCCCTGAGAAGAAGCTCGGCATTGTGATCCTGGCCAACAAGAATTATCCCAACGAGCCTCGGGTTCGTTTGGCGTATCAAATCCTGAGCAAATTGGATTGCTGCTCGCGAGCAGAGCACTGAGGCATCTACCTGGGCCTACCACGGACGTTTTTCGTGCAGGCGAGTGTGGGGTTTTAAACCTCAGCAGCTGATTTACGGATATCCTCGGCCTCATCGCGAAGCCGAGAGCCGCACCCCATGCGCCACAAAAACCTCACCCGTCGTCTTGACTTGATTACCCTGCAATTGTTTGTCGCCGTGCACGAAGAAGGCACGTTGACTCGGGCGGCTGCGCGGGAGGCGATTGCGGTGTCGGCAGCCAGTAAGCGTTTGATGGAGTTGGAGAATGCACTGGGCATTGGCCTGTTCATGCGTAACGCTAAAGGCATGGCATTGACCGCAGCGGGGGAAACGCTGTTGCACCATGCGCGGCGGATGCTGTTCGATGTGGAAAAAATCGGCCTGGAACTAGGCGAACATATTCAGGGCGTACGCGGTTATGTGCGGATGCTGGCGAACCTGTCGGCGATCATCCAGTTTCTGCCGGAAGACCTGCACGACTTCGTCTCCAGCCATGAGCAAGTGAAAATCGACCTCGAAGAACGCCCCAGCAATGGCGTGGTGCAGGGCATCATTGATGGCGTGGCGGACATCGGCATTTGTTCGATGGACACCGACACCCAAAGCCTGTTCAGCGTGCCTTATCGCCAGGATACGCTGGCGGTCGTGATGCGCAGCGACCATCCCTTGGCCGATCGTGATCACGTGGCCTTTGCCGATACCCTGGACTATGACTATGTCGGTCTGCATGCGGCCAGTTCGATCAACATGCGCACCCACGCAGCGGCTCGTGCCTGCGGGCGGATCGTGCGCCTGCGGATTCATGTCCCAGGTTTCGATGCGGTGTGCCGGATGGTGCAGGCCAATATGGGCATCGGCATCCTGCCGCAAAAGGCGTATGAACTGTTCGGTCGCTCGCTCGGGTTGACGGCGGTGGCGTTGAGCGATGATTGGTCCGAACGCACCTTGTTGCTGGTAGCCCGCGACCAGGCATCGTTGTCACCGGTCAGCTGTTTGTTGTTCGAACACTTGCGCCGCCTGGAAAATCCCGCGAACTAGACACACCACCTCAAGCGTTCGCGTTTCGCGAACGACGCTTGCCAACAGAAGGTTGGATTCTTCAGTGCCTGGTCCTCTAGCCTTGGCTCACGTTACAAGGCTTACATTCCAATAAAAAAATATGAGGCACTGAAGATGACGGCTCCCCTGAGTGGAATCCGCGTTATCGAGATTGGAACACTGATCGCGGCACCCTTCGCGGCGCGTCTGATGGCGGAGTTCGGCGCTGAAGTGATCAAGATCGAATCGATGGGGCAGGGCGATCCTCTTCGTAAATGGCGAAAACTCCACGAGGGCACCTCCCTGTGGTGGTACCTCCAATCACGCAACAAAAAATCCCTTGCACTGAATCTCAAATCTCCCGAAGGCATCGCCATCGTCAAGCAGCTCGCTGAAAGCACCGACGTGCTGATCGAGAACTTGCGCCCCGGCGCCCTGGAAAAACTGGGTCTGGGCTGGGACGTTTTGCATGCGCTGAACCCCAAGCTGACCCTGGTGCGCATCTCAGGCTACGGCCAGACCGGTCCCTATCGTGACCGTCCCGGTTTTGGCGCCATCGGCGAAGCCATGGGAGGTATTCGTTACACCACCGGCACGCCTGGTTCACCGCCAGCGCGGGTCGGCGTCAGCCTGGGTGATTCGCTGGCATCGATGCACGCGGTGATGGGCGCACTGATGTCGTTGCTGCGGGTGAAGACCGGGCAGGGCGAAGGTCAGGTTGTCGATGTGTCGCTGGTCGAAAGCGTGTTCAACGTCATGGAAAGTCTGGTACCGGAATACGCCATGCAAGGCCATATACGTGAGCGCAGCGGCGGCGCCTTGCCAGGCATCGCACCTTCCAACACCTACCCGACTGCCGACGGCGCCTACGTGGTGATTGCGGGCAATAGCGACCCGATTTACAAGCGACTGATGCAGGTCATCGGCCGCCCCGACTTGGGCGAAAACCCCGAATTGACGCATAACGATGGTCGGGCGCTGCAGAGCGCGATGCTCGATGAAGCGATCAGCACCTGGACCTTGAGCCAGCCCATCGACACCGTGTTGCAGGCCCTGGAAACGGCTGAGGTGCCGGCCGGGCGCATCTACTCAGTGGCTGACATCGTTGCCGATCCGCACTATCAGGCACGCGACATGATTCTCGACGCCGAGTTGCCGGGCGGGGCTGCGGTGAAGATGCCGGGCATCGTGCCCAAACTTTCCGAGACACCGGGCTCAATCAATTGGCAGGGGCCAAGCCTGGGCCAGCACACCTCCAGCGTACTCAGCGAACTGGGCATGACCGAGCAGGATATCGCCCGACTCAAACACGATGGAGTGGTCCAATGATTACTGACTATTCCGACAGCCTGATCGTCCAGGAGGTCGCGCCGCGAGACGGCCTGCAAATCGAGCCCAAGTGGGTAGAAACTGCCGACAAGATCGCCTTGATCGATCAATTGTCACTGGCCGGGTTTTCCCGTATCGAAGCAGGCTCCTTCGTCTCCCCCAAAGCCATCCCAGCGTTACGCGACGGTGAAGCGGTGTTTCTGGGCATCCAGCGTCAGCCTGGCGTGACCTACGTTGCGCTGGTGCCCAACCTCAAAGGTGCGCAGCGCGCCCTCAGCGCGGGTGCCGATGAGCTGAACCTGGTGATGTCCGCCAGCCAGACCCATAACCTGGCAAACATGCGCATGCGCTGCGAGCAATCGCTTACGGCATTTGCCGATGTGGTGGCACTGGCTCGCGGCACGTCGCTGGGCCTGAATGCCTCCATTGCCACCGCCTTCGGTTGCCCCTTCGAAGGCGTGACCAGCGAAGACCGGGTGATGCAGATCGTCGATGCTTATCTGGAGTTGGGCATGCAGGGCATCACCCTGGCCGACACAACAGGCATGGCCAATCCACGTCAGGTCTATCGTCTGGTACAACGCGTATTGACGCAGGTTCCGGCGTCAATGCTGACGCTGCACTTCCACAACACCCGAGGTCTGGGCCTGAGCAATGTGTTGGCTGCATACGAGGCTGGCGCACGGCGCTTCGATGCCTCCCTTGGGGGGCTGGGAGGTTGTCCGTTCGCCCCTGGCGCCTCCGGCAACATCTGCACCGAAGACCTGGTGAACCTGTGCGAGGAAATGGGTATTCACACCGGTACCGATCTGCCTCATTTGCTGGAGATGTCTCGCCGTCTGCCTGCGCTGTTGGGTCATGAAATGCCCGGTCAGGTAGCCAAGGCCGGTCGCAACTGCGACCTGCATTCCGCGCCGGAGAATATGCCCGTTTGATCCTGTTTCACCCCTTAGCGTGACCAAGGGGGCACACGCCCCCGGACCAGACAACAAAAACAATCGGACACCCACGGGAAGTCCGTCTGGAGAAAATGAAATGACAATCTCTGTTCTGAACGCGGACAGCAGTCCTGCCGAGATCGTGAGCGCGGAAAAGGCCCTGATCAGTAAAGTCGCCTGGCGCCTGATGCCATTGATCATGGTCTGCTACCTGTTCGCCTTCTTCGACCGCATCAACATCAGCTTCGCCAAATTCCAGCTACAGACTGACCTGAGCCTGAGCGACACCGCTTATGGTCTCGGCGCGGGGCTGTTCGTGGTCGGTTACGTGCTGTTCGAAGTGCCCAGCAACATGATGCTGTACAAGGTCGGCGCACGGCGCTGGATCGCCCGGATCATGATGTCCTGGGGTGTGGCGACGGCGCTGATGGTCTTCGTCAATACTGAATGGCAGTTCTACGGTTTGCGCTTCATCATTGGCGCGATGGAAGCGGGCTTCGCGCCGGGCGTGCTGTATTACCTGACGTTGTGGTTCCCACAGCACTATCGCGGGCGGATCACCTCGATGCTGTTCCTGGCCTCGGCCTTCGCCGGTCTGATTGGCGCGCCGCTCTCGGGCCTGGTCCTCGGTCATCTTGATGGCGTGATGAACATGCGCGGCTGGCACTGGCTGTTCCTGCTGGGCGGTTTACCCTGTGTGCTGCTGGGCCTGTTGGTGTTGGTTGTCCTCAAGGACAAGATCGCCGATGCGCATTGGCTGACGGGCCAGGAAAAGACCTATTTGGCCAGCCGCGTCGCCCACCACGAACCCCACAAAGGCGGCGGCTCCTTGCTGGCGGCATTGAAGCTGCCAGGCTTCTTGATGCTCGGGCTGATTTACTTCTTGATTCAAGTGGCGTCCTATGGCCTCAACTTCTGGGCCCCGCAGTTGATTCGCAGCGCTGGCACTGAAAGCCCGGTGATCATCGGTTTGCTTACGGCTATCCCGTATATCTGTGGCGCCATCAGCATGGTGGTAGTTGGGCGGATGTCCGATGCCAGCGGCGAACGGCGCAAATACGTGGCCGGTTTGGTGGTGCTGGGAGCGATCGGTTTCTTTAGCGCCGGGATATTCGCCGAGCACACGTTGTTTCTTATCATCTCCCTGAGTTTGCTGGGTGCAGGCATCGTCGCCTCAATCCCTGCCTTCTGGGCCCTGCCACCAAAACTGCTGGCCGGTGCTGGCGCAGGTGCAGCCGGCGGTATTGCGGTAATCAATACCCTCGGGCAGTTCGGCGGTATCGTCAGCCCGATCATGGTCGGCCGAATCAAAGACCTGACCGGCAGCACCACCCCAGCGCTGTACGTGATCGGCATCGCCAGCCTGATTGCCGCCGGGCTGCTGCTTTGGGCTTTGCCGGCCAAACTGCGGACGCTTGACAAGACCGATCAGTGATTGCCAATCGACCAAGGCTCCTGCCTTGGTCGGCCTCATCGCAGCCTTCACTCGTCGCCTCCCCGAAACTTTGTCTCGACGCTCCTGCCATTTCTATAACACGACAGCGCAGGGAGTCAGGTGATGGCACGAGCAATCTGGAAGGGTGCGATCGGTTTCGGGCTGGTGCATATCCCGGTCGCGTTGAAGCGCAGTATGGAACCGGTCGGTTACAAGCGGATCAACAAGGTCACCGGCAAGGAAATGACCCCGGAAAATATCGTCAAGGATATGAGCGTCGATTGGCAGCCCGATGAGTACCGTGACACCTTCGAAGAAAAGATCATGCAACTGGTCGAGACCAAGGGCCGCGAAGGAAAAATCGAGGATGTCGAAACCAGTGTCGGCGAACTGGAGCGCAAAAGCGCCGATGTCATTGACCTCACCGAGTTGCTCAAGCGCAGCCTGAGCAGCAAAAGCCCGGCCAAAGGACGGGCACCTGCCCGAAAGAAAACCAGCAAAGCCTCTTGAGGTCTCTTTAAGCAAATCTCCACCTGCTCCGATCCAGCGCAAGGTAATCGATCATGGCCAAGCCATTGAGTGAGTACGCTCGCAAACGCAATTTCGACATCACTTCCGAGCCGTCGAAGCTTGCTGATCGAAAGCAGACCTCGCGCGGGGCCAAGTCATTGAGTTTTGTGGTGCAAAAGCACGAAGCGCGCGACCTGCAGAGGAGTACGACCTCGTCGAGGCGCTACCGAAGAGCGTGATCAGTGGCGCGACTGTGGGTGAGACACGCACTGTGGATACAACCAAAAAAGCCAAAACGTCCTTCCACGTTCCTGACACGCTGGCGCCTCAGTTGGCAACGCTGGTCGATAGACCGCCGAGTGGCGAATGGCTGTATGAAATCAAATTCGACGGCTACCGGATCCTGACCCATTTCAGCGCTGGACAGGTGCGCCTGCTCCGCCGCAACGGCAACGACTGGACTGAGCGATTACCACTGCAAGCCAAGGCTCTGGCAGCCCTTACGTGTCCAAACGCAGCCCGGACTGGATCAAACTCAAGTGTCGTTTACGTCAGGCGGCATTTATCGCCCTGCGTAGCGACAAGCCAGCGGGTGACGTGGTCCGCGAGCATCTTCTCTCTGCACGCACTCGAAGCTTACGATGCCTTGAAGAGTTAGCTTCTGTCTTGAACGGTCAGGAAATGCCTTGCTGGCTGGTAGGCACATTGGTATGTCTTGCCAGCCAGCGGTTTCTGTTCGGATCGCTGCTATTCGCTGCAGGCCATTTGCCATACCATCGGTCCATTCAATGGAAAGAGAGGGTACGTACGTGAGCAGTTTCCTGGACAAAATCAAGAACAAGATCAATGAGGCCTCTCCTGATCTGCTCGCTCGCACATCCGAGTTGATGGAGAAAGGCAAGAAGGTCGCTGTTGAAATGGCTGACAAGGCCGCTCCCGTGATCAAGCAGGCGTCTGCGAAAGCCAGCGCTTATGCCCAAGAAAAATCTCCGATCATTAAGGCGCAGGCGATCAAAGCGCTCGAAGAAGCCAAGGTTCAGCGTGCGGTTCTGCAAGAGAAAGCCCGAAACGACAAGGTGGCCCACGCCGAGTACGTAAGGACCATGTACTTGATGACCCTTACCCCGCGGTCGCTGGCGTTCATCGACGAGAAATTCAACCATTACGGTCGCTCGCTGAACTTCATGTGCATCACGGGTGAAGTACTGGCGTCTGACAAGCGTTCTGAGGTGAGGATGTCTGCCAGCCATTCGCTCAGTAGCACAGGTGGCGGGTTTCTTTGGCAAGGCACCGGCTCGGTGAGCATGAATGTGTCCAGCCACTCCTTCGTCAACGCCACAACCAACACGGCCCATGAGTTCTGGATCCGACTGCCGGACGGGGTCGAAAAGCCGATCTATCTGTTTGACAGCAACATCCCCATGCGCAAGGGACAGGTTGTTTCGCTGATCTTCTGCAACGCTGACGACAGCCCCAACGGGATGCTGGTGGCACTGGTCAACCATAATGCCAAAGCGATGTGGAAGGTCCTGGGTCCGGCCGAGATCAATCAGCGTTATAAGCTCTACACCAAAGAGCCAGGCTTGTTTAATGGTCGGGAAGTTCGCGAGACGACCGCGCGACTGCTCAACGAACTGGATATCCGCTTGAGCCAGTTGGGTGAGTGGGCCAGTCGCTTCGAAGCGCCCTCGAGTGAAGCCGATTCGGCCCTGCTCGGTCACTGAGCCCTGTCGTGGGCGCGCTACGCGATCATCGAACGTTGCAATTAGAGGATGCGGTACAACAAACGCTCTATGCGAACCCGGCTGACCCGACGCAGAAACGTGCGCACGGCGACCGGGTATTCGCTCAGCGTGTCCAGTTCGTCGTACTTGCCGACCCGCAAGGTATTACGCATCAGTTGAGTGACTTCCACATCACGGCGTGCAGTCCACTCGGACTTTGGATCGTCGATCAGCAGAGCATTTTCCAGGTCCAGCTGGAAGGCTCGCGGATTGAGGTTGTTGCCCGTCAGTAAGGTGTAGCGCTGGTCGGCCCAGAGTCCTTTCAGGTGGAATGTGTTGTCGCCGTCTTTCCACAGGTGCAGATTCAACTGGTCCTTGGCGATGGCCTGCTGATGCTTTTGTGCGAAGCGGCGCAAGCTGATTTCGTAGAGATAAGGCAGTGCGGCAATGACTTTAAAGGGCTCGTCGGCCGGGATGAAAAAGTCATTGGCGGTCTTGTCGCCGATGATGATATCGATGGTCACGCCGCGCTTGAGGGCGCGATTGATTTCCCGCGTCACGGTCACCGGCAGATTGAAATACGGCGTGCACAGCGTCAGTTGTGTCTGACTGGCCGCGATCAACTCGCAAATAGTGCGACTCAGCGGGTTCTTGTTGCCCACACCCAGCAGGGGAATGACACGCAGGCCACCGGTTTCATCGCTGCCGTCCGATGTGTCGTATGACGTGCGTTTGAGATGGCTCCTGAAGGCTCGGATTTCACCCCGCAAACTGCGAGAGGTGGGAGGCGCGGGCAGGTCCAGGCGGTGCACGGCTTTGGATGTGAGTACATCGTTGCGCACCAAGTGTTGCATCGAGTCGGCCAGTGCCTTGTTCTGCAACAGGTGATAGCGATCAAGGCGGTACTTGTCGAACTTGTGCAGGTAGACGTTATTGATGCTGGCGCCACTGTAGATCACGCAGTCATCGATCACGATTCCCTTGAGGTGCAGCACCCCGAACAGTTCGCGGGTCTGCACAGGCACTCCATACACCGGCACTTCAACGTCATGCTCCAGGTTCTGCGCCTGATACCACGCGGAGTTACCGGGCTGCTTGCCGGCACCGATCAACCCTCGTTGTGCGCGAAACCAATCCACCAACACCACGACATCCAGTGTCGGCCGCGCTGCTTTGGCGGCGTACAAGGCGTCGAGGATTTCCTGACCGGCTTCATCCTGTTGCAGGTACAGGGCAACCACATAGATTCGCTGAGTCGCAGCAGCGATTTTCTCCAGCAGGCAGCGTCGGTAGTCGGTGGCGTGGGGCAACATCGTGATTGCATCGGCTGCCAAGGCAAAACCACGAAGCGTGGGCAGGATGGAACGTCTGAAAGTGGAGCGCATAAGCCTCTCGAAGCGTTAGCCAGATAGCACGGGAGCTTACACCAGAGTGTCAGTGAGAGGGTTTGCTCTTTGCCTCGCTGCACAAAGTTGACCGGTATGGCAGTTGAAACACGCCAAAGACCATGAGTTGGGCGCGGCCCAGACCGAACAGCTTCATCATCTCTTGGTGCAGCACGTCGTTGAAACTGAACAATGACAGGGTTTGTTTTTTTATAATCGCGCGGGGGCATGGTGCCTGACCTTTTTGGCGAGCACGCCGGAAAACGCTAATAGTGCTGATCGCGAATACTTCTACTATCACCAACCATATGAAAATATGGGGCCGCACGTTCAGCTGGATGTTTAATCCCGTCCCGATGCGTTCTGTATCCGGACAAGAGGGTGATGGCTATTTGATAGCTCTCTGATAAGCTTCAGATCGTGAGCCAGGAGGTTAGCTGAATGACGCTACTCGTCGGTTCGCACCCTCAACAGAAGTGGATGCCATGGATGTGTGATTGCCTGTGGATCGATTGCCCGAACAGCCATCCTGTCTCATTCCCCGCCCTTATCGAGCGGTAGGGCAGAGGAGCCTCGACCCCATGCAAGACCCCGGAGGAAAAGGACTTTCACTCACGAAGCGGCTGTACAAGTCGCGCACGCTGGGAATGATCCTCGGGTTTTTCTGCGTTGCCGCCGTCGTCTACCCACTGCACAAGTCTGGCTGGGTATGGGGGCTGATGGTCCTTACCGGATTTGTCTGGCCGCATCTGGCCTTTCAATGGGCTCGCGTATCGACGGTTCCATTCCAGGCTGAGCAGCGCAATCTACTGATTGATTCATGTCTAGGCGGCCTCTGGGTGGGGGCCATGCAATTCAACCTGCTGCCCAGCGTCATCGCTCTTTCAATGATGTCCATGAACAATATGGCCATCGCGGGGCCGCGTTTTCTGCTGGGAGGCTGGCTGGCACAAGCGTTGGGTATTGCGGTCTCCCTGCTGATTTTTTCCCCGGTATTTACGCCCGAAACCACAGTTTTCCAGATGTATGCCTGTGTACCTTTGCTCGCTATCTACCCGTTGGCGCTTGGCTGGGTTGCGTACAAACAGACTCATCTGCTGAAAAACCACAAGCGCGAATTGCTGACCCTCAGTCGTACCGACAGCTTGTCGGGCCTGTTGAACCATGGCTCGTGGAAGGATCATCTGGACCTTGAGTTCCAGTCCTGCAGCAATACGCAGCAGAGTGGCACCATCGCCCTGATCGACATCGATCACTTCAAAGTGATCAACGATACCTATGGCCATGTGGTGGGGGACCATGTGCTCCGGCAATTGAGCACGGTACTCAAACAAAACCTGAGGGCCTCGGATCTGGCAGGGCGGTATGGCGGCGATGAGTTTTGCGTGATCTTGCCTGATACCCCGATCGTGGTCGCGGCCGAGATTATGGACCGCCTGCGCGATACCTTCGGCTCCATCCGTTACGAACGGGAACCGGCGATGAGGGTCAGCCTTAGCATTGGACTGGCCGCCTACAGCCCTGCCCATCTGGATGCGACCAGTTGGCTAAGTGACTCCGACAAGGCGCTGTATGGGGCTAAAAGCACGGGGCGTGACCGGGTCGGTTGTTTGATTGACGGGGCATTTCATCAGGTCGTGCGTGATCCCGCTTGAGTGCGGGGTCGCAGTAAACATGCTGTTCAGCAAGGACTCGTTAGCGCTTGCCTTGAGCCGATAACGGAGCCTTGCCTTCAGCACGGGTGAAATGCGCTCAATACCCGCTTCGACGAAGAAGGGTGTCGAGGCTTTCTGAAGACGGACGGCCATAGAACGTCAGCAGTTGTGCCGCGCGGTTGGTGAAGAAACCGTCGACTCCGCGGGCGCTGAGTGCTTTGAAATCCACCTCGTCATCGACGGTGTAGGGATGGATTATCAGGCCTTTGTCATGGGCCATACGGTTCATCCATGGCTTGACCAAGTCCACATAACTTTGATCGCCACCGTCTTTGAGCGCTGATGAAGGCCCAATGCCGATTGCTCCGTGAGCTTTGGCCCACTCAATCCACCCGGCGAACTCCGCTTCGGACTTCACGTCCTGTCCGGCATAAAAGCTGGCCTTGTCTTTGGCGCCAGAGGTCTTGAACGTGGCGTCCGAACTGGCCTGGATATAGCCATCCCCTAACCACAACAACAGCACTTTTGGCACCTGTGGCATGCTTTTTTGCAGCAGTTCGAGGCTTGGTTTTTCGAAGGTCTGCAAGACCACGCGACCAGGCATGTGCGCGACATTCACCCGGCCCTGGGCGGCTTCGGGTCGTTGATCGAGCCAGCCGCGTTTGGCCAGGACATTTTTAAGGTCTTCTTCTATGCCGGGAAACTGGGCGGGAACCTTGGTCTCGATATACAGCCCCGGTTTGTTCTCACCGCCCTCGGCGATATCGATGACTTCGTCCAGGGTCAGAATTTTTAAACCGACATAACTGCTGCGGGCTCTGGCGGGGAAGGCGGTATTGAACCAGGAACCAGCGTCCAGCTGTTTGAGCTCCGCCAGCGTGAAGCTGCTCACAGGTTGCGTGATCCGGTCCGGGTAGACCTGCGCGATGTTGGTAGTGCGTCGGAGGGTATCGTCATGCAGGGCGATCAGAACTCCGTCCTTGGTGCGCTGAATATCCATTTCCAGATAATCAGCCCCCAGCTCTCGAGCCAGCATATAAGCGGGAATGGTTTCCTCTGGCGCATCAAACGACGCGCCCCGGTGCGCAATGACGGCAGGCCAGGGCACCCCGATTTTGGCGGCGAGTGTCTTGCTCGGCGGTTCAATCGCGAGCGTGGACTCACTCATCAGCAGCGCGCTCGCCAACAGTGTCATGAGCCCGACCGCTCGTGGAATACCTTTCAACATGTTTGATTTTCCTTTTCTGCACGGATCATTCACGCCCGTCTTGATCGCCATGCAGGCCCCGATAAATCGAGGCCTCCCAAGTCTCAAGCATTAACAGCAACCATCAGCGAGAGCAATCAAGCTGTCGTTGCTGCACTGTAGCAAGTCGTCGATGACGAAATGGTGAGTGAGCCGTCGGTCACTTTTGCAACGATTCGGCCCGTTTCAGGTATTCCAGGAACCGACAGGTCACGGTTAAAATGGCGCCAATTTTTAGTGAGGAATCATCCAGGCATGGAGATGACGGTAAAGACTTTTTTGGAACTCAACATAGCGAAGCGAGAGCCTGGCGTATTCTTTTCGAGCTGTATCCGTAGCTTCACTGATACCGAACTGCTCTACGAAATAGACGTTGATCAGAACTTGGAGACAGTGGATGTCGGGCTGTACTCGATGCATGACAAGTACGTGTGGTCACAGAAGCGTGTTTATTTCATCTATGACGAAGACGGCAAACAGTTCCTTCGCTCAGTCCCCCGGAACCAGATCTGACACTCATCGAATCATCTGGTTTTTTTGACCTGACATCATGTGCATAAGGGCGTCTCGGGTGCCTTTTTGCGCCCGCTCTAGAATCCTCACAAAAGCCCTTCCTGCATCCGTAACCGCCACCGCCCGTTGAACCGCAACTCAGTCGCGGATAATGGCTCGATGTCTATCGAGTTGAAGGCTGCCGTTGGGCACTGCAGGGCATGCAGGATGGCGGCGCGGATGACGAAGGGGTGGGTGATCGCGACGAAGTGTCCCTGCATGCGCAGGGTGTCGAGCCATGCGCCGACGCGGGCGCAGACCTCGGCCACCGATTCGCCGCCGTGCGCAGTTGAAGCGCTGTCTGCACTCCAGGCCTGGAGTGCTTCGGGCTCATGCGCCTGGAGGTCTTTGATGCGTTTGCCTTGCCAGTGTCCAAAATCGCAATCGCGCAACTCAGGGACGATATCCATCTGCGACCCGAACAGGTGAGCGGTTTGCCGGGCGCGGATCTCGGGTGCGCTGAGTAAATGCACGGAGGGCTTGAAGCGGTCGGCCAGCGAATGCCCTGCAGCCTGCCAATCCAGTTCGACAGGCTCGTCCAGCGGAAAACGCGCGAGCTTCTGTGCGAGTGTCCGGGCATGGCAGATCAAGGTCAAACGAGTCGCCATTATGGGGATCCATACGGGGTTTACGGGTGGGCAAGTTTACATGCCTCATGCCCTTGTATCATTTCGCGGGAGCGACCGCCGTTTGCCACGTGACGGGCAGGCCTGATAGACGGCATAGTCCTCAGACTGATTGAGTGTGGTCTGACAGTGGACTTGGGGATGGAGGAACGTATGACGACTGTTCTAGTGCTGGTTGAAACCATTAACGACTATTTGCCGATACTCGAAAACAGTGGTTTTAACCTGATTCTCGCGCCGAGTCCGGCCGAGCGGGCAAAAGCCATCGAGACGCATGGTGCGCAGATCAATGCCGTATTAACCCGCGGTCCGCTGGGTTTTTATGCCGATGAGATCGCCGCGCTACCTCATCTGGAAATCATCTGCGTGATCGGCGCCGGCTATGAGCATGTCGACCTTGAGGCCGCCAAGGCTCGGAATATTACGGTGACAAACGGGGCCGGGGTCAATGCACCCTCGGTCGCCGATCACGCCTTGGCGCTGTTGCTGTCGCTGGTGCGTGATATCCCGCGTGCCGATGCATCGGTACGGCGCGGCGAGTGGCGTAAAGTCATGCGTCCTTCGCTGGCTGGCAAACGCCTCGGTATTCTTGGGCTGGGCGCGGTGGGCATGGCGATCGCCAAACGTGCCGTTCTGGGTTTTGATATGTCCGTGAGTTATCACAATCGCCAGCCCCGCAGTGATGTGCCTTACGCTTATTGCGCAAGCCCGGTCGAACTGGCGAGCACCTCGGACTTCTTTATCGTCGCGACCCCGGGTGGGGCAGAAACTCTGCAGTTGGTCGACAAACACGTACTGGATGCCCTGGGCCCTCACGGTTTTATCGTCAACATCGCGCGTGCCAGCGTCATCTCGACGGCGGACCTGATCGATGCGCTTGAACATGATCGTATCGCTGGCGCCGCACTGGATGTCTTCGATAATGAACCGCAGGTACCGGACGCGCTCAAGGCGTTGAGCAACGTGGTGCTCACCCCTCATGTCGCAGGACTCTCTCCGGAAGCTTCGCAGGGTACTGTTCAGTTGGTGGCGGACAATCTGCTGGCGTACTTTTCCGGGCAACCGGTGCTGACCCCAGTGCGCAGTTGAATCGAGCGTTAACGTTGTGACCCTGTTACGTAGCCGTCGGTAAAAGGAGAAGGCCATGATTCAATGCAAGCGCGCTTATGACCCGGCGTCCCCCGCAGATGGTTATCGGGTATTGGTCGACCGACTTTGGCCAAGAAACATGCGCAAAGACCGCTTGGTCCTCAACGAGTGGCTGCCTGACACGGGCCCGACCACCCCGTTAAGAAAGGCGTTCAAAAGCGGCGCGATGAGCTTCGCGGATTTTTGTACGGGGTATCGCCAAGAACTGACGGCTCATCCGGAACATTGGTGGCGACTTCTCGAACCTGCCCGCCAAGGCACGCTGACACTCATCTATTCGGCGAAGGACACGGAACATAACAATGCAATCGTGCTGAGGGAGTGGCTTGAAGAAGAACTGGATAAGCAAGGGCCGCAAAGTTCTCCCGTCTGTTATGCCGGCTCACACCTCAAGTGAGTAACAGGTGTAATGCAAGTCACTTCAATAAAAGTGAAGTTAAACATCATTAATTTGACATTGCCCAGCGTGCCGCTGATCGGCACACTGCGGGCGCTCACGGTTTACTGTCTCCATCCCCGCTGTCTCGAGTGCTTGCTTCATTGAGTTCTGACGCTTGGATTCAAGGCACACATGTGTCTTTTTTTCGGCGATCAGTGTGAGTCACTCAGTGTGCTTGTAATGGAATAATTATGGCCCGTGTAACCGCTCCCGATATCAACGCTTCCTATAATTACGACGTTGTTCGCCGCTTCACGTTAATGACCCTGTTCTGGGGGATCCTTGGCATGGGGATGGGCGTGATTCTGGCCGCACAGTTAGTCTGGCCGGAGCTGAACTTGAATATGCCATGGACCACGTTTGGCCGCTTGCGGCCTGTCCATACTAATCTGGTGATTTTTGCATTTGGTGGCGGTGCATTATTTGCAACGTCATTGTATGTGGTTCAGCGCACCAGTCGGGTTCGGTTGATATCCGACAGGTTGGCCAACTTTGTATTCTGGGGCTGGCAAGCCATTATCGTTGCCCTGCTGATCACGTACCCCTTGGGCTATACCACGTCCAAGGAATACGCCGAAATGGAATGGCCAATTGCGATAGCGGTGGCCGTCGTCTGGGTGGCGTATGCCTATTTATTTTTCGGCACTATCGCCCGCCGCACCGTTAAACATATTTATGTCGGTAACTGGTTTTACGGTGCCTTCATCGTGGTGACAGGCATGGTGCATGTGATCAATCACCTTTCGGTTCCGGTCAGTTTGCTAAAGTCCTATTCGGTCTATTCCGGCGCGACCGATGCAATGGTCCAGTGGTGGTATGGCCATAGCGTTGTGGGCTTTATTTTGTCTGTCGGCTTTTTGGGCATGATGTATTACTTCGTGCCGAAACAGGCCGCGCGGCCGATTTACTCCTATCGGTTATCCATCGTGCACTTCTGGTCAATCATCACTCTGTACATCTGGGCGGGTCCGCACCATTTGCACTACACCGCACTGCCCGACTGGGCTCAGTCGCTGGGCATGGCGATGTCGATGATTCTGCTGGCGCCAAGCTGGGGCGGCATGATCAACGGCATGATGACCCTGTCGGGGGCGTGGCATAAGTTGCGTACTGACCCGATTTTGCGATTCCTTGTCGTGTCCCTGGCGTTCTACGGCATGTCGACCTTTGAAGGGCCGATGATGGCGATCAAAACCGTCAATGCGCTTTCCCATTACACCGACTGGACCATTGGCCACGTACACGCTGGCGCGCTCGGCTGGGTTGCCATGATCAGCATCGGGACGCTGTACCACATGATCCCCAAACTGTATGGCCGCGAACACATGCATAGCGTGGGGCTGATCAACGTGCACTTCTGGCTGGCGACCATAGGTACCGTTTTGTACATCGCGTCGATGTGGGTCAATGGCATCACTCAGGGGTTGATGTGGCGTGCGATCAACGATGACGGGACATTGACTTACTCCTTCGTCGAAACGCTACAAGCCAGTCACCCAGGCTACGTTGTGCGACTTATCGGCGGCTCGACCTTCGCTGGCGGGATGCTGCTGATGGCCTACAACACCTGGCGCACTGTGCGAGCAGGCGAGCGCAACGTCCAATCACCGATTGTGGCCGTGGCTTGATTGACGACAAGAGATGTGAAGCGCTTCCCTGTCCTGGGATGAATTTTTTTTAGTATCGTCGCCCTGATACGAGGCTCATCCATTTGTTTGGGTGCGCCTTTTTAATTCTGGTTTTGATTATGCAGCGTTATCGCTTTATGGGTTGGCTTGCTCGTTTTACGCCGGCGACATTAAACACACGTCCCAAAGAATGGTTGAGAGCGAGTGTCGGAAGTTTTCTCGGGTTGCTGGTCAGCACGCTGATCTGTCGCGCAGTCTTTGGCAGTTCAGTCGAATTGCATTTGATGGGGCCGGTGGCGGCGTCGGCCGTTATCCTGTTTGCCGTGTCTTCGGGGGCACTGGCGCAACCCTGGCCGGTCATTGGCGGCTATCTGACCTCAACAGCGGTGGCGTTGATTGTCACCCATTATGTCGGCTATTCGCTGGAAAGCGCCGCCTTGGCCGTTGGCCTGTCGTTGGGCGCGATGTGTGTGTTGCGTTGCTTGCACCCCCCTGGGGCGGCCTTGGCCCTATGCCTGGTATTGGCGGATACCGAACTCTCGGGGATGGGCCTTCAGGTGTTCTACCCGGTCATGCTCAATGCGATTTGCCTGTTGGTTGCGGCCTTGCTCTACAACAACATCACCGGAGTACGTTATCCCAAACTGCACGTTGTGACGGCTGTACGCGCTACCGACGATCCAGCCCCAGAGGAGCGCGTCGGCATCACCTCTGCAGACCTGGATCTGGCGTTGGCCGACATCGGTGAGTTTGTCGATGTGACACGTGAAGAGCTCGAAGACATCGTGCGTGCCACTGAAAAATATGCGTTACGGCGCAGCATGGGGGATATCACGGCGTCTCAGATCATGTCGCGCGATTTACAGTGTGCCACCCCGGACACGCCGGTCGAGCAGGCGCTGAATATGCTGACCTCGCAACACCTCAAGACGTTACCTGTTCTGGATAAGGAGCGGCGCCTTGTCGGCATTGTCAGCTTGATTGATTTGCTTGGGCATTCGCGCAATACCAGACGATTGGGGGTATTGGGCCGATTGGGCCTGCGCCGCGGAAGGGTGCTGGAGCACGTGATGACCCGCCCAGTCACGTGTGTGAGCGGTAATGCACATGTCGTCGAACTGATTCCGCTGTTATCAGGATCGGGGCTGCACTGCCTGCCCGTCATCGAGAAGGGAGAGCTGGTCGGCATCGTGACCCAGACCGATCTGATTGCAGCGCTTCATCGGGATTTGATCATGCACCTTGGATGACTAGATGATTGGGTCCCAGCGTTGCGACCAATCACTGTCTGCTTTGACGATGTTTCGTAACAGCTCGAAAGCCGACTGCAATACCGCCGAGTCACGATCACGCGAATAGACCAGATAGGTGGGGTAGGTGAACTCTGGCGCCTTTGGCACGCGCTCGAATACGCCGCTGTCCAGATAACTCTGGACCACCCGGGTACGGAAGTAACCGGCACCGCCATTTTCAAGAATGTAGTGCAGCGCCAATGGCCCCAGGTTGAAGCCGATCGCCGCTTTGGCCTGGTCTGGAAGCGCCGCATCGTGTTGCTTGCGGAAGTCATCGCCCCAGTCGACATACACGTAGGGCTCCGGGTTGGATGTCAGGCGCACCTGAATCAGTTTCTCTTCCAGCAGTTGCTCGACTTGCAGGCCCGGCCAGTAGGTTGGCTGATAGACCAGCGCGGCATCCAGTACACCCAGTTCAAGTTGTTGCAACAGTTGCTTGCCGTCCCCTATCTCTGCGCGCAAGGCGTGGGTCGGGATTTTTTCACGTAGCTGTTGCACCCAGCTCAGCATCAGCGGGTTGCACAAACTGACTTCACCCCCGATGTGCAGCACATTGCGGTAGCCTTCAGGCAGAGGAAGGTCCCGACGCGCCGCTTCCCAGGTCTGCACCAGTTGATTGGCATACGCGACGAACGCTTCGCCATCAGCCGTCAATTTAGCGCCGGCCCGGTTGCGGATGAACAGCGTGCAGTTGAGATGACTCTCAAGTTTCTGCACGCGGGCCGTAATGGCCGTCTGCGTAACATGAAGTCGTTCGGCGGCAGCGACAAGGCTGCCATACCGCGCGATCTCTACAAAGGTTCGAGCCAGGTCGATGTCCATGTGGGTTCACTTCAAATCAGAGGGCCTGATTGTAGAGACATCCGCCAGGTGTAGGGAGTCATCAATAAAAATGCCAGAGCACGCTGGAAACCTTGGCTAACTCAATCGGAAGGATTATCTCGATGGTGGAGGAACCGCTAAGAAGGCCACCTCTTGCATCGGCAAGAAGTGGCCAATGGTTTATGGCATGACCGGCGGTAGATACGTCAGCGTGGTGCCCAACGCCCACAGCATGAACAGCACCAGAGGCGCATGGACCAGCAACTGTACAAATGAGAAGCCAATCAGGTCACGCGCCTTCAGGCCCAGAACGCCCAGCAGCGGCAGCATGTAGAACGGGTTGATCAGGTTCGGCAGGGCTTCGGCTGCGTTGTAGATCTGCACCGCCCAGCCCAGGTGATATTTCAGGTCATTGGCAACTTGCATCACGTAAGGCGCTTCGATGATCCACTTACCACCACCTGACGGAATAAAGAAGCCCAGCACCGCCGAGTACACACCCATCAGCAACGCGTAAGTATCGTGCGAGGCGATCTGGGTGAAGAAGGTCGAAATGTGATGGGCCAGGGTCTGCGCATCGCTGCCTTTAACCGTGGTCATCAGTGCCGCAATCGAACCGTAGAGCGGGAACTGGATCAATACGCCGGTGGTGGTTGGCACCGCGCGAGACACCGCATCCAGGAAGCTGCGCGGGCGCCAGTGCAGTAGGGCACCGGTCATGATGAACAGGAAGTTATAAGTGTTCAGCCCGGAGATGGCGGTGATCGCCGGTTTGGTCGAAAACTCATGGAACAACCAGCCAGCAGCCAGCAGCACTAACAGGATGATCAGTATCGGGCTGTACTCAAGCCACTCGCCAGGACGTGAGCGCTTGGGCATTGCCGGCAGGCTGAAACTCGGGTCGACACCGCAGGCCGCTGCATCCTTGGCGCTGGAAGGGCCGGGCGCGGTGGCGTAGGCGATGACCAGAGAGACCACGATCAGGATCGCCAACATCACGCCTGACTGCCAAAGGAAGATGGTTTGGGTGAAGGGGATCATGCCGGTAATCGCCAGAATCGACGGTGGCAGGCTGGCCGGGTTGGCTTGCAGTTGCGCGGCCGAAGACGAAAGGCCTAACGCCCACACCGCACCCAGGCCCAGGTAAGCAGCCGCGCCGGCGGCACGGTAGTCCATGCGCAAATCGGTGCGCCGCGCCAGCGCGCGAACCAGCAGACCGCCAAATACCAGCGACAAGCCCCAGTTAAGCAAAGAGGCGACCATGGAGATCAACGCTACCCAGGCCACCGCCGAGCGCCCGTTCTTCGGGATACGCGCCAAGCGGTCGATCAAGCGTACCGCAGGTGGTGAGCTGGCGACCACGTAACCACCGATCACCACGAAAGCCATCTGCATGGTGAATGGAATCAGACTCCAGAAACCGTCTCCAAACGCGGTGGCGGCCTCAGTCGGTTTGGCGCCCATGGCCATGGTCGCAACGGCCACGATAACCACAGCCAACACGGCAAATACCCAGGAGTCAGGGAACCAGCGTTCGGCCCAATTGGCGCAACGCAGGGCAAAGCGGGCATAGCGGCTGTCTTCGATATGGGCGGCCATGGGTCCTACCTTTTTTTGAATTTATTATTGAGGGGCTAAGGGTGTAGCCCGTTTTTGTTAGAGCACGCGCAAAGCGGTGAAGCTACAAAACAACAAACCCCTTCAAGTACTGAAGGGGCAGAATGGCACAGCGTGGAGGCGTCGTTTGGTGACCTCTTGGCTATCACCACAAAAGGATCAGAAACTCATTTCCACGACATCGTCCGGCACGATCAGTTTGCCAGCGGTCTTGGCGATGATTTCTTCGATGCTGACCCCCGGCGCGCGTTCGCGCAGGATGAATGCGCCGTCGGCGATTTCCAGGTAAGCGAGGTCGGTCAGCACTTTGCGGATGCAACCGGCGCCGGTCAGCGGCAGGCTGCAACGCGCCAGCAGTTTGGATTCACCGTCTTTGGAGGCGTGGGTCATGGTGACGATGATGTTGTCGGCACCGGCCACCAGGTCCATCGCGCCACCCATGCCTTTGACCAGCTTGCCGGGGATCATCCAGGAGGCAATGTTGCCCTCGACGTCAACTTCGAAAGCACCCAGCACGGTGAGGTCCACATGACCGCCACGGATCATGGCGAAGGATTCAGCCGAGGAGAAAATCGATGCGCCTTTGCGGGCGGTCACTGTTTGTTTGCCTGCGTTGATCATGTCGGCATCGATGGTTTCTTCGGTCGGAAACTCACCCATGCCGAGCAGGCCGTTTTCCGACTGCAGCATCACGTCGATATCGGTGGGCACGTAGTTGGCGACCAGGGTCGGAATGCCAATGCCGAGATTGACGTAAAAACCATCTTTCAGTTCGCGTGCGACGCGCTGTGCCATTTGTTCGCGGGAAAGTGCCATGGTCAGGTTCTCTTATTGTTCGGAACGAGAGTGTTCTGGGCGAGAAGACTCTTTGAGTGCAGCGAAAGAACGGCCTCAGGCCTTCTTGACGGTGCGCTGTTCGATGCGTTTCTCGAAGGTGCCCAGGATCACGCGATCAACATAGATACCCGGGGTGTGAATCTCGCTGGGCAGCAGTTCGCCTGGCTCGACGATTTCTTCGACTTCGACCACGGTGACTCTGCCAGCGGTGGCGACGACCGGGTTAAAGTTCTGCGCCGTGTTGCGGTACACCACGTTGCCGAAATGGTCGGCTTTCCAGCCTTTGACGATAGCAAAATCGCCGGTGATCGCTTCTTCAAGGATCACGTGACGTCCATTGAACTCGCGGGTTTCCTTGCCTTCAGCGACGGGAGTCCCGTAGCCGGTGGCGGTGTAAAACGCGGGGATGCCGGCGCCGCCTGCGCGAAGTTTTTCGGCCAGAGTGCCTTGCGGGGTCAGTTCGACTTCCAGCTCGCCGCTGAGCAGCTGGCGTTCGAACAGCGCGTTCTCGCCAACATAAGACGCTACCATTTTGCGGATCTGGTGGTCTTCGAGCAGCACACCGAGACCAAAGCCGTCGACGCCGCAATTGTTGGAAACAACCGTAAGGCCTTTGACGCCACGGCGCTTTATTTCCGCGATCAGGTTTTCAGGGATGCCACACAGACCGAAACCACCGGACAAGACCGTCATGTTATCGGTTAGCCCATCCAGCGCTTCTTCGTACGTTGCCACTCGTTTGTCGAGCCCAGCCATAATGATCCGCCTTTTGTAGTTGTTGACCGACAAGCAGGCTGTCGGAGAGCGTTCAGTGCATCTTCCCTTGCCTGTAATGATTTGTTAATTTTGTTTTTCTGATGGATTGATAAGAAAACTAAATAGATGAACGTCAAACAGCTCAGGGCTTTTCTCGCCGTGTCGCAATGCCTGAGCTTCGCCCAGGCGGGGGAGCGCCTGCATCTTTCCCAGCCAGCGTTGAGCCTGACCATCAAAAGTCTGGAAGAGGACCTTGGCGGGCCGCTGTTCAGTCGCACGACGCGCAGCGTCAGCCTCACACCGGAGGGCGAAACCCTGTTACCGCTGGCGCGTCAGTTGTTGGCGGATTGGGACAACACCGAAGAGTTGCTGCGCCAGCGCTTCACCTTGCAGTTGGGCAAAGTATCGATCGCGGCGATGCCGTCATTCGCCGGTAACTGGCTGCCGAGCGCACTCAAGGTGTTTCGTGATCGCTACCCACGGGTCAACGTCGCGGTGCATGACGTGATCAATGAGCAAGTGCTTGAGATGGTTCGTCATCGTCGGGTGGAGTTGGGTATCGGTTTTGAGCCGGAATCGAGCAATTCGCTGCTGTTTACCCCGTTTTATATGGACCGTTTCGTGGCCGTGGTGCCTATGGATTCGCCGTTGGCCGAACGCGAGGAAGTGACCTGGAGTGAGCTGTTGCAGGAAGACTTCATCGCACTGCAGCGGCCATCCGCCGTGCGTTTGTTGCTGGAGCAAGCCCTGCAGGCGCCGCATGGCAAGCTGTCGGTCGCGTTTGAAAGTCATCAGTTGGCGACTATTGGCCGTATGGTCGCTAATGGGCTCGGGGTCAGCGCGGTACCGTCGTTGTGCGTGCAGCAAATGCGCGAGCTGGGCGCGCATTGCATCGCGCTGATCGAGCCGCGTATTGAACGGCGCATCGGCTTGATGATGCTGGCTGATCACACATTGTCGACGGCGGCCCAGGCCTTGCGAGAGGTGTTGATTGGGTGTGCGCAGGAGCAAGTCTCGGGAATGCCCCGACTTCACTAGAGGAATGTTTGGGTGGGCGGGCTTTCTGAGGACGAGTGGAGAACACAGGAGAATCGATAGCGACTATCGAGCGTGATGATTTCTACTCGGCCTAGGTGGCGAGTAGCCTTGACTCATTCCGAAAAGAGCCCTGTGAACACGCCCATGAATCGCCTATTGACCCTTGCCCTGTTGCTCACCGCTGCCGTTCTCTCAGGATGTGCCAGCCACGCTCCTGAGCTGCGTCCCTACACCGCCGAAGAGACTCGCGAACTGGCGCTTGAAGACTTGAACCGTCGCGGGTTGTCGTTTGATGAATACCAGACCAAAAAAGCCCAATTGACCCACTCGCAACAGATCGTCCATGAATTCGACAAACGCGGCGAGATGAATGCAGCGCAGGGTGTCGCTCACCCTGATCGTCAGGGTTGACGGGGGTTCACAGCGCCAGCTTCAAATGGCCGCCGGCCAGCGAGTGCCGGGCCTGGACCCTTCGCAGTAATCCATGATGGAAATGTTCCAATCCTTCATGCAGACGCTCGGTGAGGATATCGTCGAGTTCGCCACCCTGTTCGTTGTTGCTGTAGCTGATCTGGGTATCGATGGCGAAGATGCCGTGTAGTACTTCCTGGCACTTGAGCGCCGAGAGCACCGGTTTCAGGGCGTAGTCCACCGCTAGCATGTGCGCGATGCTGCCACCGGTGGCCAGAGGCAGAACAACCTTGCCGTGCAACGAACGCTCGGGCAGCAGATCGAGCAGGGTTTTCAGTGCGCCGGAAAATGACGCCTTGTACACAGGTGTACCGATTAACAGGCCATCGGCCTGTTTGACCGCTTCGATAAAGTCGATGACCTGCGGGCTGTCGAAGTGCGCGTAGAGCAGGTCTTCCGCCGCAAAGTCTCGAATTTTCAGGGCCTGGACGTTCACATCGTGGGCTTGCAGCCAATGACGCGCGTGTTCCAAGACCACGCCGGAGCGGGATTTCAGGGCAGGGCTGCCTGAGAGAGAAACTACCAACATGTTGTATTTCCTTGGGTCAATGTCACCCGCCATGGTGATGGCTTCGGTCTGTTACCCAGTACAAAGCAGCATGCATGCCAGCATCGAATAATTATCTAACGTTTTGAAAATAAACGATTTTATAGAAATATATGACGCGCCCGTGTGTCGTTATGACTGCACAATAGGCACGTAACTGTTGGTTCGCTGTTTCTGTGGCAACAGTTTAAGCGTCCAGCCAATACACCTTCACCTAGCTGGGGATATGGGACTTGGGACATCGACCGCGTCCAATATTCGACGTAGCCGACTTATAACGGATAGGCCACCTTCCAGCCTGAGGACAGGGCAGATGTGAACTATTGGAAGATATGATCCGACGAGCTGCCTTAGCTGATGCAGCTAATCGGACGCCTTGCACACGCCTTCAGCGCAGAGGCGAGTAAGGTTCTGGTATGCATATCATTGTTGTCGCTCTGGCAATTTGCTGAGGTGCACCCTTGGGCGGCCAAAGGCCTTCAGCATAATGACGCGCTCTTAGCACACCGCGCTCTTCCAAACTGGAAAACCCCCAGATGTGGGTGATGCGCGGCGGCCCATCAAGCGCGTACATATTCAGCACTAGATGAGAGGTATATTCATTTGTCGGCGCAAGAGCATCCTCCCAACTGGCTAGCGTAGGTGTGAGACCTCCCGGCTTAAGAAAATACGTCCTGAATTCATAAAAATTTCCAAACGCCGCGGGGGAAATATCCGCCAAGAACGGAAACCGCATATAGCTTTCCGTGTTCAATCGGATGGCGGGATCAGTGATCCCGAAAGGCGCTTTCACCATCAGCGCTCGGCGACGTTCGTCTTCAAGAGCATCCGCAGTGTCAAACCCGCGCAGGAGTTTAACTTGGAAAAGGTCGCCAATCTCTGAGCGCCAGACACCGAGTAATTGGCCAGGCCCTTGCGCCATCCACGCGCACGCGGCAGTCGCGACGGCGCCCTCTGTGAGCGGTGGACAACTTAGTGTTGTGAGTTCATAAAACATGCGATATCTCGACTATTCAAATCAACAAGACCCCGCCTAGGGTTCATCGTGGGCACGACGACAGAGGAGGGGCGTTTGACACTCATGTCGCATTAGCCAGGGCAGATGGCAATCGTTTGGATGAGTCATCGGCAAGTAAGCCGAATGAAGACTCCCACCACTCAATGGCCAGCGCGCTGATGACGTTCGAACGATGGGTACCTTCACTGGATTTTTGCCAATCCAGTGACACACGATGAGGATAATTGCCGTTAGATACTCGATAAATGGGTGTACATTTGTTTTTTTAACAACGGGTGGTTGTTAATGCTTGATCGACTGACAAGCATGACGGTGTTTGTCCAAACGGTTCGCTATGGGTCCTTCGCTGCCGCAGCGGAAAAGCTCAATATGTCGCCACAGATGGTGGCTAAACATATCGAGGCGCTTGAACAACGGGTGGAAACTCGGTTATTAAATCGGACGACCCGGAAGCAAAGCTTGACGGTATTTGGCCGGCTTTATCTGGACCGATGCCATTCGGTCCTTTCCGAAGTGGAAGCCGCCGACATGCTGGCGCAGTCTTCGCATGCCAGGCCGCAAGGTCGTTTGCGCGTCAATGCCCCTGTTACTTTTGGACGCCACGGGTTGATGCCGGTGGTCACGCAGTTTCTTAATCGCTATCCAGATGTTGACGTTGAGCTGACATTATCAGATCGCCTAATCGATCCGGTCGAAGAAGGCTATGAAGCTGTCGTGCGTCTCGGTCCGCTGCAAAAAAATCTCGCGCTTATTGCACGGCCGTTGCGTACCTATCGTCTTGTAGCGTGTGCATCTCCGGCGTACCTGCTTGCGCACGGTACGCCACAACTGCCGTCGGATCTCATCGACCACGAGTGCCTGGGCTTCGCCCCTTGGGTATCCGACCTCAGTCGGAATTGGCATTTTCAGCAGGATGGACAGATTACGGAGGTGCCGGTGCGCGGCCGCTTGCAGATCAATGACTGGGAAGCACTGCACGTAGCCGCGTGCGACGGCTTTGGCATCTTGATCGGTTACGAGCGTGCCCTTGCGGCCGACCTCGCATCGGGCCACTTAGTTCGAATACTCCCCACTTACGAGGGGCCTGCCCGCCCCATCCACCTGCTTTACGCAGCGGACCATCGGATGACATCAAAATTGCGCTGTTTTGTCGAATATATGATGGAAACTTTAGGTCAGCGTTAAACGTCGGCTCAATGGGTCTTGCAAGTGAAGGCTTCACACACACACACACACACACACACACACACACGCATTGTTAGTATGCGCACGGGCATCAAGCCTTGAGCAGAGAAACCGGTCGCCACTTATTGCGCCAGCAATTGGTCGATTCCACTTGCCCGCTGGGCGACTATCCAGGCATGCAGCATATATATCACCGGTACGGCTTTTCTTGTCGTATTCGGCGCCGTAAATCCGGTTCCAGGTCTCGGACTTCACTTTCGATTTCGTACAGCCACTGATGGATTACAGCGCTTGAAGCTCTGCTTCAAGTGCTGTGGTCTCGGTATCGATCAGGTCATCAAGCAAACTGGCCTGCTGCGGATTCAGCTGCTGCGCTTGGCAAACGTCATGCGCTTGGGCTGCGCGACCTCTCTGTGACCTGCACCCCGAACAGTAATCTTCAACAACCGACAATTTCGCCTGTTCTGTGTACTTTTTCATGACCCCCTCAATGTTGATGTCCAATATTCAGGGGGTCAGATCAAAATACGCGGACACCATCGTCCTTATCGACCGGGTTCGGAAGGTGTGTTCGCTGCCCCCTTACGCAACAGTCGTCAGCCGCCAAATCGCAGGCAAAAAAAACCCCGCATTCGGCGAAGGCGGGGAGGGTTGTAGTGCGGTTCAGTTATTTGAAGGCGGTGCCAGTAGCGACTACGCTGGCCGATGGCAGCAAGTTGCTGATGAAGCGGTTCCAACGGGTGATATTGGCCGGACCGACGAACACCACATCCTGTGCCTCAAGTTCAAATTGACGTGCCAGCACATAGGAGGTCGGTTTTGTTGCGTTGAGGTGGTAGACCGTTGCGCCCTGGCCATCGTTATCCGCAGCGCGAATCACGTAGACCGCATTGCCGTCGGCAGAGTCCGGGCTGAGGCCACCGGAATTGCCAAGGGCTTCCATCAGCGTCACGCTGGTTGTGCCGAAAGAGATCACTTGCGGGCGCATGACTTCACCCAGCACATAGATCTTGTTCTGCGAGTTGCTGTTCAAGTGCAGGTAGTCGCCATTCTTGAGGAGGATTTTGCTCAGTTGCGAACCTTTGCGGTTGAGTGCGTCGATATCGAGCACGTACTCCTTACCGTCACGACTGAGGGTCAACCCCGCCAGGTTGGCGTCGGTCAGGTCCACCCCGGCAGCGCTGATGGCCTGCACCAGACTCAGCGGGATGTTGGTGATCGGTTGCGTTCCAGGATTCTTGAACGCACCTGACAGCACGATGCGCTGGCTGTTGTAACGATAGACTTTGACGTCGACTTTGACCTCGGTGTATTGCGGCAGCAAGCCCATCCTCAACTGTTCGCGTATCTGTGCGACGGTCTTGCCCGCGGCCTGGATCTTGCCGACATAGGGAAAGAACACCGTTCCGTCGCTCAGCACTTCCCGACTGTTGGCATCGAGCTGGTCCAGGGAACCCGGGGCTGTCAACTCGGGGTGTTCGAAGACGGTCACCAATAAAGTGTCACCTGCACCGACCACGTATTCGGGAGTACGGTAGTTCACCAGCTCCGGCGGCAGCACTGAGGTTTTGGTTGAGATATGTTGTTGCTGCACGCTCTTGGGCGTAATGGCCACGAGGTGGACTTTAGGTTCGTCCGGTCCATTGTCTTCGACTTCATCTGGCGTCATATGCTGCCCGGGAGCAAATGCGCAGCCTTGCAAAATCAGGCTGGAAAGCAGCACAACAGCTAGGGTTCGCTTCATATATTTTATCCTTCCGAAAGGTGCACGGTGCACCACAGTGATTTCATTGCTTCCCTTACCAACACCGGTACCGCGTTATTGCAGTCGTGCACGCCCCGGTTCGCCTCCTCAACGAGCCTGGTTATACAAAAGATAGATGATTTATTTAAAATGCGTTTTTGTTGAGAAAGCCTTTGAACAGGGTCAACAGAATGATTTTTATGTCCAGCCAGATTGACCAGTGTTCGATGTATTCAAGGTCGAATTCGACGCGTTTCTGCATCTTGTCCAGCGTGTCCGTTTCGCCACGCCAGCCATTGATCTGCGCCCAGCCGGTGATTCCCGGTTTGACCTTGTGCCGCAGCATGTAACCGCTGACTTGCTTGCGGTATTGCTCGTTGTGCGCCACCGCATGAGGCCGTGGGCCGACGATGGACATGTCACCGCGCAACACGTTGAAAAATTGCGGCAGCTCGTCAAGTGAGGTGCGACGCAGGAAAGCGCCGAGGGGTGTGATTCGTGCGTCATTGCGCGTGGCCTGACGGACGTTATCGCCGTTTTCCTGCACGCTCATGCTGCGAAACTTCCAGACCATGATTGGCCGTCCATCCAGTCCATAACGACGCTGTCGAAACAGTACGGGGCCGGGGGATGTGAGCTTGATTGCGATTGCAATCAATACCAGGGGTAAGGCGATCATCAACAGAATCAGGCTGGACAGCACGATGTCTTCCACGCGTTTGACCACGCGCGAGGCGCCGTCCATGGGGGAATCGAAAATGCTGATACTGGCCAGGCCGTTGATGCTCTCACTGCGTGCGTGCAGCAGCTCGAACATGAACATATCCGGAATCAGGTACACCGATGCGGTGGTGTCGCTCAAGCCTTTGACCAACTCGCACAGGTGTGGCTGACCGAGTGCAAGGGTGATGTAAATCTTGTCAACGCGACCTTCACGAGCATCGTTGATCAACTGCTCCAGATTGCCCAGTACCGGCACTCTTCGGCCAACGACGGTGAGGTCCATCTGCTGAGGCTCCTCATCGTAGAAACCGAGCAGATCCATGCCCATCCAGGGGGCGCTGGAAATCGAGGTGGCCAAGCGTTCACCACATTGCCCCGTACCGACAATAGCCACGCGGCGAGTGTTAAAGCCTCGCCGCCGCAAGTTGTGCAACAGGCTGCGGATCAATAGTCGATAACTGCACAGCGTCACCAGCACCAGCGCGAACCAGGCCATTTGGCCGTTGTCCGGCACACTGACGTGGTTAAACAGCAGGTAGTTCACCGTCAGCAGGATGACGAACGTCGTCGACCAATAACTGAAGATTTTGGTCAGTTCACGCAGAATGCGTTCTCCGCGCCAAGAGCCATAGAGCTGGTGATACTCGCCGATCCAGTGGAAGACCAGCACCGAAAGCATGATCAGGATCCACGGCTCGGCGCCCATGGGTGAGCCTTCGACCCGGTTCAGCCAATAGCCGCAGAGCACGATGACGGTTAGATCAAGCAAGCGGTGGGCGACGGATAGCAGGGATTGGTTAGCATGCAAAATGCCACGAAATTGTGTGCTCATGACCTGTGCTCGTTCAGAGTGATTTGATCGGAACTACACGTGCGTGGTGATCGGCGACGGCCACTGGCGGAGTAGATACTGCTGCGCTCGCTGGCCGAGGATGGCGCGAGGTGTGCGCGGCGCTCAAGCGTGCTTCGACGAAGTTTTTGATCTCTTGCTCGAAGCGCTCGCAGGAAAAACGCTCGGCGTTGGTGCGACAGGACTGGGCGCTGATCCGGGGCTTGGCGTTTTCGAATTCGCCGATGGCCGCCACCAGTGCGGATACCGTCTGCTGGTGATAGAACACGCCGGTCGGCATGGGATGGTCGAGGCCACAGATGGTTTCAAGCACGCCACCCTTGGCATAGGCGATCACAGGGGTGCCACAGGCTTGCGCTTCTACCGGGCTGATGCCGAAGTCTTCCTCGGCGGCAAAGACAAAGGCCTTGGCGTTGCGCATGTGTTCGAGCAACACGGCAAACGGTTGATAACCCAGCAGGGTCACGTTCGGCGCGTGGATGGCGCGTGCTTTTGCCATTTCCGGACCATCGCCGATCACGATCAGACGTTTGTCCGGCATTGCCGCGAAAGCTTCGATGATCATCGGCATGCGCTTGTAAGGCACCATGCGCGAGGCCGTCAGGTAGTACTCCTGTTTGGTTTCTTGCAGGGTGAACCCCAAGGTGTCCACCGGTGGGTAGATCACTGTCGATTCGCGGCGATAGGCTTTGGAGATGCGCCGGCCAATGAAATACGAGTTGGCGATAAAGTCATCGACCCCGGCGGCGGTGCGTTGATCCCACATGCGTATGTAATGCAGAACTATCCGCGCAAGCTTGCCTTTGAAGCCTTTGTTCAGGCCGGCTTCGTGCAGGTACTGGTGTTGCAAGTCCCAGGCGTAGCGGATCGGCGAATGGACATAGCTGATGTGCAACTGATCGGGGCCGCTCAGCACCCCTTTGGCCACGGCATGGCTACTGGAAATGATCAGGTCATAACCGGACAGATCCAGTTGCTCGATGGCCAGCGGCATCAAGGGCAAGTATTTCTGATAATGGGTTTTGGCTTTTGGCAGATTCTGGATGAACGTAGTCTGAGCCTTCTTGCCACCCAAATGGGCGCGATCCTGATCGCTGAGAAAATCGATCACCGAGAACAGATCAGCCTCCGGCCAGGCCTTTATCAGCGCAGCGAGCACGCGCTCGGCGCCAGCGTAGGTCACCAGCCAGTCATGGACGATAGCAATTTTCATTGGATTTTCTCATGTGTGCACACGCCCGGGTTCAGACTCGGGCAGGCTGCGTCTTGGTGTGACGATTGTTAAGGCGCGTACCGAGTTTGATAAAAGGCAGTTCGACACAGCATCAACACTGATGGGCGCAACAGATTCCGCGAATGACTGATCGCACCCAGCCATAGCAGCAATAGGAATACTTCAAGACTTACTGGAAGACGATTTCGCAGGAATGCTCTCGTTAACAGCCTGCTTCGTCGCCGTGTGCCGGGGCAGTTCTGGGGCGCTGGGTTGCGTGAGCACGGCATCGATGCGTTGGGAAACGCGGCGGGCCGAGTCCTCCCAGGAAAACCGTGTCACGTTGTTCAAGCCGCGACGGCGCAGAGATTGACGTAATGAAATATCGGTAAGAATGCGCTCCATGGCCGAGGCAATATGGCCGACGTCCAGGGGGTCGAAGTACAGCGCGCTGGCTTGCAGCACCTCGGGAATCGATGCGGCATTGGCTGCCAGTACCGGGCAACCACAGGCCTGTGCTTCCAGCGGCGGGATGCCGAAGCCCTCATACAGTGAGGGGAATACGAAAGCTGTTGCGCCCTGATATTGTGCTATCAGCTCGGTGTCGCTGAGCCTGCCGAGAAAGTGGATGCGGGGATCGCTGCTGGCCAGACGTTGCAGGCTAGGGTCAGAGAAGATTTCGCTCGCGGCACCGACAATGTGCAATTGCAGATCCTCTTGAGTACGCAATGTCAGGAATGCTTCGATCATGCGACTGAAGTTTTTGTGCGCACTGGGTGAAGACACCGCCAGCAGGTAGTTCTGCTTGTTGGTGAGTGGCGGCCCCGGTTGAAAGTCGTCGCTGACCGCATTGGGTACTACGAAAATCTTGCTCTCGGGGTAATTATAGAACTGTGAAATTTCCCCTTTCGAAAAATTGCTCACGGTCAACAGCGCTTTGATCCGCATCAGCAGGATGGGGGTCATCACCCGATACAGGGTACGAAATGCGCGGGTGTAGCTTTCCGGGTGACGTACGTAAGTGATGTCGTGGTGGGTGGCAATCTGGTTGCCATACATCAGCGGCGCAGTGCTGCACAGTGACACTAGCAATGGGTTGCCCTGGCGACGCAGATACAGCGGCAGGTCCAGTTGTTCCCAGAGGTGACCGCTATTGCGGCCAATGCATTGCACCTCTAGCGCCTTGGCGCTTTCGTGCATTTTAATGCCATGAGGGGCAACAAAGACCACGTCGTCTCGCATCTGCTTGAGCGCCAGACAGATCTGCTCAGCGAACCGTTGCACACCGCGCAGTTCCTGAGTGAGAAAACGAGCATTGATCACAATCATCGGAGGCGACCTGAGGGGAAGGTTGAAGGGTAAAAATAGGGTCAGTTGCCGGCCATGGCTGTAAGGGCGCGCAATTTACCGGGCTAAAGAGCGGAGGTTTGATGCCCAGGCTGATGATTTTAGGAAAACCGGTTATAGGGAGCAGTGCCGAGCAGCGACTGTCGTCGCATTGCCAGGCAATACCGCTGTCGAAACGGCCCTTTTCGGGCTCGCCGGTGTCAATGATCTGTACATTGCCACGCTGCGCGCTGCTGGCATCTATGTGTATCTGCTGCGGGTTCTCGCCTGCGCTCCAGGCCACCAGTATCTGTTCCGGGCCTTTGGAGAAACGCAGGAGGTAAGTCGAGCCTTCCACTCGGCTTTTTTCCGGCTCATAACTGTATTCGCGTAACGTTGGACTGATTGCCTTGAGGGTCAGGTAGGCCGGCTTGATCGTCATGTCTTGCTCCAGCAGGCCGAAATTCTGTTTCAGATCGCTGCGGTCTTCGCCGTCATTGAGGAGGTCATACCACCACATGCCCTTGATATCCGGCACGGTACGCACCAGAAAGAAGCTGCGGGCGAGGTACGCAGCTTGGGTTTTTTCATCCACGCCGCACTTACCTTCGTTGCTGGGCCAGCCCATTTCAGTCAGGTACAAAGGCACTGGTTTGCCCGCAATCGACCTAAAATTTGCATCCACCTCGCGCAGCCAGGCAATCCAGTGTTCCGGGGTATGGCGCTCGACATTCCGGCAATACACAGACGGATGCAGTGACAGGCCATCCACTTTGGACAGCACATCCGCTTCGAGTAAACGATCAGCGAATCCCAAGTCGATTCCTCTGCTGGTGATAGCGCCCGCCAGAATTTTTACAGGATGGTTTTGCTCTCGAATACGCTGCACAGTTTCATTAATCAAGGCGATGTAATCGGCTGAGGAACCCGCATCGGCCGGGTTCTCTGAGTCCCACTCATTCCATATTTCGAAAAAATCGACGCGGCCCCTCAACTTCCTAGTGACGAAACTTGCATAGTTGCCGAAGGCTGCCCTGACTTGCGGCTCGCGGGGTTTTGCATTGTTGGCGTAAAACGGGTTGCCATAACCCAGTACCAACAGCGGTCCTAATCGATGTTCGTGCGCTTTGCTCAACCAGTCTTTCCAGGCCGGGTCGATATGTAACTGGCCACGCCGGGGTTCAGCCGTCGACCAATAGGCTTCGTCACGTACCGAGTCGATCCCAGCGTCGCTGATCAATTTCATGGCGCTGGCCGATGAGTCGTTTTTATTGAGCAGGTGAGTACCAACGCCAACGATGAACGATTCATCACCCATGGCTGCGATGCTGAGAAACAGGCTCGTGAGAAATAACGTCAGTTGCTGGCGTGACGTGGTTAGATTAGGAGTGAGCATGTTTCGTCTCAGTGAAGAAACAACGGTCCGGAGCGGTTGCTCAGGGTCACGGGCCGGGCAATACCGAATGGGACAGGGGTTGATCTTCATGCCGTACGATTTTGTCCAGAAGGGTCTGGGCGAAAATACTTTGATAGCTGTCGAGCATCAGGTCCAAGTTGAGTAGCGAAGCGACGCTCGTACGTGCCTGGCCGCTAAGCCGGCTGAGCAGCTTCGGCTGCTGATGCAAGCGCAGCATGGCCAAACCTAGTGAGTCCGGGTCATCGGGGTTACATAGCAGGCCGTTGAGCCGATCCTGAATGAGCTCGGGCAACCCACCCATACGGCTGGCGATAACCGGCAGTGAATGGGCGCACGCTTCAACGGCGACCATGCCGAAGGGCTCGTTCCAGATGGATGGCACTACAGCCACATCAATCTGGCTGTAGAACTCCGACGGCACTTGGTAACCGACAAAACTGATGTTTGGCGAGGTCACCAACGCCTTGAGCCGCGCTTCATCATTGCGCTGGCCGCGTCCGGCAATCTGTAATGTGGCGTCGAACGGCAGGCGTTGGAATTGGTCGATCAGCCAGTGCACGCCCTTCGCCTCGGACAGCGTGCCCATGTAGCCAAAACGCAGCGGTTCCTTAGTGTTCAGGGCATTGGCGTGCCGAGGCTTTACCGTTGGCGCGGGGAATGGGCTGCTGTTGTGCACGACATAGGCCTTGGCACCCTGGAAATAGCCTTGGCCTTGCAAGGTGTCGAGCATGAAACGACTTACTCCAACCACGGTATCGACCTGGGCCGAGCGCGAGTCATAGCCCTTGCGAAACACTTTGCAGCTGAAGCACTGGCGCTCACAGTTTTTGCCGTTTTTGAACATCGTGCTACTGGGGCAGAGCAGGTACATGTCATGCAATACCTGGACAATAGGTAAGTCAGCTGCGCGGATCTCGTCCCAGGCTGAAACCGACCAACCACTCAGATTGTGGCAGACCACCACATCTGGCTGCTCTGCGCGGATGACATCACGTACATACTCGCGCATGTCGCTGTTATAGCGGTCGCGCATATGCCAGCGTAGTCGACTCAACTGCCCGGGGCGCTGCTCGGTATGGTGCCAATAGAGGTTGCGCAGGCCCGCGCGATAAACCTTGATCTGGTTTAGCGAGTCTTCCCTCAGCCCCGGCTCTGGTGCAGTGGCTAATACCACCACCTTGCAGCCACGTGCTTGCAGGCCTTCCGCAGTGCGCTGCAGGATGATCTCTGCGCCGCCGCCGATATGTGGAGGATAAAGACTGTTGATGAACAGTACTTTCATAGTGGATACGACTGATGTAGCCCTAGCACGCCGGACTCACCGTCGTGAATGGCCTTTTCGATCAGGCTCAAGCGTTGTTCTGCGCCACGTCGTTTGGCGATCACCCGCAGCAGGCGAAAGAACACCCAGCGGTTGAGACTGTACAGCCATGACGATGATGCCCAGATGTTCTTGTCGAACCATGCCTGATTACGCGCGCCGTAATAGGCGCGCAGGTCTGAACCACCCAGCAGGAAGCTTTCATAGATGTTGTTGGTTTTTGCCTTGATGTTCCACGACTCTTCCAGGTCGTCGAGGAGCGCGTCGGGGACCAGGAATATCCGGCCGCCGCCAGCGGTGATACGCCAGGTGTATTCACTGTCATCCGCATACAGCAACAACGCGTCCAGCGGCAGACCTATTTTTTCATACAGGCTGCGGTGGGCGAGCAAGCCGCCATAGGTCGCGAACGGTAATTGCACCATGGGCATTTGCGACTGCTTGGCCCGAGGATGGCCCCAAGGCAAGCGCCGCCAAATCTTGTAGGGCAACTGGGCGATATGGAAACCGAAGAAGCTCGAGCGCCGCTGAATGGCGAAGCGCTTGGGGGCACCGGCGGCGAAGTCTGCCTGATGGGTCGGGCGGAATCCCAATACGGCGGCTTTCTCACGGCCATCAATGCGCTCGCGTTGATACAGGCATTGGTGCAAGGTCGCGATGGCATTGACGGTCGGCGCGTTATCGTCGTCCATCAGCCAGATGTAATCGGCACCGGCATCCAGCGCAGCCTTGATACCTACGGAGTAGCCTTTGGCAGAACCGGTGTTGTGCTGCAGGTAAATGATTTGAACCTGGCCGGGCCAGGCCCGAGTCAGGGATTCGAGTGGCGCCACCGACGCATTGCTGACGATGATTACCCGTTCGATCTGGGGGCTGGCCAAGGAACGACCGACCAGCGTTTGCAGGTAAGACAAGCGATCACCATAGGTGAGTGTCACCAGCGTTGTTTTAGGGGTCATGGTGAGTTCCAGGCGATTAGAAAAAATCGAAGGTCTGTGCAAGCGACCTTTCAGACTCGCGCTTCCATCCTTGCCAGGCTGCTGATGGGCAGCGTGACCTTTTGTTCACGTTGCAGCAGATTGAGCAGGATCACTGCACGCTCTTCGCCGTCCGCGGTGAGGAAAATCGCTTCAATGTCGCAGAAACCGCCGGACTTAATGAGTACGTGCTCGCCCTCTTGAAACTCCGGCTGTGGGGCAGGGGACAACAGTCGTTGGCGAATTTGCTCAATCAGTTCGTCCTGCACCGGCACCGGATGTCCACCGAAGGTGACGATGCGCGCTACCCCACGCGTTGAGCGGATCGGGTACCAGTTGTCGTGCACCTGATCCATGCGGATAAACAGGTAGCCGGGGAATAACTCTTCCTCGCTGACGGCCCGTGGATTGCGCTTCTTCGGCGCCGCTGCTTTGAGTGGGCGATAGCATTCGAACTGCTGACGTTGCAGGTGCTCTTCAGCGCGAGCTTCCTGACGCGGCTTGGTCTGGATTAGATACCAGCGAGCGGGGCTTTCCGTGTAAGACATATGTTTACTCCACTGCAATCCGGGTTTGACTGGGTAGTACAACATCAGGTGTTCAGGCGGTGGCGGCCAAGGCCTCATGTCCATGAGGCGCGGTGCTGTTGCTGAGCGAGTAGCACGACAGCAGTTGTTGAACTTGCTCGACACAGTTGAACATTAGTACATCAATGATCGACAGATTGGCTACGAAGGGATCTCTGTATTGCCGATAGTCGATGGGGTCGATTTTGAAGAACTGCAGCGACAGGTCATGTCGCGCAAAATACTCAGGGTCATACAACTCAGCCCCGCCAATGGGATTGAGATAACGCTCGCAAGCAAGATTGCGCACGATTCGTACCACCCGATCCTGTTTGTCGATGGGGGGGCCGATGTCCAAATCAGAGCTACGAAAAATCGGCGTATCAATGTGCAGATAGGCGCACATTTCCCTGATCGAATGTTCGATGTAAAGCGCCAGGTTCTGTTGAGGGAAGTTTATCAATCGCTCCAGTAAGGGCATGACTTGAGCAAAGTACGGAGCCTTGCGATAACTTTGGGTGATCAGGCTTATCAGGCGTTGAGCCTCGTCGGCGAAGTTGTCGCACAGTTCACGCTGGTTGATCGGCAGATCGAATCGATCCCGTTTCAGCGGAAAGGTAATCAGTTTGGCTTCGCCGTTGTAAAGGATGCGGTTGCGGTTGACCCAACCCGACCTGATGTACTGCAAGTCATCGCCAAGGACGAAGACATCGCTTGATGCAATCAGTTGGAAGTAACCCAGGTAGGGAAACAGGTACGGCTGCATCATTGCGAGCGTCTTGGCCATGTTCATCTCCTTGATGTCAGTGATATCCGTGCGTTCACTTTCGAGCGGGACTGTAGTCATATCCATAGGCTGAGCAGTCATAGGCATTGTTCGATGCCTTGCGCAAAACGCCATTGAAAATGGCGCCTTTGATGACCACACCGTTTTGGCCCAGACGGCGTTTGCAGGCTTCGATTTCCTTGACGGTGCTCAGGCCGAAACGGGTGACCAGTAAACAGGTGCCCGCCTGGCGTCCGACCAAGGTGGCGTCGGTCACGGCGAGGATCGGTGGCGTATCGATAATTACCAAGTCATAGAGCGGCGACAAGTCGCTGAGTAGCTTGTTGAAGTTGTCGTGCATCAACAACTCCGACGGGTTGGGTGCAGCAAAACCACAGGAGATAAAGTCCAGATTAGGCACTTCGGTGGCGTTGATCACTTCCCGGCTTGTCAGGCGAGCGGCGAGCGTATCGGACAGACCGTGTTTAGGGTGCAGGCCGAATACCTTGTGCAAATAGCCCTTGCGCATATCAGCGTCGATCAGCAATACACGCTTACCCGTCTGGGCAATGATCACCGCCAGGTTGCTGGACACGAACGACTTGCCCGAACCGGGTGACGGGCTGGAAATCATCAATACATTGTTACGTGCTTCGAGCATCGCGAAGTGCAGGCTGGTGCGCAGACTGCGCAGCGACTCCACGGCCAACTCGGAGGGTTCGGAGACGCTCAGCAACTTCGATTCCTTGCCCGCGGAACGGCTCTGGTTATGTTTTTCCAGGCGCTCTTGTTTTCGCGAGTACGGCAGCGAGGCATAAACTGGCATGCCCAGGTTTTCGATGATTTCCGGGTTGTCCACGCCGCGATAGAACGCTTGGCGCAGGAATACCACGATGACTGCCACCAATGCGCCAATCAAGGTTGCGATAACCACGATCAGTTTGCGCATGGGCCTGACTGGCTCTTCGACATTGACGTCAGCGTTGTCAATGATGCGTACGTTACCGATGCTGCCGGCGCGAAGGATGTCCTGTTCCTGGCTCTTGTTCAGCAGCAAGGTGTAGGTCTGAGTGGTGACTTGCATGTCGCGCGTCAGGCGCAGCAACTCTTGCTGGGTGACAGGCAACGCCTGGATTTTTTTCAACAGGCCTTGTTTCTGTGCTTCAAGTTGACCCATCTGAGTCATCAGCGCGCGGTAGGTAGGGTGTTCGCGGGTGTACAGCCGTTCAACCTCGACCCTTTTGAGTTTCAGTTCGGAGAGCATGGAGTCGAGGTTGACTACTTGGTCGAGCACTGATTTGGTTTCGATGCTCAGGTCCACCGATTTTGCGCTGGCCTGGAAAGCGTTCAGGGCTTGCTCTGATTGCTCAAGCTGCTTACGTACCAGCGGCAGTTGCGAGCGCAGAAACTCCAGGCGCTGTGCGGCTTCGGCAGAGCTGCGTTCAACGTTCTGGCGCACGTACAGGTGGCTGACTTCATCGAGGATAATCTTGGCCTGTATGGGGTTGGTGTCCTGAATGGACAGGTAAATGATCCCTGAATCCTTGCCGGCTTCATTGATGGTCAGGCGGCCCTGATATTCCAGTGCGCTGGTCAGCGTGCGCTCTTTTGTCAGCTTGAACTCAGTGCCGGGGCGAGCCTTAAGCGTGGCCACCTGGATTTTTACGCCATTGCCTTCGACGGTCTGATTGGTCTGGCCCTTGAGCAGCAGCTTGCTTTTTTTGTCATACAGCGAGAACGCGTCTGCTCCGTCGGCCACCAGTGTCATCGGTTCGCCGAGCAGTGCGTCAGGAACTTCCAGCTGGAAGACGCTGATTTGTTCGCCCCCCCACGCGTAGTTCTTCAGGCCGAACAAGGGTTCAGCGAAGCTGCCTTCGGTTAGCGGTTTGTAAGTTCGGGCCATGTATGCGCCGAACACAGGGAAGTACCGTGGCTTCTGGATAATGTTGAGCTTGAGGTCTTCGACCACACGGCCGAGCACGGCCCGCGACTTGATCAGCTCGATCTCGGTAGTGGCCTGAGACACAGACATAGGCTTGCCGCTGACTTCGGTAGTCGCTTCAATGCCGATTTTTTTAGGCTCGATTTGAATCATCGCAGCGGCTTGATAGGCCGGTGTCGCGAGCAGCGCGTAGGCCACGCCGATCAGGCAAAAAAAGCTGATGATCGAGGCGATCAGACCCTTGTGATCAAACAATGTGCGCAAGATAGTTGCCAAATCGATCCGGGTGTCCTGGTAATAGTCCAGGGAAGAGCGGTTCATAGCGGTCATTTATCTTGTTACTCCTGACTGTAGGTAAGGGAGCCAGTCATCGACACAACGCGAAAGGTGCTCGAAGGTCTGTTCGAAGGCTAGTTTCGGGCGCCGGTAGGGGTCGGCTATTTCCAGCTCGTGTTGCCATTTGCCAATCAAAAACACTTTGCCGCGCGCTTCTGGAGCCAGTTTCAAAATACTTTGCATCTGCGCCTGTTCCATGAGCAGGATTAGCTCGGCCTGGCGCAACATCTGTCGGTCGACCTGACGCGCCTCATGGCGGTGAGCAGGCACTTGATGCGTCTTCAGGACTTCGCGGGCCAGAGGGTCCATCGGCGCGCAAAGCATTGCGTGAATCCCTGCCGATGAAATCTGCACACCGGATGCCTGCACGCGTTGGCGGAACATCGCCTCAGCCATCGGGCTGCGGCAGATATTGCCGACGCAGATCACTAACAGGTTATTGAACATGACCTTTGCTGCCCGACAGCATCAGCCACAGACGTTTGTTTAGATTGACGCTGACGTTACGTGCCACCAGCAGCAACGCGTGTAGTTTGTTCAGCGGCCTTATGGCCGACAGCGACAAACCAAACACCTGAATCAGAAAGTATTCATACAATTCCTGATTGCCAATACGGTTGTAGTAGTTGGCCAGGCTGGTGCATGTCTGCAGGCTCATGTGCAATTTCCGTTTGTGCGATCGCATGGAGAAAACTCCACCCGGATGCAGGCGGTACATGGCAGGCTTGATCTCGGCGAGGAATTTACCTTTGCCAAATGCGCCGAGCAGCGACCACCAACACAGGTCGTTGAGTGGCGCGAGGAGCAACTCTGGCGGCAGCTTGAAAAAGACATTACGAAAGCACACGGTCAGCGTTGAAATCGGTCGGGCCTTTTGCAGTTCGATGGCGCTGGCGTCGCGACGTAATTCGCCCTGTAACTGGATGCCTCGCTCACCATCGTGGTCGAAGGACATGGCGTCGTGATAGGTCAGTGCGTAATCCGGATGACTCTCGAGGAAGTCCACTTGGATTTGAAGTTTGCGTGGGTCGGTCCAGTAGTCGTCGGCCTCGCAATAAGCGATGTAGCGTCCACGCGCTTCCTTGAACAGTGCCGGTACGCAGGGATTGCCTTGCTGGTACTGATTAACGTCTTGATAAAACGGCCTGATGATTCCTGGATAACGTTCGGCATACTCGGCGATGACGCGCGCAGTGCCATCGGTGGACGCATCGTCGTTGATCAGGATTTCGAAAGGAAAATTCGTTTGTTGTGCCAGAAAGCTTTCTAGCGTCTGGGCGATAAACGCCTCCTGGTTATAGGCGGGGCAGACGATGCTCAACAGCGGCTCGGGAGCGCGCGGCTCAGTGGTGGCATTTTGCGAGGTGGCATCCATGGCTCAAGTACTCGGTTTGCTGAACAAAATGAAAATCTTCACGGCCAGAGGCTTATAGCTTGCTGCCACCAGCGTCAGGGTTACCAGACCACACACCGCCAGGCCCATGAACGTCGTGATGCGGTCATCACCTGCAATCATGCGAAACAGCGGTTCGCTGATAACAATCCCGATCGCGGTCATCAGGCTGATACGCAAAATATCGTGTAGCCATCGGCCATTAATGCCTGGTGCCAATCGGTTGTGCACGATCGGTGGCCAGATCAGGAAAGACACTAGGCGCAGAGCGAACCAGGCCACTGCTGCGCCGTAGGCGCCTTGATAATGGATGGCCAGAAGCATCACCGGCACGGTCACTACGGCTGACACCACGCTGTACCAAACATGCAACTCGATCTTTCCATGGGCGTATTGCAGGTAAAACTGGAAGGCACTGGCGGCCATGATCGCGCTGCCCAATGAGTACCAGAGGAGTATCGAATGGCTCCATTGGGCAGCAACGTGGTCACCGGTCCAAGCGTAAATCAGCGGTTCGGCGTGCACCCCGATCACCGCAGCCAGTGGAAACAGAACGGTGCACACGAATCGGTTGGCGGATAGAAACAGAGCATGCATATCGTCCTGACGGCCTTCTGCCATCAGTACAGTCAAGCGGGGTAATAGCGTTTGCGCCAGTGGGTTGGCCAACATCAGGATGCCGGTGCTGATAAGTGCTACCAGCGAGAAATAACCGTACTCTTTGAGCAGCAGCATTTCCGAGAGCAACACCTTGTCTATCTGAGTCAAGACGATCCACAACACGGTTGTCAGGGACATGCTGGCCGCAAACGGAATGATCGGCTTGACCAGTGCCCAGTTGAAACCGCTCAACAGATGCGGGGTTGGCATTTGCTGGTAGGCCCGGGCCGCGAAGATCAAGGTTTCGATCAATCCCACCAGCACCTGGAATTCGAAAAAGTCCCGAGGGTCGTTCGAAATGGAACTGACCAGTAGCAACCCGCCGAAATAGCGCAGGGTGGCAATGATCACATTGGCGATGTTTAGCCACGCGTGTTGTTCCAAACCTTGTATGCCGCTTTTGTAGAGCGTCGAATACAGGCGCAAGGCGATGATCAGCCCCATCATGCTGATACAGCTGATAAGGGTTTGGTGATCCAAGACCTGAGCGTTGAGCCATTTCACTGCAATCCATGGGCTGGCCGCGTAAATCACCACGCAGCACAGTACTGCCAGTGGCACGAAGATAATCTCGAACGAGCGCAGCAAATGCCCCGCGTTTCGTTCTTCAGTCGGCAAACTCTGCTGGTGCGCAACAGCACGAACCAGGCTGGGTGACATCCCTGCATCAAGTAGCTGTAGCCATGCCTGCATGACGGAAAAGAAACCGATCAGGCCATACGCTTCGGCCCCTAGATGGCCGAGGTAGAACGGCATTATCAGAATGCCAACCAGCAGCGCGTAGGCCTGTCCGGCATAGCTCAAGGTGGTGTTTCTGATGACGGAAAGTTTTCTCGGCATGGCGTTTAGATAACCTGAGCGAAGGCCGTATCTTTAAAGCTGATCGGGCCAAGACTGCATTCAGTGATAAGGGTGTCGATGATCTTGTCTTGGTCATCGTGTGCCAGCCCCGGATAGATCGGCAGGCAAAGTACGCGCTGGCTCAAGGCTCGCGAAGCGCTCTGGGCGGCTTGGGGCTGCAGGTATTCGAGGGTGTCCAGAGACGGGTAGAAATAACGCCGAGGGTTGATGCCTTTATTGTTAAGGGCTGTCCGCACCCGTAATAGTTGTTGTTCACTGTGTAGGCCGATGGGGAAGTAGCTGTTGTTAAGCTCGCTATTGGGTGTGGCTTGTTGAAAATCCACGTAATCGCCCAGCCGAGACTGATAACGATGAGCGATTTCAGCACGCTGTTCGAAGATGCTGTCGATGTCGTCGAGAATGCACAGCCCCATGGCCGCCGAAAACTCGTTGAGTTTGGCGTTAATCCCTAGGCCGTCGATTTTGTCGGTGTCGGCGATGCCGAAGTTGCACAGCAGGTACACACGCCGGGCCAGCTCGTCATCGTTGGTGATGATCGCTCCACCCTCAATGGTATGGAATAACTTGGTCGCATGAAAACTGAGTGTGCTGATGTCGCCCCACGTGAGCACCGACTGACCGGCATGACGAACCCCGAATGCATGGGCACCGTCGTAGACGGTTTTTAGTTGGTGTTTACGCGCAATTTGCTCGATGCGTTCGACCGCACAAGGGTTGCCAAACACATGCGTACCCACGATCGCCGTGGTATCGGAAACGATCCTGCTTTCGATGTGGTCGGGGGAGATGTTCCAGGTGCGCGAGTCAATGTCGGCGAAGATCGGCCGAATACCTTCCCACTGTAACGAACTGCTGGTCGCTACAAAGCTGAACGGTGTAGTCACAGCGCTGCCGCTCAGACCCAGTGCGCGATAAGCGACCTGCAGGGCCAGCGTGCCATTATTGGTCAGCAGCACATGTTTAACGCCCAAAAAAGCCTTGAGGCGCTCCTGCAACTCGCACACCAAGGGACCATGATTGGTTAGCCAGCCCCGTGCGTAGATGCCTTCTACATAGGTTTTGAACTTGTTGATGTCTCCGAGGTAGGTCTTGGTCACGTTGATCATCGAAGCCTCCATGTCTGACGCTGAATAGTGATAGCGAGCATTGAAGTACTGAACTAACCGAGCGTTGATGTGGGCGGCTAACTGCCTGTTTTTCGGCTGACCAACCGGGCTCGACGTTGGTTGATTTTAAGAATGATTCGTGTGGCAAGGCTGCCCGCATGAGGATCGCCATAATGAAAGATGGCGGTCGCACGTTTCAGGTCGGGGCCGACAGTACGGTTTGCATGCAGCGAGCGATAACCCCAGAAGAAATAGATGCTGCCCGGCTCCAACTGCAATGTGGTGGGCTTGAACCAGCCGCGTTGCATTGCCAGGCACATCAACGTGCGACTGAAACGATTTTGCAGCAGCGCTTTTTCAATAACATTGAGGACCACGCTCGAGCGCACGGTTCGTAAGTTAGGAAACAGAACTAAATCTCCGCGCTCTTCACCGTCTTGCGGAATAAAGATGGGAACCAGTGCGGTCACTAGACTGGCGTCGTAATGAAAGCAATTGGACTCCCGTTGTCCCTCGTTCCCTTGTACACAGCGAAGGACCGGAAAAATCTGGTCACTGATGGCCTGTTTGTTTGCGGCTTCGCGATACAACCTGGCCAGCAATGCCTTGAACCGGGGGTCGGCCCAGATATTCACCAGCAGGCTGCCAGCTAATGCCTGTTCGCCGTGATAGGCAAAATACTCGCCGGGATGGAGGTTCGCGTGGTGGTCGGTGTAGGTGCGCAGCTGTTGTAGATCGGCTTCGCTGACGACACCTCTCAGTTGGGCAAAGCCATTGGTATCAATCTCATTGGCCAGCTTTTTTACGTGCGGCTCATCAATGTCAAAAGATAAAGGCATCGCTTCAGGCTCTTTATAGGTAAGTAAGTGAGCGGGACGGCCATCCGGTGCAGCTGCCATTGCTGAGGGGCATGCATTACAAACAAACACCTTCACATCACATCGTTTAAACACGCTACCGCCCGAATCTGCTGATCCCGCCGCGGCCTGGTGACTGAATAACAATGTTTAAACGTTCGTTTAAACGTTCACGCTGTAACTTAGACGAGCGGTCGAAGTAAACCCTCAGGCAATGCTACCGCCCGACCGAGCACGCTCAGTAAAAAAACAAGTGTTCAATTAGTTAACGGACTCCCACAGGCGCAAGAAACTGCACCGTGCCTAAAACTAATTTTGTGTGGGCAGAACTGTAGAACGTGTTGGCTTGACGCGTTGCGCGCTCTGCTCTTTGACAGGGCTGCATTGGCAACGAATCGTCTGACAGACATATATATCGACGGCGGCGTCCTTTCTGTCAAATTATTTCGTCAAGAAACTGTTAAATTTTTGATAAACGGTTTTGTTGTGATTATAAGCTATTGATTTTATTAAGAGTCAAAAAACCATCGCCTGCACCGCTTAGGTGCTGCGACGTTTTTTAGACGCATAAGAAAGGCGGGAATAATGCAATTAATCACGGTGAAGTCTGGGCAAGTAATCACCGGTCCGCAGTGAGTGTAGTTGGCTTTTATTAAAGGACACAAACTGCTCGAATGAGTGCATTGGCACTGTTGTAACTATGGTGTTGAGTGGTTTTTGCTGGGCGCGGTTTTTGAAAGTTGAGCGGGTCGATTCCTGGTCTCCGCAGAGGGGGTTCACTTTTTATCAGTTGAATGTGGCGGTTTAGGACTCAACTGCCAGCAGACGTAGAAATAACCCTTATGTCTAGTAGGGCTATTTGACAAAAGACGAGTATCGTCCATGACGCTGATCACCTTGAGCCGACAGGCAAGGATGAGCCCGGATCAGTGGGGTAAGCGTGCTTGGGTTAGGGTGATATTTTTTATATGCATTTCAGGAATATATAAATAATAATTAATAATTTTTTGATCTATTTAAAATCAGGCACTATCAAGCTTTCGACGCTTCGACATCACGCAAACATTCCAGCGTTCTGGGTTGTGCGCCTCAGAGTTATCTGTCTATGAAAAGCCTTCCGCTGTATTTCGATTACGCCGCTACCACACCTGTGGATGAGCGTGTCATTAAGGTCATGGTCGAGTGTCTGGGCCGATCCGGGAATTTTGGTAATCCTGCATCCAGCTCCCATCTATATGGTCAGCAGGCCCGGCAAGCTGTCGAACAGGCCCGTCAACAGATTGCCGATCTTGTCGGCGCAAAGGCCACGCAAATAGTCTGGACGTCCGGTGCGACCGAGTCGAACAACCTGGCGCTCAAGGGCGTTGCACAGGCTCGAGTGCAGCGGGGTGGGCATATCATCACCAGCCAGCTTGAGCACAAGGCGATTCTCGATACGGCGCAGCAATTGCAGGCGGCTGGCTACGAGGTGACTTACCTGGCGCCGGATGCTCAGGGTTTGATCGCTCCTGCAGTTGTCAGCGCCGCGCTTCGAGAGGACACCTTTCTGGTGTCCCTGATGTTGGTCAATAACGAGTTGGGCACGCTCAACGATATTGCAGCCATAGGCCAACTCGTCCGTGAGCACGGCGCGCTGTTCCATGTCGATGCCGCTCAAGGTGCTGGCAAAGTAAGCATTGATCTGGCCGCGCTGGCGGTTGATCTGATGTCGTTCTCCGCACACAAAGTCTACGGTCCAAAAGGTATTGGTGCGCTCTATGTCGGGCCGCGTGCCGACCAGCGCTTGCAGGCTCAGATCCATGGTGGCGGACACGAAGGGGGGCTGCGTTCGGGCACACTGGCCACCCATCAAATTGCGGGCATGGGTGCTGCTTTCGCTTTGGCTGCCGAAGTGTTTGAGCATGAGACTGCTCAGATCGAGCGTCTGCAATTGCGCTTGCGGCAGCAACTGGCCGAGATTCCGGGCTTGCGCGTCAATGGCTGCCCTACCCAGCGGGTCGCGCACACCCTGAGCCTGACCTTTGGCAAAGGCGATCTGAATCTGGATGCACTGAGCAGTGACTTGGCCTTTTCGTCCACGTCAGCCTGTAACTCGGCAAAAAATGCACCGTCGCATGTGCTTCTTGCCCTTGGTCACGATGTGCAGTCTGCGCGTCAGACCATTCGCTTGAGCCTCGGGCGCTTCACCACGGAGGACGATGTTGACCGTGCCGTCCGGTTGATCAAGGCCTCATTGACCGAGCCTGCCTTCTGGGCAGTTGCTCAGCAGTGAGTGCTGCTCCATTATCTGAACCGGAACATGCCAATTACCGGTTCAGCGGGAGAGTCAATGAGTACGCAGTCGAAAACCAACGGAGTGGTCGCCGAACGTTTGGCGCAAGTGCGCGCCCTGATGAGCCGGGAGCGTATCGATGCTTACCTGGTGCCGTCGGCGGATCCACACCTTTCTGAATACCTGCCGGGCTATTGGCAGGGCCGGCAGTGGCTTTCGGGTTTCCATGGCTCGGTCGGTACCCTGATCATCACCCAGAGTTTTGCGGGTTTGTGGGCCGACAGCCGTTATTGGGAGCAAGCCACTAAAGAGCTGGCGGGCAGTGGCATCGAGTTGGTGAAATTGATGTCGGGCCAGCCTGGGCCGCTGGATTGGCTGGCTGAAAAGGCCACGAGCAAAAGTGTTGTCGCCGTGGACGGTGCCGTGCTGGCGGTTGCTTCGGCGCGTACGCTCGCGGCCAGGTTATATGAGCGTGGCGCTAGTTTGCGGACGGATTTTGATCTGCTCACAGAACTATGGCTTGACCGTCCTGGGTTGCCGACCAATGCCATTTATCAGCATTTACCACCTCAGGCGAGCGTGAGTCGAGGCGACAAACTGGCCAAATTACGTCAGGCGTTGCAAGAGCGCGGTGCGGATTGGCATTTCATAGCGACCCTAGATGACATCGCCTGGCTGTTCAATCTGCGCGGTGCCGATGTTTCCTATAATCCTGTGTTCATCTCCTTTGCCTTGATTGGTCCTCAACGGATCAGTCTGTTTGTCGACTCCGTCAAAGTTGATGCCGAGCTGCGCCAGGCACTGGAGGGGGAGGGCATCACACTCGTCGAATACACCAACGTTGCCTCGGCGTTGCGTGATGTACCGGCCGATGCACGGCTACTGATTGACCCGACGCGTGTCACCTGTGGCTTGCTGGATCACCTTAAAGCCGAGGTGAGACTGGTTGAAGGGCTCAACCCGACAACGTTGTTCAAGTCGCAAAAAAGCGATGCCGATGTTCAACACATCCGTCAGGCCATGGAACAGGATGGTGCTGCACTTTGTGAGTTCTTTGCCTGGCTGGAAACGACGCAGGGAAAGGAGCCGGTCAGTGAGTTGTCCGTTGATCTTCATTTAGGTCAGGCTCGCGCCCGTCGTCCGGGCTATGTCTCACCAAGCTTCGCCACCATTGCGGGTTTCAATGCCAATGGGGCCATGCCGCATTATCGTGCCACCGAGCGCGAGCATGCGCAGATTGAAGGTGATGGCCTGCTGCTGATCGATTCGGGCGGTCAATACCTGGGTGGCACTACGGACATCACGCGGATGGTGCCCATCGGAACACCCAGCGCCGAGCAAAAACGTGATTGCACGCGTGTACTCAAGGGCGTGATCGCGCTGTCTCGGGCACATTTCCCGCGCGGGATCGCTTCACCGTTGCTGGATGCTATCGCTCGAGCGCCGATCTGGGCTGAGGGCGTCGATTATGGTCACGGCACCGGGCATGGTGTCGGGTATTTCCTCAATGTGCACGAGGGACCGCAAGTTATCGCCTATCAAGCCGTTGCAGCACCGCAAACGGGGATGCTGCCGGGCATGATCACCTCTATTGAACCGGGCACGTACCGTCCTGGTCGCTGGGGGGTGCGCATCGAAAACCTGGTGCTCGCGGTTGATGCCGGGAAAACCGAATTTGGTGAGTTTCTCAAATTCGAAACCCTGACCCTGTGCCCTATTGATACCCGTTGTCTTGAGGTTTCCTTGCTGGCCCAAGACGAGCGTGACTGGCTAAATGCCTACCATGCTCAGGTCAACAAGCGTCTCAGCCCATTGCTGCAAGGGCCAGCTCTGGAGTGGTTGCGTACACGCACCGTCGCGGTCTAACCCGTCGATTGCGCTGCCGGCTCATACCTGCGGCGCAGCGGCGAAGGCTTCGACCCTATAGTCGACCGTGCGAGTTCGGTTGTGGCTGAAAGCCCGGCGCGGGCCGCGCTGTCGCAATGCATCGGTGCATCGGTGGTTGCGAGAATGCTGTCTACTCCCCGGATTCAACAGCAAGTTCTCGATGTCAGTCACGATTGGCTGGTCCGGCAAATCGATGCGCAAGGGGTGAGCGAATAAGCGAATAGAGCTACTTGCAGATGATGATCATGCTGCGGCTGGTATAGCCCGCTGGGTTGAGACCAAAAGGGTAATCACCTGGATCTTCCACAGCGTCGCCGGATTTGGCGATGAGTTTATAGCCTTTCGCGTCGCATGAGCTGGCCGCCAGTTCATAGCATTTGTCCCAGGAAGAGGTGAGTCCGGAGCAGTTGATATGAAGTCCGCGTTTGCCGATCTTCACCGGTTTGTAGGTCGCTGCACAGCCAACGAGCGCCAGTAATGCCAAGACGATCACTATGTGTTTCATTTCTTTCCTTACCTGGCGAATGCATGAATGCCAGCGCTTTGCTCTAAATTCACGTGTGTGCATGACCGGTGCCGGTGACGTCCAGGTCGGGATGAAGCTCCAAGGGTAATAGCGGTTACGGAGCTCAACATGGCTCAACCGCGTTACAAATGCTAGAGGCGTTTTATATCTGCCCCGAAAGCGGGGTCAGTCAGCGGGTACCAACGCTGGTCGTTTTGGGCGCATGGTCAGTGTCGCACCCACCGAAGCCAGAATGATTGAGCCAATGGCTAGCCACTGCGTCAGCGTAAGGCTTTCATGCAGGAAAAGTAGTCCGGACAGTGCCCCAAACGCGGGTTCGATACTCATTAATGTGCTGAAGGTTCGGGCGGGCAAGCGCGTCAACGCCATCATCTCCAGGCTGTAGGGCAAGGCGGTCGACAGAATTGCCACGCCTAACGCGGTCGTGAGCAACGCCGGGTTGAGCAATGCCGAGCCTGCGTGCACGATCCCGATAGGCGCAATGAATATCGCCGCAATCAATACGCCTAGCGCTGCGGTCTGAATGCCGTTGTCCGCGCCAGCTTTTTGGCCGGACACGATATACATCGCCCAGCAGACCCCTGCGCCGAGTGCGTAGCCTATCCCGGTCAGGTCGATATTCGCGCCGCTCTCCCCGGTCGGTATGAGCAGCAGCAAGCCTGTGACAGCCAGGATTATCCAGACAAAGTCAATTGCCCTGCGCGAAGAGAGGAGAGCCACGGTCAATGGTCCTGTGAACTCAAGCGCGACGGCGATCCCAAGTGGCACGGTGCGTAAGGACATATAGAAGAGGAAGTTCATGCCGCCCAGCGCGATGCCATAGATGATGACGGTGCGCAATGACTTGGCGGTCAACGTCGCTCGCCAAGGACGTAGGACCAGCAACAGAATCAGACTGGCAAAAACCAGCCTCAAGGTGGTGGTGCCTTGTGCTCCTATTAGAGGAAACATGCTCTTGGCCAACGATGCGCCGGATTGGACCGAGGCCATTGCTATAAGTAGCAGGCCCACCGGGAAGAGAATCGAGCCTAGGCTGCGGTGCTGGTCGGTCATTACGGTTTAATCGTCCACGGTCATCTGAATAGGGGGGGCAAGATTAGTAGCGGAGCCTATGATGCTTAAGAAAGGCGGCCTGAGCAATATATTGCTCAGGGGTGTGCGTCAGCTATATATAGAAGGCAGCTTTAGGGTCAGTCACCAGCATTTATGGGGACGTTTTACCAATGTGACAAGTTTGTGAAAATAGGTGTTGACGCCCCAGCTAATCTCTCTATAATTTGCACCTCTTCCGGAGCAGATGAAACGGAAAACTCCTTGTAAATCAAAGAGTTATCCAGAGTAAGCGGCGAGGAAGGGGTTTTGATCTTCTGGATCGAAAGCGGTAAAAAAGAGGTGTTGACAGCAGCGTGTAACGCTGTAGAATTCGCCTCCCGCTAACGAGAGACGTGAAGTTGATCGAAGCGCAAGTGGTTGAAGTTGCAAAGGAAACTTTGAAACTTGTTAAAATAACCGCTTGACAGCAACAAGGGCTGCTGTAGAATGCGCGCCTCGGCTGAGACGAAAGATCTCAACCACCCGCTCTTTAACAACTGAATCAAGCAATTCGTGTGGGTGCTTGTGTTGTAAGACTGAAGTCAACTGATTATCAGCATCACAAGTTACTTCGCGAGAAATCAAAGATGTAACCAACGATTGCTGAGCTAAGTTTAGGGTTTTGTCAAAACCCAAAGATGTTTGAACTGAAGAGTTTGATCATGGCTCAGATTGAACGCTGGCGGCAGGCCTAACACATGCAAGTCGAGCGGCAGCACGGGTACTTGTACCTGGTGGCGAGCGGCGGACGGGTGAGTAATACCTAGGAATCTGCCTGGTAGTGGGGGATAACGTTCGGAAACGGACGCTAATACCGCATACGTCCTACGGGAGAAAGCAGGGGACCTTCGGGCCTTGCGCTATCAGATGAGCCTAGGTCGGATTAGCTAGTTGGTGAGGTAATGGCTCACCAAGGCTACGATCCGTAACTGGTCTGAGAGGATGATCAGTCACACTGGAACTGAGACACGGTCCAGACTCCTACGGGAGGCAGCAGTGGGGAATATTGGACAATGGGCGAAAGCCTGATCCAGCCATGCCGCGTGTGTGAAGAAGGTCTTCGGATTGTAAAGCACTTTAAGTTGGGAGGAAGGGCATTAACCTAATACGTTAGTGTTTTGACGTTACCGACAGAATAAGCACCGGCTAACTCTGTGCCAGCAGCCGCGGTAATACAGAGGGTGCAAGCGTTAATCGGAATTACTGGGCGTAAAGCGCGCGTAGGTGGTTCGTTAAGTTGGATGTGAAATCCCCGGGCTCAACCTGGGAACTGCATTCAAAACTGTCGAGCTAGAGTATGGTAGAGGGTGGTGGAATTTCCTGTGTAGCGGTGAAATGCGTAGATATAGGAAGGAACACCAGTGGCGAAGGCGACCACCTGGACTGATACTGACACTGAGGTGCGAAAGCGTGGGGAGCAAACAGGATTAGATACCCTGGTAGTCCACGCCGTAAACGATGTCAACTAGCCGTTGGGAGCCTTGAGCTCTTAGTGGCGCAGCTAACGCATTAAGTTGACCGCCTGGGGAGTACGGCCGCAAGGTTAAAACTCAAATGAATTGACGGGGGCCCGCACAAGCGGTGGAGCATGTGGTTTAATTCGAAGCAACGCGAAGAACCTTACCAGGCCTTGACATCCAATGAATCTGCTAGAGATAGCGGAGTGCCTTCGGGAGCATTGAGACAGGTGCTGCATGGCTGTCGTCAGCTCGTGTCGTGAGATGTTGGGTTAAGTCCCGTAACGAGCGCAACCCTTGTCCTTAGTTACCAGCGCGTAATGGCGGGCACTCTAAGGAGACTGCCGGTGACAAACCGGAGGAAGGTGGGGATGACGTCAAGTCATCATGGCCCTTACGGCCTGGGCTACACACGTGCTACAATGGTCGGTACAGAGGGTCGCCAAGCCGCGAGGTGGAGCTAATCCCAGAAAACCGATCGTAGTCCGGATCGCAGTCTGCAACTCGACTGCGTGAAGTCGGAATCGCTAGTAATCGCGAATCAGAATGTCGCGGTGAATACGTTCCCGGGCCTTGTACACACCGCCCGTCACACCATGGGAGTGGGTTGCACCAGAAGTAGCTAGTCTAACCTTCGGGAGGACGGTTACCACGGTGTGATTCATGACTGGGGTGAAGTCGTAACAAGGTAGCCGTAGGGGAACCTGCGGCTGGATCACCTCCTTAATCGAAGACATCAGCTTCTTCATAAGTTCCCACACGAATTGCTTGATTCATTGAAAAAGACGATTTAGAAGCAGCCCGAAATTGGGTCTGTAGCTCAGTTGGTTAGAGCGCACCCCTGATAAGGGTGAGGTCGGCAGTTCGAATCTGCCCAGACCCACCAATTTTGTGTGGGAAACGCCTGTAGAGATACGGGGCCATAGCTCAGCTGGGAGAGCGCCTGCCTTGCACGCAGGAGGTCAACGGTTCGATCCCGTTTGGCTCCACCACTTACTGCTTCTGTATTGTAGAGTTTAGAAATGAGCATTCCATCGGTTCGATGGTGAATGTTGATTTCTAGTCTTTGATTAGATCGTTCTTTAAAAATTTGGGTATGTGATAGAAAGTTAGACCGGACAGCACTTTCACTGGTGGTGTTACGGGCTAAGGTAAAATTTGTGAGTTAAATTGCGAATTTTCGGCGAATGTCGTCTTCATAGTATAACCAGATTGCTTGGGGTTATATGGTCAAGTGAAGAAGCGCATACGGTGGATGCCTTGGCAGTCAGAGGCGATGAAAGACGTGGTAGCCTGCGAAAAGCTTCGGGGAGTCGGCAAACAGACTTTGATCCGGAGATGTCTGAATGGGGGAACCCAGCGGTCATAAGACCGTTACCTTACACTGAATACATAGGTGTATGGAGCGAACCAGGGGAACTGAAACATCTAAGTACCCTGAGGAAAAGAAATCAACCGAGATTCCCTTAGTAGTGGCGAGCGAACGGGGACCAGCCCTTAAGCTGTATTGAGATTAGCGGAACGTTCTGGAAAGGACGGCCATAGTGGGTGATAGCCCTGTACGCGAAAATCTCTTTGCAGTGAAATCGAGTAGGACGGAGCACGAGAAACTTTGTCTGAATATGGGGGGACCATCCTCCAAGGCTAAATACTACTGACTGACCGATAGTGAACTAGTACCGTGAGGGAAAGGCGAAAAGAACCCCGGAGAGGGGAGTGAAATAGATCCTGAAACCGTATGCGTACAAGCAGTGGGAGCCCACTTTGTTGGGTGACTGCGTACCTTTTGTATAATGGGTCAGCGACTTATTTTCAGTGGCGAGCTTAACCGAATAGGGGAGGCGTAGCGAAAGCGAGTCTTAATAGGGCGTCTAGTCGCTGGGAATAGACCCGAAACCGGGCGATCTATCCATGGGCAGGTTGAAGGTTGGGTAACACTAACTGGAGGACCGAACCGACTACCGTTGAAAAGTTAGCGGATGACCTGTGGATCGGAGTGAAAGGCTAATCAAGCTCGGAGATAGCTGGTTCTCCTCGAAAGCTATTTAGGTAGCGCCTCATGTATCACTGTAGGGGGTAGAGCACTGTTTCGGCTAGGGGATCATCCCGATTTACCAACCCGATGCAAACTCCGAATACCTACAAGTGCCGAGCATGGGAGACACACGGCGGGTGCTAACGTCCGTCGTGAAAAGGGAAACAACCCAGACCGTCAGCTAAGGTCCCAAAGTTATGGTTAAGTGGGAAACGATGTGGGAAGGCTTAGACAGCTAGGAGGTTGGCTTAGAAGCAGCCACCCTTTAAAGAAAGCGTAATAGCTCACTAGTCGAGTCGGCCTGCGCGGAAGATGTAACGGGGCTCAAACCATACACCGAAGCTACGGGTATCACTTAGGTGATGCGGTAGAGGAGCGTTCTGTAAGCCTGTGAAGGTGAGTTGAGAAGCTTGCTGGAGGTATCAGAAGTGCGAATGCTGACATGAGTAACGATAATGGGTGTGAAAAACACCCACGCCGAAAGACCAAGGTTTCCTGCGCAACGTTAATCGACGCAGGGTTAGTCGGTCCCTAAGGCGAGGCTGAAAAGCGTAGTCGATGGAAAACAGGTTAATATTCCTGTACTTCTGGTTATTGCGATGGAGGGACGGAGAAGGCTAGGCCAGCTTGGCGTTGGTTGTCCAAGTTTAAGGTGGTAGGCTGAGATCTTAGGTAAATCCGGGATCTTAAGGCCGAGAGCTGATGACGAGTGTGCTTAGGCACACGAAGTGGTTGATGCCATGCTTCCAAGAAAAGCTTCTAAGCTTCAGGTAACCAGGAACCGTACCCCAAACCGACACAGGTGGTTGGGTAGAGAATACCAAGGCGCTTGAGAGAACTCGGGTGAAGGAACTAGGCAAAATGGCACCGTAACTTCGGGAGAAGGTGCGCCGGTGAGGGTGAAGCATTTACTGCGTAAGCCCATGCCGGTCGAAGATACCAGGCCGCTGCGACTGTTTATTAAAAACACAGCACTCTGCAAACACGAAAGTGGACGTATAGGGTGTGACGCCTGCCCGGTGCCGGAAGGTTAATTGATGGGGTTAGCTAACGCGAAGCTCTTGATCGAAGCCCCGGTAAACGGCGGCCGTAACTATAACGGTCCTAAGGTAGCGAAATTCCTTGTCGGGTAAGTTCCGACCTGCACGAATGGCGTAACGATGGCGGCGCTGTCTCCACCCGAGACTCAGTGAAATTGAAATCGCTGTGAAGATGCAGTGTATCCGCGGCTAGACGGAAAGACCCCGTGAACCTTTACTATAGCTTTGCACTGGACTTTGAATTTGCTTGTGTAGGATAGGTGGGAGGCTTTGAAGCGTGGACGCCAGTCTGCGTGGAGCCAACCTTGAAATACCACCCTGGCAACTTTGAGGTTCTAACTCAGGTCCGTTATCCGGATCGAGGACAGTGTATGGTGGGTAGTTTGACTGGGGCGGTCTCCTCCTAAAGAGTAACGGAGGAGTACGAAGGTGCGCTCAGACCGGTCGGAAATCGGTCGTAGAGTATAAAGGCAAAAGCGCGCTTGACTGCGAGACAGACACGTCGAGCAGGTACGAAAGTAGGTCTTAGTGATCCGGTGGTTCTGTATGGAAGGGCCATCGCTCAACGGATAAAAGGTACTCCGGGGATAACAGGCTGATACCGCCCAAGAGTTCATATCGACGGCGGTGTTTGGCACCTCGATGTCGGCTCATCACATCCTGGGGCTGAAGCCGGTCCCAAGGGTATGGCTGTTCGCCATTTAAAGTGGTACGCGAGCTGGGTTTAGAACGTCGTGAGACAGTTCGGTCCCTATCTGCCGTGGACGTTTGAGATTTGAGAGGGGCTGCTCCTAGTACGAGAGGACCGGAGTGGACGAACCTCTGGTGTTCCGGTTGTCACGCCAGTGGCATTGCCGGGTAGCTACGTTCGGAATAGATAACCGCTGAAAGCATCTAAGCGGGAAACTAGCCTCAAGATGAGATCTCACTGGGACCTTGAGTCCCCTGAAGGGCCGTCGAAGACTACGACGTTGATAGGTTGGGTGTGTAAGCGCTGTGAGGCGTTGAGCTAACCAATACTAATTGCCCGTGAGGCTTGACCATATAACACCCAAGCAATTTGCGTCGAAAGAGCAGATTGCGGTGTGTGAAGACGACACAAACCGAAAATTGGCAACAACCCACAGATCTATCACATCCCCATTAGTTGGCCCGTTGCGCGCAAGCACGACGATCCGGCAGCCGAATTTCTTGACGACCATAGAGCATTGGAACCACCTGATCCCATCCCGAACTCAGCAGTGAAACGATGCATCGCCGATGGTAGTGTGGGGTTTCCCCATGTGAGAGTAGGTCATCGTCAAGATTGAATTCCGAAACCCCTGTTTGCTTACGCAAACAGGGGTTTTGTTTGTGTGCGAGGAAAATAGGGCTCAAGAGTTGCTTACGGCGACCATCGAAAAGCTTCAGTCCGCTCGCATCGAGAGCCTGCACTTGCATGCGGTACAAAATCGATAGCCATAAAAAAACCACCTATCTGGTGGTTTTTTTATGGCTGAATTCAGCTCAGTCGCCGCGGTATTCACAACCGCTTGTACAGGTCTCATGAATACGAATGGCTGAGAGTTCTGGTAGCAAAGGCTTCAGCTGATCCCAAATCCATTTTGCCAAGACTTCGCTGGTTGGATTTTCAAGGCCCGGAATGTCGTTCAAATAGTTGTGATCGAGACGCTCATAGAGAGGCTTGAAGATCGCTTTGATTTCGGAAAAGTCACGAATCCAACCGGTATGAGGGTCGACTTTTCCCGCCAAATAGATGGCCACGCGAAATGAATGCCCATGCAGACGTCCGCACTTATGGCCCTCAGGAACGTGGGGCAGGCGGTGTGCGGATTCGAAGGTGAACTCTTTGAAAATTTCCACAGTGTATTCGACTCTAGAAAGTGGCTATCGCCAGGGCGATAAAAGCAGGCGAGCAGTTTAGCAGCAATGGTTTGTCCTATGCGCTAAAACAAACCGCAGGCCAGTACGCTGTAAGCTGCTTGCTTGAACGCCTGATGGATGATGGCACCTGGCCAGATAAATTCAGCTTCAATTAAGTTGAGCTGTTTATCTTTGTAGTCGTGCAAAGCATTTATTTCTAAGGAGGCCTGATATGAAAGCCGTCACAGCACTGCTCACTGTCGCAGCTCTTACGTTTACCGCAGGTATCGCCCTGGCTCGGGATTTAGGCCCGGGTGAGGCGTTGAAGTTAAGAGATGCGGGTACTATTCAGTCATTCGAAAAGCTTGATGCTGACGCGTTGGCTAAACACCCTGGCTCAGCGATTACCGATACCGGGCTTGAAGAGGAATACGGCAAGCATGTCTATCAGGTCGAACTGCGTGACCTGCAGGGCGTTGATTGGGGTGTGGAAGTGGACGCCGCCAGCGGCCAGGTTCTCAAGGACCATCAGGACACGTAATGAAAGTAAGCGAGCATCCTTACAGGTTTTTCGCATTGCTCCTGGCTCTGTTCTGCTCTGAGCTGTGCGCGCGGGACCTGGATCAGGACGAAGCGCTGAAATTACGCCAGCAAGGAGTGATCCAGCCGCTCGATCAACTGATAGGGCTAGCTCTGGGGCGTTACCCAGGCTCAAAGCTGTTGGAGGCTGAGCTTGAGGAGAAACACGGCGTATACCTCTATGACATAGAGTTGCTGACTGTGGAAGGTGTGGTTCGGGAGTTGAAGTTCGACGCTCGCGACAGTCGATTATTAAAGGACAAGGAAGATGATTGATGCGGCTGTTACTGGTTGAAGACCATGTGCCGCTGGCAGATGAACTGGTCGCCGGGCTTAAACGCCAGGGCTATGCAGTAGACTGGCTTGCCGATGGACGTGACGCGGTGTATCAGGGGGGCAGTGAACCCTATGATTTGATTATCCTGGACCTGGGGCTTCCCGGTTTGCCGGGTCTCGACGTACTTCAGCAATGGCGTGCCAGTGGTTTGGCTACCCCGGTCTTGATTCTGACCGCCCGAGGCTCATGGGCTGAGCGCATTGAAGGGCTCAAGGCGGGTGCCGATGACTACCTGAGCAAACCTTTTCACCCTGAAGAGCTACAGCTGCGAATTCAAGCATTGCTGCGGCGGTCACATGGCCTGGCCAATAAGCCCAGGCTAGAGGCAGCGGGTTTGCATCTGGATGAGGGCCGTCAATGCGTGGCCCAGGGCAGCGTTGAAATTCAGCTGACCGCAGCTGAATTTCGTTTGCTGCGCTACTTCATGCTGCATCCCGAGCAGATATTGTCCAAAAGCCATTTGGCCGAGCATCTCTACGACGGTGAAAGCGAACGCGACTCAAATGTGATCGAAGTTCATGTCAATCACCTGCGGCGCAAACTTGGCCGCACGGTGATCGAGACGCGTCGTGGTCAAGGCTATCGCTTCGGTGAGGAAGTCGAGTGAGGTCCATACAGGCTCGTCTCAGTCTGGGATTGATCAGTGTGCTGCTTATCATAGGGCTGGTATTGGCTCAGACCAGCTTGTGGTTGTTTGAGCTGGGATTGCAGCGCTACCTGGAATCAGGGCTGCGCAATGAAAGCCAGAACCTGTTGGTAGCACTTGCGCGGGGTCCAGAAGGCCTTCAGCTGGATGAGCGTCACCTGACACCTGCCTACCAGCAGCCTTATTCGGGCCATTATTTCCAGGTCGACTTTCCGGGAGGGCATTGGCGCTCCCGCTCGCTGTGGGATATTGAGTTCCCCACCCCGGAAACGCCGGGTCTGCACACCAATTTCGAGCTGGGACAAAGCGGTCAGTCATTGCTGGTTCTGCGTGCGGACTACCGTCGATTCGGACAGGTGATTTCCATTACCGTGGCTCAAGACTACACGCCGGTGGAAGCCAGCTTTCAGCGTGTGCAGCAAATTGGCCTGGGTTTGGGGGGTGCGGCGTTGATTTTGATCCTCGTCCTGCAGCGCCTCACAGTATGTCGTGCGCTGAGGCCACTGGAGAATGCGCGAGAGCAGATCGCCCAGTTGCAGCAGGGGCTGCGCTCACAGCTTGATGATCAAGTGCCGGTCGAGCTTGAGCCGTTGGTTGCGCAGATCAACCACTTACTCGCTCATACCGAGGACAGCCTCAAGCGTTCACGCAATGCTCTCGGCAACATGGGGCATGCATTGAAAACGCCTCTCGCGGTGCTGGTGAGTCTGGCTGCCAGTGAAACGCTTGATGCTTACCCAGCCTTGCGCAGTACGTTGCGCGAACAACTGGAGCAGATTCAACAGCGCCTGACCCGTGAATTGAACCGTGCACGCCTGTCTGGAGACGCCTTGCCCGGTGCGCAGTTCGATTGTGACGCCGAGTTGCCGGGGCTGTTCGCAACACTGGGTATGATCCATGGCGATCACTTGGAAATGAGCTGGGTGGTTACGCCCGGCCTGCGTTTGCCATGGGACAGGGAGGATCTTCTTGAATTGATGGGCAATCTGCTGGACAACGCCTGCAAGTGGGCCGACAGCGTGGTGCGTCTGAGTATTACGCACCGGTCGAAGAGTTATTGTTTGCTGATCGATGATGACGGCCCTGGTATTCCTGAGACTCGTCGCGACGAGGTGCTCGGCCGTGGGTCACGGCTGGATGAACAGGTCAACGGCCACGGCTTGGGACTAGGTATCGTGCGTGACATTGTCGATGCATGGGGCGGTCAGCTGAAGTTGCTGTCCAGCCCTCTGGGCGGGCTTCAGGTACACATTGATCTTCCCGAGCGAACGATGCTCGATCACTCGGGTACCACCGTTAATTTCCATTGAATGGAACGCTGACTGAGCGACATGGAGATATCTTTCCAGCGGATAGAGCGGGAGATTTTATCGCTATCTGCGATTCACATTTTTTCTTCATCCCGACAATAAAAGACGCTTTTGGCTACAAAGCTGACGGACGCTTCTCAACTTTTTAGGGTTGGGGCCGCTAACCAATAAAACGTTGCGACCTAAACATTGGAATACCAATAAGAGTGGAAACTTATGCGTCTTAATTTGAAGACCAAAGTACTGTCATTGGCAGTCCTGCCGGTGTTGATTTTTGCTCTGGTAATCAGCGCTACCACGGTGTTGATGTTGCAGGGACAGGCAAAAAAGGAGGTCGAGGACACCCGACAGCGTCTGCTCAACGAAACCAAAGCCACACTGCAAAGCTACGTCGCCGTCGCGCTGGGTACCATCAAGCCTTTGTATGACGCGGCGGCCCCTGGGGACGTGGCCGTGCGAGCGCAGGTGGTGAAAATGCTTTCCACTATTACCTATGGCAAGGACGGTTACTTCTTCGGCTACGACTCGGAAGCGGTACGTCTGTTTAAGGGAAGCAGCCCGGAAGACATTGGTAAAAGCTTCAAAGACGCCCGCGATCCCAATGGGGTCTATGTCAACCGCGAACTGGTCGCGGTCGGCAAGGCAGCCACCCATTACGTACAATACTCGTCGTCGTTGCCCGGCAACTCTCAAGTATTGATTCCCAAGCTCGCTTACACCGAATACCTGCCCAAGTGGGATATGGTCATTGGTACCGCCGTCAATCTGGATGGGATCGAAGCTCAGGTCATGGAGGTCAAGAAGAACGTTGATGCGCGCCTGGAGGAGATATTGCTGAGCATCATCGGCGTTGCTCTGCTGCTGCTGGTGTTGATTGCCATTGTTGGGGCGGTCCTGGCGGGCACCATTGTGCGTCCATTGAGTTTGATGAAAGCCAATCTAGACGATATTGCCGCTGGCGAAGGCGATCTGACTCGTCGCCTGGTGGTCACTAGCGGGGATGAGTTAGGCGATCTGGCCAGCTCATTTAACCGCTTCGTCGACAAAATTCATGGGATGGTCCGTCAAATTACCGAAATGACCACGCAACTGACAGGATTGGTCAGCGAAGTATCCGACCAGGCCCATCGCTCTGAGCAAGCGATGGAGCGTCAGCGTCACGAAACCGATCAAGTAGCTACCGCGATCAACGAAATGTCCGCAGCGGCTCATGAGGTGGCTAAAAGTGCACAAGGCGCCGCAGTAGCTGCCCAACAGACCGACGTGGAAGGCCAGGCGGCCAAGCGTGTGGTGGATGGCAGTATCAAGCAGATCCATGCGTTGGTTGATGACATCCGTAGCAGCGGCACGTCCTTGGACAGCCTACAGAATGATGTGTCTTCGATTGTGAGTGTGCTCGGAGTGATTCGCTCGATTGCTGATCAGACCAATTTGCTGGCGCTAAACGCGGCGATTGAGGCCGCGAGGGCTGGGGAGGCCGGACGAGGCTTTGCCGTGGTAGCAGATGAGGTGCGTGCGTTGGCCAGCCGGACCCAGCAGAGTACCCAAGAGATTCAGGGCATGATCGATCGTCTGCAATTGGGCACGCAGGGCGCCGTAGACTCCATGCGTCGCTCCAGTGAGGCGGGCGATGGTACGTCGGCGCGAGCCAATGAAGCAGGTGTCTCGCTGGACACGATTGCGGCGCTGATCGGTACGATTAACTCAATGAACGCGCAGATTGCCAGCGCCGCCGAAGAGCAGACCGCAGTGGCTGAAGAGATCAACCGCAGCGTGCATCAGATAGCCCAATCGGTGGACAGTGTCGCCGACCAAACCCAGCAAAGCGCACAGACTTCGCGCAGTCTGGCAGACCTGGGTCAACGCTTGGGCAAACTGGTTGGGCAGTTCCGCATCTGACCTGCTCGGGATAAGGCCGCAACGGCCTTATCCCGCTTTCGCGATACCCCATGACCTGGTTGATCGAACGGCGGCTTACATCCTGCTCAGCGGCATGATTTGGCAAGGCGTTCGGGGTGTTCGGGTTTGTCATCGCGCCAGTGGTGGCCGCTGGGGTTTGTTTGTCGGGCCAAGTGGGCCATGCGTTTGCCTGGCTAGATTTCTCGCAAAAAAAACCCTGCGTGAGCAGGGTTTTTTGTACTTCAACGTATCAGCTGACCAGTTGCAGGCCTGCGTGTTGCACCATGTCCAGCAATGGTTGTGGGTAGACACCCAGAACGAAGGCCAGGACTGCAATCACCAGCAGCATCACACCGCCGGCACGTTGTGCCCAGTTGAATGGAGCATCGTGACGGTGCAGCTTGGGCTCGACCAGGTACAGTGTGACCATCACTCGCAGGTAATAGAACACGCCAATGGCGCTGCCGATGACTAGCGAACCCAACAACCACCACAGGTGCGACTCGACGCCCGTGGTGATGATGTAGAACTTACCGATGAAGCCGGCCGTCAGCGGGATACCCGCCAGCGATAGCATCATCAAGGTCATCACTGCAGTCAGGTACGGACGACGCCAGAACAGGCCACGGTATTCGAACAGAGCGTCTGCGTCACGACCGCTGTAAGGCGAGGACATCAGGGTGACGACACCGAAAGCGCCGAGTGTGGTGATCACGTAGGTCACCAGGTACACGCCGATCGCCTCGACTGCGATGCCATTGCTGGCAACCAGTGCGATCATCAGGTAGCCGAAGTGGGCGATAGACGAATAACCGAGCAGACGCTTGAGGTTGGTCTGAGTCAGCGCCAGCAGGTTGCCGATCAGAATCGAAGCGACTGCAATGACCGCCAGCACATCGTGGAGCACGCCACTGCTGGCCGCCGGGGATATCTGGAACAGTCGCACCAGGACAGCGAACACTGCAACTTTACTCGCGGTGGCCAGGAAAGCCGCCACCGGTGCAGGGGCACCCTCGTAAACGTCCGGGGTCCACAGGTGGAATGGCACCAGTGACAGCTTGAATGCCAGGCCCACCAACATCATGCCCAGGCCCAATGTCGCAATCGGACTAGGCAGGCCGGTCGCCGCCAGGGCCAAACCGATACCGCTGAAGCTCAAGCTGCCAGCTTCGGCATACAGAAGCGCCATACCGAACAACAGGAATGCAGACCCTGCGGCCGACAGCACCATGTACTTGATGCCGCCTTCGAGTGAGCGCTTGTTGAAAAAGGCGTAAGCCACCATACCGTAGACCGGCACCGACAGCAGTTCCAGACCGATGAACAGGCCTGCCAGGTGTTGCGCGCTGACCAATACCAGACCACCGGCAGACGCCAGCAGAATCAGCAGGTAAAGCTCTTCGCGGTTACCGGGGTAGCCCGAAGCCTTCTCGCCGAGATAGGCGTGCGCCAAGGTCACGCACGCCAAGGTCGAGGCCAGAATCAGCGCCATGTACAAGCAGGCGAAATTATCGATTTTCAGCAGAGGTGTCACCACCAGTGGCGCAACTTTAAGCGCCGGGTAGATCGACAGGAGTGCCAGGTTGAGTCCGGCCACGGTGAGCAGGAATGTTTGCGAATGATTGCGACGCCAAGCGATACCCAGCATCACCACGACAATCGTGGCGCTGGTAATCAGCAGCGGCGCAAGCGCAATAAAGTGTTGAATCGTCAGGTCCATAATGCTCTACCGGGCCGAAGCAAGTTGAGTGAAGGCGGTGCCGAGCCATTGCTGCACGCCATGCATCGTAGCGGCAGAGGTATCGAGGAACGGTTGCGGGTAAATGCCGATCCAGACCAGCAGTGCCGCCAGCCCCAGCACCATGATCAATTCACGTGCATCCATCCCGGCCAGAACTGCATCCGACTTGGAAGGGCCGAAGTAGGCGCGGTGGATCATGATCAACGAGTAGACCGAGCCGAGTACCAGGCCAGACGTTGCAATCGCGGTGATCCAGGGCGCGCTGACAAAAGTGCCCATCAGAATCAGGAACTCGCCAACGAAGTTACCGGTGCCAGGCAAGCCGAGGGACGCGGCCGCGAAGAACAGGCTGATCGCTGGCAGGTAAGCGATGCGTGACCACAACCCTCCCATTTCGCGCATATCACGGGTGTGCATGCGTTCGTACAACTGGCCGCTGAGGATAAACAGTGCGGCTGCCGAGATGCCGTGAGCGAGCATCTGAATCACGGCACCCTGCAGGGCTTGCTGGCTACCGGAGTAGATACCGATCAACACGAACCCCATGTGCGAGACGCTGGAGAACGCGACCAGGCGCTTGATATCGGTCTGGGCGAACGCGAGGAACGCACCGTAGAAGATACCGATCAGGCCCAGGGTCATGGCAATGGGCGCGAACTCTGCCGATGCGTTGGGGAACAGCGGCAGGGCGAAGCGTAGCAAGCCATAAGCAGCTGTTTTCAGCAGGATACCGGCCAAATCGACGGAACCTGCGGTCGGTGCTTGAGCGTGAGCGTCCGGCAGCCAGGAGTGGAACGGCACGACTGGCAGCTTCACCGCGAAGGCGACGAAAAAGCCCAGCATTAGAATGTATTCAGTGCCGGGTGCCAGCTTCGTCTTGAGTAGCTCGGTGTAGTCGAACGTGATCACACCGGTGGTGTTGAAGTTGACCAGCACCAGACCCAGGATCGCCACCAACATGATCAGGCCGCTGGCTTGAGTGAAGATGAAGAACTTGGTCGCCGCGTAGATCCGGGTCTTCTTGCCGTCCGATGAACTATGACCCCAGAGCGCGATGAGGAAGTACATCGGCACCAGCATCACTTCCCAGAAGAAGAAGAACATGAACAGGTCGATGGCGAGGAACACGCCAACCACGCCGCCCAGGATCCACATCAGGTTGAGGTGGAAGAAGCCAACGTTACGCTGGATCTCTTTCCACGAACACAACACCGACAGCACGCCGAGCAGGCCGGTCAGCAACACCATCAGCAGCGACAGGCCGTCTAGGGCCAGGTGCACACTGATGCCGAAGCGTTCGATCCACTGATGCTTGAATTCGACAACCCATGTGGGGTCGACGCCAGGCGCCGGAGCAAAGTGGAAGTCTCCATGGGTCCACAGCCAGAGGCCGAGGGCAAGTTCCAGAGACATGGTCAACAGCGCAATCCAGCGTGGCAGGGTAGAGCTGAAGCGCTCACCCAGCCAGCACAGCAGGCCGCCGATAAAGGGGATCAGGATTAGCCAAGGCAGAATCATGACGGGCTCAATTCCTTTCGCAAATTCGCAAGGTTCATGTCAGACCGCAACCAGCACGATGGCGCCTAGCACCAATACAGCGCCTGCAGCCATTGAGGCAGCGTACCAACGCAGTTGGCCGGTCTCGGTGCGGCTCAGGGCGTTATGACTGCCCTTGACCAGACGCGGGATCAAACCAATGGTGTGGTCGAGTGGGTCTTTGCGCAGCACATGGCTGATCATCAGATAAGGTTTGACGAACAGCTTGTCGTACAGCCAGTCGAAGCCCCATGCCGCGAACCACCAGGTCGTAAGGAACCGCCCCGGAGCGCTGTTGGCGACAGCAGTAGCAAAGCGACGCTTGCCGAGAAACAGCATGGCCGCGAGCAGGATACCGGCCATGGCAATGGCCCCCGAGGCGATTTCCAGACTGTGCTTGGCTTCACCACCGGCATGGCCGACGCTCTGCGGCAAGACACCGGCCAAGGGTGGGGTGATCAGTGCGCCGATAAAGGTCGACAGAATGATCAGCACCGACAGCGGCAGCCAGTGAGCAATACCGTGACCGGCGTGCGCTTCGGTCTTCGCTTCACCGTGGAAGGTGATGAAGATCAGGCGGAAGGTATACAGGGACGTCATGAACGCGCCGACCAGGCCTGCATACAGCAGCGCATGGTTACCGCTGGCGAAGGCTTCCCAAAGAATCTCATCCTTGGAGTAGAAACCGGCGGTCAGCAGTGGCAGGGCAGACAACGCAGCGCCACCGACGATGAAGCTGGCGTAGGCCAGTGGCAGTTTTTTCCACAGACCGCCCATCTTGAAGATGTTCTGCTCGTGGTGGCAGGCAACGATCACCGCACCGGACGCGAGGAACAGCAGCGCCTTGAAGAAGGCGTGAGTCATCAAGTGGAAAATCGCGCCTTCCCAGGCACCCACACCCAGCGCCAGGAACATGTAGCCGATCTGGCTCATCGTCGAGTAGGCAAGGATACGTTTGATGTCGGTTTGCACCAATGCCGCGAAACCTGCCAACACCAGCGTTACGCCACCGACGATACCGACCAGATGCAGGACATCGGGTGCCAGTTCGAACAGACCGTGGGTCCGTGCGATCAGGTAGACACCGGCGGTCACCATGGTCGCGGCGTGGATCAATGCCGACACAGGCGTTGGGCCCGCCATTGCATCTGCCAGCCAGGTTTGCAGCGGCAGTTGCGCGGATTTACCGACCGCACCACCGAGCAGCATCAAGGTTGCCAGCACAATCCAGAAATCACCGGCACTGAAATGCTCCGGTGCACGCACCAGAAGCTCCTGGATATTTAGCGTACCCAGTTGCTGGAACAGGATGAACAGGCCAATGGCCATGAACACGTCGCCGATGCGGGTGACGACAAAGGCCTTGAGCGCGGCGTTACCGTTGTTGCGGTTGCTGTAGTAGAAACCGATCAACAGATAGCTGCACAGGCCCACGCCTTCCCAACCCAGGTACAGGAACAACAGGTTATCGCCGAGGATCAGGAACAGCATGCTGGCGATGAACAGGTTGGTGTAGGCGAAGAAGCGCGAGTAACCGGCCTCACCGCGCATGTACCAGGAAGCGAACAGGTGGATCAGGAAGCCTACACCCACCACCACACCCATCATGGTCACGGACAGACCATCAAGGTACAGGGCGAAGTTCGGTTCGAAGCCGTCCACTGACATCCAGCGCCACAGCAGTTGGGTGTAGTGACCACCCTCAGGCGGTGCGACGTTGAATTGCCAGATGATCCAGGCTGTCACGATGGCCGACAGTCCGATGGAGCCAACGCCGATCAGCGCGGCAAGGTTTTCCGAGATGCGTCCACGGGAGAACGCGAGCAACAGGAAACCGATCAGGGGGAATACGAAAGTCAGAAAGAGAAGGTTCATCCGCGCATCTCGCTGGCAGCGTCGATATCGAGAGTGTGGAAGCGGCGATACAGCTGCATCAGGATCGCCAGGCCGATACTGGCCTCGGCGGCTGCAAGGCTGATCACCAGGATGAACATGATTTGTCCATCCGGCTGCGCCCAACGGCTACCGGCAACGACGAACGCCAGAGCAGACGCGTTCATCATGATCTCCAGGCTCATCAGCACGAAGAGGATGTTGCGCCGTACCATCAGGCCGACCAGACCGAGGCAGAACAGGATGCCGGCGACCGCCAGACCGTGTTCAAGAGGGATTGCATTCATGGCTTTACTCCTTCGCCTCGTTGCGGCCGAGATGGAATGCCGTTACCGCTGCTGCGAGGAGCAGCATCGAGGCAAGTTCCACCACCAGCAGATAAGGACCAAACAGGCTGATACCTACCGCTTTGGCATCCACCGTGGTGTGACCGATGGCAGCGCCGCTCGGATTGGCGAACAGCACGTAGAGCAGCTCGGCGAGCAGCACTACGCCCAGCGCCATCGGGCCGATCCAGATACCGGGTTTGAGCCAGGTACGTTCTTGCTGCACCGAGGCAGGGCCCAGATTCAACATCATCACCACAAACACGAACAGGACCATGATGGCGCCTGCGTAAGCGATGACTTCCAGTACGCCGGCAAAGGGAGCACCGAGGCTGAAAAAGGTCATGGCGACGGCGATCAACGAAATGATCAGGTAGAGCAGGGCGTGCACCGGGTTCGTGTTGGTGATCACCCGAAGGGTGGACACAACAGCGATGCCGGATGCGAAATAGAAAGCGAATTCCATCTTTCTTCCTTAAGGCAGCAAGCTCTTCACATTGATCGGTTCGGCTTCATTCTGCGCGGAGCCTTTAGGCTTACCGGCGATGGCCATACCGGCAACGCGATAGAAGTTGTAATCAGGGTTTTTACCAGGGCCGGAGATCAGCAGATCTTCCTTCTCGTAAACCAGATCCTGACGTTTGAACTCGGCCATTTCGAAATCCGGTGTCAGCTGGATCGCGGTGGTCGGGCAGGCTTCCTCGCAGAGGCCACAGAAAATGCAGCGCGAGAAGTTGATGCGGAAAAACTCCGGGTACCAACGACCGTCGTCGGTTTCGGCTTTCTGCAACGAGATGCAGCCAACCGGGCAGGCCACGGCGCACAGGTTGCAGGCTACGCAACGCTCTTCACCGTCAGGGTCGCGGGTCAGGACAATACGGCCGCGGTAGCGCGGCGGCAGGTACACCGGCTCTTCCGGGTACTGCAGCGTGTCGCGCTTGCGAAATGCATGGGAGAACACCATCACCAGGCTGCGAAGCTGGGTGTAGGTGCCATGCACGATGTCAAACAGATACTTGAGCATGGGTCTTTATCCTCACTGAGCCGCGACAGCGGGCGTGTTCAACAACACGATCGCAGCGGTCACCAGCAAATTGATCAGGGTCAGCGGCAGGCAGAATTTCCAGCTGAAATCCATCACCTGGTCATACCGTGGACGCGGGATAGAGGCGCGCAACAGAATGAAGAGCATGATGAAAAACGCGGTCTTCAGGGCGAACCAGAAGAACGACAGCGAAGGCAGGATGTCGAACGGGCCATGCCAGCCGCCGAAGAACAAGGTCACCAGCAGCGCCGAGATCAGCACGATACCGATGTACTCGCCGACGAAGAACATGCCCCACTTCATGCCGGCATATTCGATGTGGTAACCATCGGCCAACTCTTGTTCTGCTTCCGGTTGGTCGAATGGGTGACGGTGAGTCACCGCAACGCCTGCGATAAAGAACGTACAAAAGCCGAAGAACTGCGGAATGATGAACCACAGATTCTGTGCCTGGTACTCGACGATATCGCGCATGTTGAACGAGCCAACCTGCACCACGATGCCCATCAGCGCCAGGCCCATGAACACTTCATAGGACACGGTCTGAGCTGAAGCCCGCAGACTGCCGAGCAGGGCGAACTTGTTGTTGCTCGACCAGCCGGCGAACAGCACCGCATAGACCGACAAGCCGGCCATGGCGAAGAAGAACAGCAAGCCGATGTTCAGATCCGCCACGCCCCAGGTCGGGGTGATCGGGATGATTGCGAACGCAATCAGCAAGGCGCTCATGGCCACGACCGGTGCCAGGGTGAAAATCACCTTGTCGGCGAACGGTGGTGTCCAGTCTTCCTTGAAGAACATCTTGATCATGTCGGCAGCGATCTGGAAAGCACCGAAAGGGCCAACCCGGTTCGGACCATAACGGTCCTGCCAAAGGGCGAGCAAACGACGCTCGACCCAGCTCAGCAGCGCGCCGCAGACCACGACGGCCAGCAGAATCACAATGGCTTTGACGACCGAGATGATCGAGTCGATCACTTCAGGGGTAAACCAGGTCATAGCGCTGCCTCCTGCAGACCATCAACGGTTTTGCCGAACACCGCAGGCGGGATTCCAGTCAGACCGGCAGGCAGGGCCACGAGACCGGCGCCCAACTCTTCATTGATCCGCAGCGGCAGACGCAGGGTATGACCGGCAACACTCAGATTGAGCATGGCGCCATCATTGACACCCAGACGATCCGCTTCGGATTTGGCCAGCGCCACGTAGGCTTTTGGAATGCGTTCCTGAACCGGTGCGGCTTTGGACGATGTTTCGTCGCTGCCGAACAGGTGATAGAACGGCACTACTTGCCATGTACCGCGAGCCGGGGAAAATGCGCCCGGTATGCTGGCGAACCAGGACAGACCATCACCCTTGCTTTCGATCAAGCGAGTTCCCGGATCACCTGCACGCAGGTGACCGCCGACTTCGTCTTGGAACTTGTTCCAGGCTTGTGGCGAGTTCCAGCCCGGCGACCAGGCGAAAGGCACCTGCTGACGAGGTTCTGCCGAACCCGAATAACCTTCCATGGAGAAGGAGAACGCGGTGTCGTTGTCTTGTGAAGTACGCGGTTCATGCACGCTGATGTTGGCGCGCATGGCCGTGCGGCCGCTGTAACGCAATGGTTCACGCGCCAGTTTCAAACCTTTGATCCGGAACGCCGCAGACGGTGCCGCGTTGACGATCCCGGCCAATTGCGCGGTGCTGGCTGCGCAGGCTTCGGTGACGTGATCGAGCAACGTCCAGTCCACTGCCTTGTTCAGCAGGGTGCTGCGCAGGGCGTGCAACCAGCGCCAGCCTTCGTGGACCAGAATGCTGGCGTCCAGATAAGTCGGGTCATACACCTGGAAGAAGCGCTGGGCGCGACCTTCCTGACTGACCAGGGTACCGTCGCCTTCAGCAAAGCTGGCGGCCGGCAGTACCAGATCAGCGCGATCGCTGGTCGGGGTTTTCTGATGGTCAGCGACGATCACGACTTTCGCAGCGTTGAACGCAGCATCGACCGTGGCAGCGTCGACGCGGTGGTACAGATCGTTTTCCAACACCACGATGGCGTCAGCTTTGCCGGAAATCACAGCCTGCAACGCGTCGTCGAGGGAATCACCGCCGAACATTGCCAGGCCCATGCTGTTGGCTTCCGGGACGATCAGGCTGATTGAGCCTTGCTTGTCGCGCAGCTTCAATGCCTTGGCGATGTTGGCTGCGGCCTCGATCAGTGCGGTCGAGCCCAGGGAGCTGCCAGAGATGATCAGCGGACGTTTGGCTGCGAGCAGGGCAGCGGCGATGCGCTGGGCCAGTTCGAGGGCTTGGGTGTCCAGGCCTTCGACTGCGGGCGCGCTGGCGTCCAGGGCGTGGGCGACGGCAAAGCCGATTCGCGCCAGGTCGTCGGGGGCTGCGTGAACGCACTCTTCGGCGATGTCATCGAGACGGGTCTCGGCGAGGCTCGCGATGAACAGCGGGTTCAATTCATGCTGACCGATGTTCTTCACTGCGGCATCGAGCCACGGCTGGACTTTCATCGCCGCAGCCATGTCTTCGGCCTTGCCCTTGACGGCTTGACGCAGGCCCAGGGCCATACGTGCTGCAGTTTGGGTCAGGTCTTCGCCGAGGACGAAAATCGCATCGTGATCTTCAATGTCACGCATTGTCGGGGTCGGCAGCGGGCTCTCATTGAGCACCTTGACGATCAGACGCAGGCGTTCCAGCTCACCGGCTTCGATACCCGAGTAGAAGTGCTCGGCACCGACTAGTTCGCGCAGGGCGAAGTTGCTTTCCAGGCTGGCGCGGGGTGAGCCGATACCGACGATGTTACGGCCGCGGAGCAAATCTGCAGCCTTGTCCAACGCAGTGTCGAGGCTCAGTTTGACGTGGCCATCAGCCAACAGTGGCTGGCGTGGACGGTCTTCACGGTTGACGTAGCCATAACCGAAACGACCACGGTCACACAGGAAGTACTGGTTGACCGAACCGTTGTAGCGGTTTTCGATACGACGGATCTCACCGTAGCGCTCGCCAGGGCTGATGTTGCAGCCGCTGGAGCAACCATGGCAGATGCTTGGCGAAAACTGCATGTCCCACTTGCGGTTGTAGCGCTCGGAGTGAGTCTTGTCGGTGAACACACCGGTCGGGCAGACTTCGGTGAGGTTACCGGAGAACTCGCTTTCCAGTGCGCCATCTTCGACCCGGCCGAAGTACACGTTGTCGTGGGCGCCGAATACACCCAGGTCAGTGCCGCCAGCGTAGTCTTTATAGAAGCGCACGCAACGGTAGCAGGCGATGCAGCGGTTCATCTCGTGAGCGATGAACGGGCCGAGTTCCTGGTTCTGGTGAGTCCGTTTGGTGAAGCGATAACGACGCTCGTTGTGACCGGTCATTACGGTCATGTCTTGCAGGTGGCAATGACCGCCTTCTTCGCAGACCGGGCAGTCGTGCGGGTGGTTGGTCATCAGCCATTCGACGACGCTGGCGCGGAAGACCTTGGCCTCCTCGTCGTCGATGGAAATCCAGCTGCCGTCAGTGGCGGGGGTCATGCAGGACATGACGATACGACCACGTTTGTCGTTCTCGTCACTGTACTGCTTGACTGCGCATTGGCGACAAGCGCCAACACTGCCAAGGGCGGGGTGCCAGCAGAAATAAGGAATATCGAGGCCCAGCGACAGACATGCCTGTAACAGGTTGTCTGCGCCATCGACCTCGAGCGCTTTGCCGTCTACGTGGATAGTGGCCATGGTTCAAAGTTCTTCGTTGGCCCGTTGTCAGCGGGCGTGGCTAATGGAATCTCGGTGCTACCCGTATCAAACAGCCTGTAAGGCGTCATCGGGTATGAGGTCGGCGGCTTTATGGGCTACCGACCTTTTCTGTCTTGTTATGCGCCAACCACAATCGGGCGTTGGGCCAGGGTCGCGTTGGCATCACGCTGTGGCGCGATACCCGCCTCGAATTCCGGCCGGAAGTATTTGATTGCGCTGCCCAGAGGTTCCACTGCGCCCGGTGCGTGGGCACAGAAGGTCTTGCCAGGGCCGAGGAAGTTGACCAACCCCAACAGCGTTTCGATATCGCCCGGTTGGCCTTCGCCGTGTTCGATAGCGCGCAGGATCTTCACGCTCCACGGCAGGCCGTCGCGGCAGGGGGTGCAGAATCCACAGGACTCCTGGGCGAAGAATTCTTCCATGTTGCGCAGCAGGGAAACCATGTTGACGCTGTCGTCGACGGCCATGGCCAGACCCGTACCCATCCGCGTGCCGACCTTGGCAATGCCACCGGCGTACATTTGGGCGTCGAGGTGCTCAGGGAGCAGGAAGCCAGTACCGGCGCCACCTGGCTGCCAGCACTTGAGCTTGAAGCCATCGCGCATGCCGCCTGCGTAGTCTTCGAACAACTCGCGTGCGGGCAGGCCGAAAGGCAGTTCCCACAGGCCAGGGTTCTTAACCTTGCCGGAGAAGCCCATCAGCTTGGTGCCTTGGTCTTCGCTGCCCGCACGGGCCAGGGATTTGTACCAGTCGTTGCCGTTGCCGACGATGGCTGGCACGTTGCACAAAGTCTCGACGTTATTGACACACGTCGGCTTGCCCCAGACGCCGACAGCGGCCGGGAAGGGCGGTTTGGAGCGTGGGTTGGCGCGGCGGCCTTCCAGGGAATTGATCAGTGCGGTTTCTTCGCCGCAGATATAACGCCCGGCGCCGGTGTGGACGATCAGTTCGAAATCAAAACCGGTGCCCAGAATGTTCTTGCCCAACAAACCGGCCGCTTCTGCTTCTTTCACGGCGCGTCTGAGGTTCTTGGCCGCAGTGGTGTACTCGCCGCGCAGGAAGATGTAGCCACGATAGGCTTTCAACGCCCGGGCGCTGATCAGCATGCCCTCGACCAGCAAATGGGGCAGTTGCTCCATCAGCATCCGGTCTTTCCAGGTGTTGGGCTCCATTTCATCCGCGTTGCACAGCAGGTAGCGGATGTTCATGGACTCATCTTTGGGCATCAGGCCCCACTTCACCCCCGTGGGAAAGCCTGCGCCGCCCCGACCCTTGAGGCCGGAGTCCTTGACTGCCTGAACGATTTCGTCAGGCGACTGCTCGGCGAAAGCCTTGCGTGCGGCGGCGTAACCGTTTTTGGTTTGATATTCATCAAGCCAGACCGGTTCGCCGTCATCGCGCAAGCGCCAGGTCAGCGGGTGAGTTTCTGCCGTACGCGCGATGCGGTTGGCGGGGCCGAAAGACGTGATGGTCATAGGTAACCCTCCAGCATTTTGGCTACGCCAGCAGGCTGCACGTCGCCGAAAGTATCGTCATCGATCATCACGGCCGGAGCCTTGTCACAGTTGCCCAAACAGCAGACGGGCAGCAAGGTGAAGCGGTTGTCAGCGGTGGTCTGACCCAAGCCGATACCCAGTGAAGTCTGGATTTCGCTGAGCACTGACTCGTGGCCACCGATGAAGCAAACCATGCTGTTGCAGACGCGAATGATGTGACGGCCGACAGGCTGACGGAAGATCTGGCTATAGAACGTCGCCACCCCTTCAACGTCGCTGGCCGGAATGCCAAGGATTTCGCCAATAGCATAAACAGCGCCATCAGGCACCCAGCCGCGTTCCTTCTGGACGATCTTCAGTGCTTCGATAGACGCCGCGCGCGGGTCTTCGTAGTGATGCATCTCGTGCTCGATGGCCGAGCGCTCTGTTTCGCTCAATGCGAAACGGTCTGTCTGGATAAGCGTGCTGTTCATGCTTAGCGGTCCACGTCGGCCATAACGAAATCGATACTACCCAGGTACGCAATCAAGTCCGCGACCATGCTGCCTTTGATCACCGAAGGGATCTGTTGCAGATGCGGGAAGCTTGGGGTGCGAATCCGGGTACGGTAGCTCATGGTGCCGCCGTCGCTCGTCAGGTAATAGCTGTTGATACCCTTGGTCGCTTCGATCATCTGGAAGGATTCGTTGGCCGGCATGACCGGGCCCCACGAAACTTGCAGGAAGTGCGTGATCAGGGTTTCGATGTGCTGCAAGGTGCGTTCTTTCGGCGGCGGCGTGGTCAGCGGGTGATCCGCCTTGTACGGCCCTTCCGGCATGTTGCGCATGCACTGGTCGATGATCCGGATACTCTGGCGCATCTCTTCGACACGCACGATGCAGCGGTCATAGGCATCGCCATTGACGGCCAGCGGTATTTCGAACTCGAAGTTTTCGTAGCCCGAGTAAGGGCGTGCCTTGCGCAGGTCGAAGTCCAGACCGGTGGAACGCAAGCCGGCGCCAGTGACGCCCCATTCCAGCGCTTCCTTGGTGTTGTATGCCGCAACGCCGATGGTCCGGCCGCGCAGGATGCTGTTGTCCAAAGCGGCTTTCTGGTATTCGTCCAGGCGCTTGGGCAGCCATTCAACGAAGTCTTTGACCAGTTTTTCCCAGCCGCGTGGCAGGTCGTGAGCGACACCACCAATGCGGTACCAGGCCGGGTGCAGACGGAAGCCGGTGATGGCTTCGATCACGGTATAAGCGCGCTGGCGGTCGGTGAAGGTGAAGAACACCGGGGTCATTGCGCCCACATCCTGAATGTATGTCCCCAGGAATAGCAGGTGGCTGGTGATACGGAAGAACTCGGCCATCATGATGCGGATGGTGTCGACTTTTTCCGGCACCTTGATACCGGCCAGCTTCTCGACCGCAAGGACATACGGCAGGTTGTTCATCACGCCGCCGAGGTAGTCGATACGGTCGGTGTACGGAATGAAACTGTGCCATGACTGACGCTCGGCCATCTTCTCGGCGCCACGGTGGTGGTAACCGACGTCCGGAACGCAGTCGACGATCTCTTCACCGTCGAGTTGCAGGATGATGCGGAATGCGCCGTGAGCCGAAGGGTGGTTCGGGCCGAGGTTGAGGAACATATAGTCCTCATTCGCGCCCGAACGCTTCATGCCCCAGTCTTCAGGGCGGAAACGTGCGGCTTCCTCTTCGAGCTGTTGTTTGGCCAGAGTCAGGCTGAACGGATCGAATTCGGTAGCGCGAGCCGGGAAGTCCTTGCGCAGCGGATGACCTTCCCAAGTCGGCGGCATCATGATCCGGGTCAGGTGCGGGTGGCCGGCAAAGTCGATGCCGAACATGTCCCACACTTCACGCTCGTACCAGTTGGCGTTAGGCCAGATGCCGGTGATGGTCGGCAAGCTGAGGTCGCCCTCAGACAAGGCCACCTTGATCATTACGTCACTATTACGCTCGATCGACAGCAGGTGGTAGAACACGCTGAAGTCGGCACCCGGCAAGCCGTGGCGATGAGTGCGCAGGCGTTCGTCGACACCGTGCAGGTCATACAGCATGACGTAGGGTTTTGGCAGCTGGCGCAGAAAGGTCAGCACTTCGACCAGTTTGGCACGCGCAACCCATAGCACCGGCATGCCGGTACGGGTTGACTGGACGGTGAACGTCTCAGGGCCAAAACGGGTATTCAATTCAACGACGACGTCTTGGTCGTCAGCCTTGTAAGGCGGGATGTACAGAGCGGTGCCTGCAGTCATGGTCTCGATCGCTTTCGGTCAACGTAAAGAATGAACCCAGAGTCTTGTCTCTTTTGTAAAAAGAAAGAGTGGGATCAGACTTCGTCGGGGCTGCGCAGGTTAGTAACCTGGATACGCTGTTCGCGGCGCTGTTCCTTTTGCGACGGCATCTCGGCGCGATAGACGCCTTGATCACCGACGACCCAGGAAAGGGGGCGACGCTCCTGGCCGATAGACTCCTGCAACAGCATCAATCCTTGCAGGAAAGCCTCGGGGCGTGGCGGGCAGCCAGGCACGTAGACATCCACGGGAAGGAACTTGTCGACCCCCTGGACCACTGAATAGATGTCGTACATGCCACCGGAGTTAGCACACGAACCCATGGAGATGACCCACTTGGGCTCGAGCATTTGCTCGTAGAGGCGCTGGATGATCGGCGCCATCTTGATGAAGCAGGTCCCGGCAATAACCATGAAATCCGCCTGGCGCGGTGATGCCCGGATAACCTCGGCACCGAAGCGGGCGATGTCATGGGGCGCCGTGAAGGCGGTGGTCATTTCCACATAGCAGCACGACAAGCCGAAGTTGTACGGCCACAGGGAGTTTTTACGCCCCCAGTTGACCGCACCGTTCAGCACGTCTTCAAGCTTGCCCATGTAGATGTTTTTGTGGACTTGATCTTCTAACGGATCGGAAACGGTTTCCCGTTCACCGATTGGATACTCCTCATTAGGCGCATCCGGGTCGATCCTGGTGAGAGTGTATTGCATCGACAAAGCCTCATTGTTTTAGCTTCGCTTGCCGCTTACGACGACCTTCAGGAGCCCAATCGAGCGCCCCAACCCGCCATAGGTAGACAAGACCTGCCAACAGAATTGCTATGAAAACGAGTGCTTCGACGAATCCGGTCCAGCCGCTTTCGCGGACGGACACAGACCAGGCAAAGAGAAAGAGGGCTTCAATGTCGAAGATCACGAAAAGCATCGCGACCAGATAGAATTTTGCCGAAAGCCGCAGACGGGCGCCGCCCGTGGGCAGCATGCCGGATTCAAACGGTTCGTTTTTGCTGCGCCCCCAGGCTTTGCTGCCCAGGAGGCTGGATACGCCGAGCATGAAGGCGCAGAGGCCGACAACACCCAAAAGGAAAATGGCGAAGCCCCAGTTATGGGCGATCAGACCTGTCGATTCGGGCATTCTGGTAATCCTTGGCAGAGAGCAAAGGTCTCTGAGCTTGATAAAGAAATAAAGCAGTGACGATATGTCGCATCGAAATCTATCGCGATGATTTTATGGGTAAACAGGTAGCAAGTAAATTTTCTATAGCGAAATTATTCTAATACTTTAGGACATTGAGACCTTAAAAACAGGCGCAGGCCATACGCTGCGGGCATTAGCCGGAGTTTTGTTGAATGTGTTTTGTCAGGGGTGTAATGAAGGTCGACACGCACAAATGATAATTGATGTCATCTGTGGGGGTTTTTAAACTGTTGCTCATGGTTAAAGCGGAGAAGTTGTCTTTATATGCCGTGTATCGCAGTTGCGAGATTCGCTGTTTTACTCTTTTTTAGGCGTTAAATACCGCTCTGGATCAATGTTTAAGGACTCACGTGATGCCTCGTGCGAGTGCTGCTCCTCCTGGGGAGGTCAGGACCTGCTTCAACGATTGGGCCGGTATCACGCTCGGCTGAGGCTGCCACAAAAGCTTCAGCAAAAAAAACGCCCCGAACCAGTCGGGGCGTTAGTCATGTGGCATTCCAGTTGCTCTTTAAACGGTCTGGAATGGCCGCTTGCTTAGGTGGCTAAGCGGTATCAGTGGAACTGTTCTTCTTCAGTCGAGCCGGTCAGCGCGGTCACGGAGGACTCGCCACCCTGAATCACGGTGGTGACGTCGTCAAAGTAGCCAGTGCCGACTTCTTGCTGGTGAGCCACGAAGGTGTAACCCTTGGCGGCGTCAGCGAACTCTTGCTCTTGCAGTTTCACGTAGGCAGTCATGTCGTTGCGGGCGTAGTCGTGCGCCAGGTTGAACATGCTGTGCCACATGTTGTGGATGCCAGCCAGAGTAATGAACTGGTGCTTGTAGCCCATGGCCGACAGTTCGCGCTGGAACTTGGCGATGGTCGCGTCGTCCAGGTTTTTCTTCCAGTTGAAGGAAGGCGAGCAGTTGTAGGACAGCAGTTGGTCCGGGTATTCCTTTTTGATCGCTTCGGCAAAGCGACGTGCTTCGGCCAAATCCGGCTTGGCGGTTTCGCACCAGATCAGGTCGGCGTACGGTGCGTAAGCCAGGCCGCGGGAGATAGCCTGGTCCAGACCGGCGCGAACCTTGTAGAAGCCTTCTGGAGTACGTTCGCCAAGCACGAATTCCTTATCGTAAGGGTCGCAATCGGAGGTCAGCAGGTCAGCAGCGTTAGCGTCGGTACGGGCCAGGATGATGGTCGGTACGCCAGCAACGTCCGCAGCCAGACGGGCAGCGGTCAGCTTCTGTACGGCTTCCTGGGTTGGCACAAGAACCTTGCCGCCCATGTGGCCGCATTTCTTCACGGATGCCAGTTGGTCTTCGAAGTGAACGCCAGCAGCGCCAGCTTCGATCATGCTTTTCATCAGCTCGTAAGCGTTCAGTACGCCGCCGAAACCGGCTTCAGCGTCTGCAACGATTGGTGCGAAGTAGTCGATGTAGCCTTCGTCACCTGGGTTCTTGCCGGCTTTCCACTGGATCTGGTCAGCACGACGGAACGAATTGTTGATGCGCTTGACCACGGTTGGAACCGAATCCACTGGGTACAGCGATTGGTCAGGGTACATCGATTCGGCGGAGTTGTTGTCCGCAGCTACTTGCCAGCCAGACAGGTAGATCGCCTGGATGCCAGCCTTGACTTGTTGCACTGCTTGGCCGCCAGTCAGGGCGCCCATGCAGTTGACGAAATCTTTGTCGGGACGGAAGGAAGGCTTGGCACCTTGGGTGACCAGATTCCATAGCTTTTCAGCGCCCAGCTTGGCGAGCGTGTGTTCAGGCTGAACCGAGCCACGCAGGCGGACAACGTCAGCGGCCGAGTAATTGCGGGTCACGTGTTTCCAGCGTGGATTTTCAGCCCAGTCTTTTTCAAGAGCTGCAATTTGCTGTTCGCGTGTCAGTGCCATGGAGATAAACCTCGTCGCATAGGTTTTGGGTGGAAAATTCTTGCTCCGCCAAAACGCCCTGGTTTTCAGAGGGCGCGTTGCTGGCTGCTCGCTTGTCAGAAACTTAAGCGGTCGAGCTGGGGTTTGGCAGGGCGCGACAGAAGGTCGAGAAGCTCGAGAGGGGAAGAGTGTGAGGCTGAGGGCATGTCTGATGTTCGCAGTTTGGCTCGTGGATGCCTTGATGCGATCATGCAGAGGTATTGCCGATCTACCGTATTACGCTTCCGTCCCTCGGGACAACTTCGATCCAGTCGCAACCTCGTCAAACTGCCTTGTGGGCGGTCCAGACACGAATCGGCTCAGGTGTGTAAGTTAGAGCGGCGATTCGAAAGCTCTTTGCAGAGCCTCTGATAAGCGGGAGCGGGGCAATCATGCCTCGTGAATTTTGACCCGTCAAATGTTTTGTAGTGCTTTTTGTAGAGCACTACATCTTTGGTCTAATACGACCATGCAGTCAGTTTGGGGTGCTTTGGTCTCGGTGTTCAGTCTAGAGCATCAGTCCAGTGTCTCGACTTTCACGCGCAACGTCATATCGCTCCGGCCTTGTGTGATATAGCGCTGCACCTGTCCCTGTTGATCTGCCCGGGATTGCTCGCTGACGCTGGCAAGGGTAATCCACTCGCCCAACCGACCGCTGACCTGGGTGTCGGTGCTTTGCACGTTAACGACATCAGGCTGTTCCTGGTTCATGCGATCGTGGTTGGTGCTAATGCTCAGGTGCACAGTCTCGCCCGTCAGACTGGCAGTGACGTAGAAGCCTTGGGTGACATTGCGGTATTGGGTTTGGCTTTGCGTGTACCCATAGGCGTCGGTCTGGGTCGTCGTCAGGGGGACGGACTGGCCTACCTGAATAAGCGCAGGCGTGCCTTCGCTGGCTTGAACCTGTTGCACGCCGCCGTCACGGCTGTCAGTGCCGCTATGGATGATACGGGTCTGGCTGCGGACGCTGACATCGCCGTTTTGCGTCTGCACGGTGCCATTGGTGGCGTAGCCCTGGTCGTTTTGGGCGTTGCTGTCGCTGGTGTCGACGCTGATCAGCAGCCGTCTGGGCGCCTTGTCCAATTGCGAGAGCAGGCTGCGCAACGCCTGAATTTTTTCTGGCTCGGCATTAACGATCAGTTGGTTGTTGTAAGCGTTGACCGTGCCTTCATTGCCCAGAAAAGACCTGACCACCGGCAGCAGGTCGTCACTGGTGCGATAGTTCAGGGGGACGACTTCCGTCGCGGCAATGGCGTTAAAGCTGCAGGCCAGCAGCAGTGACGTGAACAGGGTGCGTAGGAACATGTCCGTTATCTCCGCAATTGAGCGCGTAAAGGCGTGAGTTTGACAGTTATCGGCCCGGGTTGGGCCAGGTTGAATCGCAGGCAAAAAAACGCCCCGACATCTTCGACCTCAGCATAGTTAGCCTAGGGTGAAGCGGGCGGGGCGTCAGGGATGCATCTTCGCTAAGTCTAGCGATTATGCTGCGCCGCGCACCATGTCGACGTGAGGGATCCCGGCTTCGAGAAACTCTCCGCTGACAATGACAAAGCCCAGGCGCTCATAGAAGCGTGTGGCCTGGACCTGTGCGCTGAGCATCTGTTGCTTCAGGCCGCGGCGCTCGGCTTCGCCAATCACTGCTTCCATCAGTGCATCACCGACTTTCAGGCCGCGCCAGTCTTTGAGCACCGATAGGCGCCCGATTTCACCGTCAGGCAGCAAGCGGGCAGTGCCAATGGGAAAGTCACCCTCAAATGCCAGAAAGTGCACTGCACTGGCGTCTTCGGCATCCCATTCCAGTTCAGGTGGTACGCATTGTTCTGCGATAAAAACGGCTTCCCGGATACGCCGAATGTCGGCGTTATCTTTCTGCCAATCGGCGACACGTACGGAGATCTTATTCATCGGCAAACCCCAGACTTCCTTGTTTGACCAGCTCGCAGAGCAGGTTGCGTCCATATTCATCGGCCAGCCATGGGTCGAGGTTTTCGCTGTGCAATGCGTCGGCAGCGCAGATCAGTTTGAGCAGTTCGCGCAGATTACCCGGCAACAGCCGACTCTGACCGCTGGCAAATAACAGAAGGTCGTCATCGACTTCAGACCAGGCGAGGCGCGCGCTCGGGTTACGGATCAGTATCGCCCCTTGCTCCAGGCTGAGGAACAGGTCTTCTTCTTCCAGTTCGGGGCCGACGACCAGCTCGGGATAGCGTGGCTCGGTCATGAATTGGCCAAACCAGGTCAACAGCAACCGCTCGTCGCTCATGTGCTCGGCCAACAAGCTTTTCAGACGGTCGAGGGCGTCACGCTGGATCTGGTGCGGATCGCTGACCGGCTGTACGTCAGCGTCGGTGTAGCGTTCTTCGTCCGGCAGGAACTGGCTGAGGAAGTCGGTGAAGTGCGTTAGCACCTCAGCTGCGCTTGGCGCGCGGAAACCGACCGAATAGGTCATGCAGTCATCCACGGCGACGCCACAATGGGCCAGGCGCGGCGGCAAATACAGCATGTCGCCCGGTTCCAGGGTCCACTCATCAGTGACTTCGAAGCCCGAGAGGATGCGCAGGTCTGCGTGTTTCAGCAGTGGGGTCTCGGAATCGCACATTTGGCCTATCTGCCAGTGGCGTTTGCCCTGGCCCTGCAGCAGAAACACATCGTAGTTATCAAAGTGCGGGCCAACGCTTCCGCCTGGCACGGCGAAGCTGATCATGACGTCGTCGATGCGCCAGCTGGGCAGGAATCGGAAGTTCTCCAGCAGCTCACTGACTTCGGGTACGAACTGATCAACCGCTTGCACCAGCAGGGTCCAGTCGCGTTCTGGCAGCTTGCTGAACTCGTCTTCGGTAAACGGACCGCGACGCAGTTCCCAAGGGCGCTCGCCATTCTCGAGAACTATACGGGACTCAACCTCTTCTTCCAGGGCGAGGCCGGCCAGTTCGTCGGCGTCGATCGGGCTCTGGAAGTCCGGCAGCGCCTGACGGATCAGGAGCGGTTTTTTCTGCCAGTAGTCACGCAGGAATTCACGCGCGCTGATGCCGCCCAGAAGTTGAAGAGGAATATCAGGATTCATTTGTAAGCCCTTGAAATGAAAACGCCCGGCACAGCCGGGCGTGTGCAAAAGTTGTTGCGGGTCAAATGCGCTTGGCTTGAGCCACGGCATTGCCGATGTAATTGGCCGGGGTGAGCTTTTTCAGCTCAGCCTTGGCTTGCGCAGGCATTTCCAGGTCGTCGATGAAAGTTTGCAGTGCTTCAGCGCTGATGCCCTTGCCCCGCGTCAGCTCTTTCAGCTTTTCGTACGGGTTCTCGATGTTGTAGCGACGCATGACCGTTTGAATCGGTTCGGCCAGCACTTCCCAGCACGCATCCAGTTCGGCGGCGATTTTTTGCGCGTTGAGTTCCAGTTTGCTGATGCCTTTAAGGCTGGCTTCATACGCGATGATGCTATGGGCGAAGCCCACGCCCAGGTTACGCAAAACGGTGGAGTCGGTCAGGTCGCGCTGCCAGCGGGAAATCGGCAACTTGCTGGCCAGGTGCTGAAACAGAGCGTTGGCGATACCCAGATTGCCTTCGGAGTTTTCGAAGTCGATAGGGTTGACCTTGTGCGGCATGGTCGATGAGCCGATTTCGCCAGCGATGGTGCGCTGCTTGAAATACCCCAGGGAGATATAGCCCCATATGTCGCGGTCGAAGTCGATCAGGATGGTATTGAAACGAGCGATCGCGTCAAACAGCTCGGCGATGTAGTCGTGCGGTTCGATCTGCGTGGTGTAGGGGTTGAAGCCCAGACCCAGTTCGTCTTCGATGAACGCGCGTGCGTTCTCTTCCCAGTCGATGTCCGGGTAAGCCGAGATGTGCGCGTTGTAGTTGCCGACTGCGCCGTTGATCTTGCCCAGCAGCGGAACAGCAGCCACCTGAGCGATCTGGCGCTCCAGGCGATAGACCACGTTTGCCAGCTCTTTGCCCAGAGTGGTCGGAGATGCTGGTTGGCCGTGGGTGCGCGACAACATCGGTACGTCAGCGAAGCGTACGGCCAGCTCGCGAATGGATTCGGCGATCTGGCGCATCAGTGGCAGCAACACACCGTCGCGACCTTCGCGCAGCATCAGCGCGTGGGACAGGTTGTTGATGTCTTCACTGGTACAGGCAAAGTGGATGAACTCACTGACATTGGCCAGCTCAGGCAGCTTGGCGGCCTGTTCCTTGAGCAGGTACTCAATGGCCTTGACGTCGTGATTGGTGGTGCGCTCGATCTCTTTGACGCGTTCGGCGTGGACGGTGGAGAAGTCCTCGGCCAGCGTATTGAGGATCGCGTTGGCTTCAGCCGAAAAGGCCGGAACTTCAGTGATTTGCGGATGAGCAGCCAGGCGCTGAAGCCAGCGTACTTCAACCATGACGCGAAAACGGATCAAGCCGTATTCACTGAAAATCGGGCGCAGGGCCTGGGTTCTGCCGGCGTAGCGGCCGTCAACAGGGGAAACCGCAGTGAGCGAAGAAAGCTGCATGGGGTGCTCTCGGACAGTCGGGCAACGAAAAGGGGCGCATATCATACATGAAATGCTGGTCAGTTCTGTTCGGACTGACCAGCGTAGAGCGCGCAATAGTTAATAGTGTCGGTGTTCAAGGGGTAGCCGTACAGCGTTGCGAATCAGCCGCGCAACATCGGGTAAAGCTCTTTGAGTAGCTTGCGACGGCTGATGACCAATTGCCAGCGATGACCGCCCAGCTGTCGCCATAATCGCGCGGAGCGAATACCGGCCAGCAGCAGGGCGCGAATTTTCGACGCATTGTTGGGTTGTTGCAGATTACGCATGTCGCCATGAACCTGAATTCGTTGGCGCAATGTGCTCAGTGTGTCCTGATAAAGCGCGCCGCTCGCGGCAATTACGTTGTCGTGAACCAGGCCGAAATGCTCAACCTGGGACTTGATCTGCGGCAAGCGTTTGCCGATTACTTCTAGCAGGTCGTCACGCTTGGCCAATTGCCGCTCCAGGCCCAGCATCGACAGGGCATAACGCAGTGGTTCGCGTTGCAGGCTGGTCGGGTCCCTTTCCAGTGCGCTGACCAACGAACGATAACCCTCGCGCAGGTTCAGGTCGTCACCGCCGTAGACTTCCAGTGTGTCTTTGGGGTCCATGACCAGCAGGCTACCCAGCATGCAGCCGAGCGCCGCTTCACTGACCTGGCCAGTTTTGGCAATCTTGTCGACCAGCACGGCCGCCTGGAATACACCGCCCAAGGCGACCAGTTGCTCTTGCATCGGAGTCATCAGCGCTTGTCCTTGCTGTGCCAAGGCTCGGCCACTTCGATGACGCCGCCTCCCAGGCAGATTTCGCCCTCGTAAAACACCACGGACTGGCCTGGTGTGACTGCGCGCTGGGGTTCTTCGAACGTGACGCGGTAGCCGGTGGCTGTCTGTTCAAGCGTGCATTTCTGGTCGCTTTGGCGATAACGCACTTTAGCGGTCAGTTGACGTGGGGTGCTCAGATCGATCGGGTTGACCCAATAAATTTCCGACGCCGTCAGTGCCTGGGAGAACAGCCACGGATGATCATTGCCCTGACCGACGATCAGCTCGTTGTTTTCCAGGTCCTTGGCCAGTACGTACCACGGGTCGTCGCTCGCGTCTTTCAAACCGCCGATGCCGAGCCCTTGGCGCTGGCCGATGGTGTGATACATCAGTCCATGATGGTGGCCGATGACTTCGCCTTCGGTCGTCTTGATCTCGCCGGGCTGGGCGGGCAGGTACTGCTTGAGAAAGTCGCTGAAACGACGCTCACCGATGAAGCAGATGCCGGTGGAGTCTTTTTTCTTTGCTGTGGCCAGTTCGTGTTTTTCCGCGATGGCGCGCACGGCAGGTTTTTCCAGCTCGCCGACCGGGAACAGGGTCTTGGCGATCTGCTCGCCGCCCACAGCATGCAGGAAGTAACTCTGGTCCTTGTTCGGGTCCAGGCCTTTGAGCAGTTCGGTGCGGCCGTCGATGTCGCGACGACGGACGTAATGGCCTGTAGCGATCAGGTCTGCGCCGAGCATCATGGCGTAATCGAGAAATGCCTTGAACTTGATCTCGCGGTTGCAAAGGATGTCCGGGTTGGGCGTACGTCCGGCTTTGTATTCAGCCAGGAAATGCTCGAACACGTTGTCCCAGTACTCGGCGGCAAAGTTGGCGGTGTGCAGTTTGATGCCGATTTTGTCGCACACGGCCTGCGCATCGGCCAGGTCTTCGCGGGCGGTGCAATAGTCGGTTCCGTCGTCTTCCTCCCAGTTCTTCATGAACAGGCCTTCCACCTGATAGCCCTGCTCAATCAGCAGGAGGGCAGAGACGGAAGAGTCCACGCCGCCGGACATACCGACAATGACGCGGGTCCTTTCTGGATCATGAGGAGCTGGATCGTGGGGGGCTGGATCACGCATAGGAATTCAATGGGTGGCTTCAAAAAGGACGCAATTCTAACAGGCCGTGATCAAGCAGTCTCACGCAGTAAGCCTAAACCGAAGCGTTCGCCGGTCAAATAATCGTCGATGCAGCGCATCACCAGTTCGCTGCGCCAGCGGTCGCGCTGCTCCATAAGCGCTTCTCGAGTGAGCCAGCGTGGTCCAATGATGCCCTCGTCGAGCGTGTAATCGGGTCGTTGGTGCAATGGCTTGCCGGCGAAGCAGACGCGTTGGTAAGTCACGCCGTTGCTGGGGGCGGTGTACAGGTAGATGCCGATCACGCCGGTCAGCTCCACATCCCAGCCGGTTTCTTCCAGTGTTTCGCGTAGAGCGGCCTGGATCAGACTTTCGTCGGCTTCCAAATGCCCGGCAGGCTGATTAAATACGGCTCGGCCCTCAGCGACTTCCTCGACCATCAGGAAACGGCCCTCGTCTTCGATGACGGTTGCCACGGTCACGTGCGGAATAAAACGCATGAAAGGTGGATCTCCTTTAATTAAGCGGCGTCGCTTGGCCGCGAGAGGAGCCA